>JAKOXL010000032.1 GCA_029781045.1 Bacillota bacterium | reverse complement strand
AGCCTCTTCCACACTATGGGTAACAAACACCACTGTCTTTTTATCCTTAAGCCACAAGGAAAGCAGCTCCTGCTGCATTTGCCGCCGCGTGAAAGCATCCAAAGCCCCAAAAGGTTCGTCCATATAGAGGATACGTGGATTGGTGGCCAAGGCACGGGCAATGGCAGCCCTCTGCTGCATACCTCCGGAAAGCTCGTAGGGCGAGGCATGAGCAAACTCGCCCAAACCCACCAATTCCACCATCTCATGGGCGATGCGTAGCCTCTCTTCCTTAGGAACTTTTCGTAGCTCCAACCCAAAAGCCACGTTTTCCACTACGCTCCTCCAAGGTAAGAGAGAATAGTCTTGCAGCACCATGCTAGCCTCTGATCGCGGTGACCTTACTTCTTGCCCCAAAACTTCCACCTTACCAGCTGTAACCGGAGTCAAGCCCGCTAACATGCGTAGGATGGTGGACTTGCCCGAGCCGCTAGGCCCCAACAAGCAGACGAACTCAGATTCATTAACCACGATACTCACATTATCAACGGCCAGCACTTCCTGACCCTTTTCGGAAACAAAAACCTTGCTTACACCAGCCAACTTGATAATCTCTGGCATTACTTCACCCCTATCTCGCCAGACTCTGCCATTTGAACTTTTTCTCTTCCACTAGGCGGAAGAGGAAGTCGAGAGCAGAGCCGATAATACTAATGGCAATCATACCGGCCATAACAATATCGGTGCGGGAATAGGATTGGGCGTGCGATATAAGGTAGCCAAGTCCTGCTATGCTACCTGGCAGCATCTCGGCAGCCACCAGACTACCCCAGGCTGCTCCCATACCGCCCCGTAGCCCGGTGAAAATGCTAGGCAGTGCCGCCGGCAAGATCACCTTACGGATTAGGTCGCCTTGACTGGCTCCCAGTGTTAGGGCCGAGTCCAACAGAGTTCGACGCACGTTACGTACTCCAAACATGGTGTTTATTAGTATGGGGAAAAAGGACGAGATAAAGATTATAAACACCATAGATACCCGAATATTGCTCAAGTACACATAGCCAGCGCCACCGCGTAGCCCGAAGAGCGTAGCCAGGCTGGCCGTACCAAACCACGCCAGAATAAGGGGCACCCACGCCAGAGGTGGTATGGGCCGCAACATGGATAACACCCCCTGCAAAGCTGCTCGAGCGCGGGCCGAGTAACCCATCAATATCCCCAAAGGGATACCAATCAAAGCAGCCATGCTGTAGCCAAGCAGAACGCGTACCAAGCTGACTTGGGCATTGTGTACCATGGAGCCTAGGCGCAGCAAGTCTTGAAACGGGTTGAGCAGAATCCTAACTACGGCGTCAAGGGGCGGTAGAATGAGAAAGTTTCCTAGACGCAAGGCCATCAACTGCCAGACCACAAAAAGCATCATCGGGGCGACCAACGGCCGCAAAAGGCGCCAACAGTGTTTTGGAGCGGGACCTACCTTCCTAGGGCCCTTATCTACTGAGGTCAATTGCTGACTCCTCCTTTACCTCTCAATAAGAGCCACAGCGGAAAGGCGTCCTTCCCGCCATGGCTCCTACAATGTTACGCCTTATTTACCTAAGACCTCGTTGATAAAGCTGAAATCGAAGAGCTGTTCAGCTGCCTCGGCAAAGGGGACATCCTTAAACCGGTCATTGATCTTATCGGTTGCCTGCAGGGCCTCGTAGATGATACCTTCACCAGCTATGAACTTATCATTGTTGTCGGTAGTATATTTTACCGCATTGATCCTAGCCGCCGCTTCCGGAACACCAGCCCAGTCTACCATAATGGCTACCAGCTTCTCTGGATACTGCATGGCATAATTGGCCGCATCAGTCATCACTTGCACCATAGCCTCAACGATTCTCGGATGCTTGGCTATCATCTCTGCCGACGTAGAAAGTACGCAGCAAGGGAAATCATCCCATTGGCCCTTAGGGGGCATATCTTTCATGTCTAAGACGATCTTACCTACACCTGTTGTAACGGCGACTTCCGGATTAGGTGAAGGCCCGACCCAAGCGTCCACTTGCTTGCTGTTCAGAGCAGGCACCAGGTTCTTAGTGTCCTTGAGGTCAACCAACAGAAAGTCGGCGCTGGTGTTGTTCGGATCACCGGTGGTAGTAAGTCCGGCTTCCTTGACTACCTTCTCAAAGAGAATGATGGGAGCACTAGTGGGCGAATGATAGCCAATCTTAATGGGCTTCTTGCTGGCATTTACTACGGCCAAGAACTCTTCCCAGTTGTTAGCAGGGAACTCTTCTAAAGCCACAACCGCGATTCCGCCCGTATGTATGGGACAAAGGCCTTTCATGGTACCACCCTTATCAACGGCTGCCATTAAAGCTGCCGAGGAGCCAGTGGCAAAATCAATGTGGCCTTGTGACATAAGCTGCATACCCTGGTTACCACCGGTAACAGTAACCAGCTCCAAGTCGGCAATCGCCTTGCCGTCGGCGTGGAGTCGATACAACTGGCGCTCCACGACCTCTTCCAGATAAACCTTGTCGGAAATAGACTTTCCTTCTTTGGCCGCCACCATAAAGGCCGCTTCGTGACTGCTAAATCCATAGCCCACCTTGAACACGGGCAACTGGGCTTGCTCATTCTTGTCGCCGCAACCGACGGCAACAACCGCGACCATGAGCAGCAGTACTAGAGTCGTGATGATACGTTTGTGCATTTTCTAACTCTGCCTCCTTCTTTTGCTCCCCTTTTTCCTGAAATGGGGGCTGATGCCATCGCTATTATACATCATCTTGTTAAATGTGTAACATTAAACTTCCTTATATTACTCTTTTCACAAGCTACTATAAAAAAGATTTACTGTTAATATAACCTCGTTTATAGTATAGTAGTAATGGCTTTGTGTAGAACGACCAGATTACATAGCCAGAAACTTATAATTTTGGGAGGTTTGTCTGGATGAGCATTTTTGATAAGTTGCGTGCCGATGGCCTACAAGCTATGCTCGATGGCCGCAAGGAGGGGCTCAAGGTAATAGGTGCCTACTGCACCTTCTTCCCCCAAGAGCTGGCTATAGCTGCCGGTGCTGTCCCCGTGAGTCTCTGCGGGACTAAGGAAGACCCGATCGCAGCGGCGGAGGAGCATCTTCCCCGCAATCTTTGTCCATTGATCAAGTCTTCTTATGGTTTTGCTATCACCGATAGCTGCCCCTACTTCGTCTTATCCGACCTCATAGTGGGTGAGACAACCTGCGATGGCAAGAAGAAGATGTTTGAGTTAATGCAAGCCAAGAAGCCAGTCCACGTGATGCAACTGCCTTCCACCCAGGAGGGCGAAGAAGCGTTGGCACTGTGGGCAGCTGAGATTTGTCGCCTCAAAAAACGCATTGAAGAAGAGTTCCAAGTAACTATTACCGATGAGAATCTTCGCGAGGCGATTAGGATCGTGAATGAAGAACGCCAAGCCATCAAAGACCTGTTAGATACCAATAAGCAAAACCCACCGCTTATACCCAATGTGGAACTGCTGCGGGCCAGCTGGTCCAGCATGTTTGCCATTGACAAGCGGGATGGTATCAGAGCAGCACAAGAACTTAAAGCCAAGCTACTAAAGGAAAAGGCCGACGCTCAACCTACCGACCGCCCCCGGGTTCTGGTTACCGGTTGCCCCATGGGCATGGGTAGCGAAAAGGTGATTAGAATCATTGAAGAGTTGGGTGCCGACATGGTAGCCATGGAAAACTGCACTGGTTACAAAACTTTAGAGTTGCAAGCCGACCCGGACCATGAGGATCCGATTATGGCCTTAGCCGAGAAATACATCCAGATTCCTTGTTCCATCATGAGCCCTAACCCTCGCCGGTTAGATCTGCTGCGGCGCATGATTGAAGAATTTAAGGTTGCTGCGGTAATCGACCTCACCTGGCAGGCTTGCCATACTTATAACATTGAGGCTTATAGTGTGGGTCAAATGGTTAAGGACTTAGGTCTTCCCTACCTGCACTTAGAAACCGACTACTCCAACTCGGATGTGGAGACTCTGAAAGTACGAATTGAAGCTTTACTGGAGATGACTCGCTAGAAGTGATTACGCTGGGATTGGACATCGGGTCAGTGGCTGCCAAGGGCGTGCTGCTGACCCCTAACGCAAACTGGCAGGTGGTAATACCTACAGGCTGGAGCCCCCGCGATACGGGGCAACAGTTGATCGCAGAGCTGACACGCCTTGCCGACATCAATCGTGATGACATAGACGCTATAGTAGCCACTGGCTATGGCCGAATCTCAGTGCCTGAGGCCAACAAGGCGATTACGGAGATCACTTGTCACGCCAAGGGTCTCACCTCCCTATTGCCAGAAGTGCGCACAATCATCGACATCGGTGGTCAAGATAGCAAAGTAATCCGCCTCAACGGGGCAGGCAAGATAATCGACTTTGCCATGAACGATAAGTGTGCCGCCGGAACCGGCCGCTTTCTGCAGGTCATGGCGCAAGTACTTGGTATGGACGTCTCGGAACTAGCCGATGCAGAGGTGCCCGACGAAATGGTAAGCATCAACAGCATGTGCACCGTCTTTGCTGAATCGGAGATCATTGGCCATCTGGCTCAAGGCAAGAGTCGTGGTGGTCTAGTTGCCGGTCTGCATCAGTCGGTGGCCAAACGGGTGGCCGCCATGGCAGCCCGGGTTGGCGTGGTGGGCCCGGTGGCCTTTACTGGTGGCGTGGCCAAGAATGGGGGTATACGCCGCGCCCTAGAAGAAGAACTCAAGGTATCACTGCTTACGCCCACCGATTGCCAGTTTACCGGCGCCCTGGGTGCTGCTCTCTTGGCACGGGAGCTTTAGCTGTTAGCAAAGAGGCCGTATTGTACTGGTAAGGGACAGGCGTACGGCCATTGCCTTAGCCGCAACGACGGTCTTGCAAGTCTCTTTAAGCAACAGGCAGCCTCTTTTGGCTGCCTGTCTTGCTATGGTAAAATAAAGTACTTATCAGAGAAAGGATGATCTATATGCGGATTGGTGTGATCTCCGATACCCATATGCCCCGTCGCGGCAACACCCTCCCCCACTTTGTAAGGGAAGCTTTCACCAACGTGGATTTAATACTGCACGCCGGTGATATCAACGACTGGTCAGTATTGCGGGAGCTAAATGAACTGGCCCCAACCACCGCCATTGCCGGCAATACCGATTCGGAGGCGGTCACTGATATTTTGGGACAAAGAACAACGCTGGAGCTAAATGGTTTCAAGGTGGGCCTCACCCATGGCCATTTGGGCAATGGTGAGACCACGCCCGAGCGGGCCTTACATACCTTCCCAGAAGCCGACATAATCGTTTTCGGCCACAGCCATCAACCCTATAATCAGCAGCACGGTAACCAACTATTGCTCAACCCAGGTTCGGCCACCGATCCCCGTGGCGAACCGCGCCCGTCAGTGGCCATACTCACCTTGGATGAAAAGGGCGCCAGAGCGGAAATCATCTACGGCTAACTGATAAAACGCAACACGGACGGCGTGCTTTCTAGTGCAAGCTGTCCGTGTCTTTTTATCTCCTTCCTAAGCCACAGAAGGGTTCAAACGTTGTAGTCCAGAATATTAGTAATATGAGCCACTTTTTAAGGAGGATTTAATCGTGTTCATTGATCAAATAGCTGCTGGGGTGGCGTTTATCTATAACGCTTTAGTAAAACTGGTGGCCCTATCCACACCTGTACTAGCCATTCTACCTCTGCCTATCGGTTCGAGTATTATGGATTCGGTATACGCTATGGTAGAACAGAAAGATAGCGAGCGCATCGCATTTGAATTGAAGAAAATTAGTAAGCGGCTGACCCTATTACTATTGCCCTTTGCCTTCGGCGTCTTCGCCATCGCAAGGTTGATCTTCACGCGGACACCCAATATATTGCCAGTCTCCATCAAGTATCTAGAGAAGTTTGAGCTGGGAGGAATCATTGTTATCTGCTTTCTTCCTGGAGCAATAGGAGCTTTCAAATCCTTAATGGCAGGAAAATCTGGGGCTGCGCGGCGGGCAGGAAGTTGGCTCGGCTTTCTTTGGCTCCTACTCTACTCATTGTTGGGTCTTCTTTTCCTTGTTTATCTAGTGTAGGCAACGGTTAGAAGCACTACTGAGTAGCAGAAAAGAGCGAGGCAAATGGCCATAAGCGGCACCTACCTCGCTTAACTAACGCTATGAACTTGAACTTCTAGGGGGTTAGTGGCCAAGCCATAATACGTTTCAAACCATGGATGACCTAAAGCATCGTGGCCAATTATCACGTGACCGTTATGGGCAGCGGACCACGTAAGCAAGTCCCCACGTTCGTTAAAGCCAATAGGCTCAAGATCATGGGCTTTTAGGTAATTCGCCAGAGCGTCACTCAAGCCTAGCTCAGCAGCAGTAACTGGAGTCTTGGTAACTTGATTAGTAGCTGATGGAGTGCTTGCAGGCGGCGAAGCTGATGCAATCACAGCAAACAAGACCATAACTGCAAACAGCGAAACTAATACCCTCTTCATACCTGACTTCACCTCCCATAATAGCTCATACTCACTAGCAGGCATCAAACGGCTGACACAATGCCTATATCCGCAAATCGGGGTGTCCACGCGAGGAGTGATTAAATCTGACCTCCCACGTTCACCACTATTTACCATTTCTTTCTGATGATTGTCAACAAGCCCCACCATTAAGTTTTTCCCTCTACAGCTTTGATGGCGAATCTCACCTCACACTTTGGCTAAGCGAAGCTCTTGCTGCTCTTGGTCTACGCTCTTTTACTCCTTCTAATGCCGGAACTTCACGCGGCCATGCTGCCCTTCCCCTTCATCTATATCTGAGCAAAGGGCCGGAGGGGTCTTTGCGTAGGTACATCGGCGATAGCCAGTCCCCTAGCTATCCCCTCCGGCCTATGGCACACAAACCCGAATGAAAAGCGCGTGGCAGTTGTGCCACGCGCTTTTTGCGCTGTATATAAAGGTTAACCGATATAGCCAGCCTTGGTGAGGATCTCGACTACTTTGTCGTAGTCCTCGGGGGCGGTGAGAATGACCGGGCCGGTGCAGCCCATACCAGTCGCCACGTAGATACCAGCCTTCCAGACAACCTGCTGTGCGTCTTCCAGCTGCAAGATGTCAATGCCGGGGATCTCCTCGGTAACCACCTTCGCCGGCGGGGCGGTGACTTCCTCTGGTTCGGCGGCGGCAGCTGCCTTAGCCTGTTTCTTGAAGAGTTCCTTTAGACCGGCCTTGTTGGCAGCAGCGAACTCTTGGGCGACTACCTGCAACAGGTTGCCCTTGGCCACCTCGGCCGCAAACTTCAGAGCGTTGGCCACTACGGGTGCGCCGGAAGCACGGGAGAGAATGAGGATTATCTTGTCGTATCCTTCGCCAATGCCCGGACCATAGCCATAACCGGTGGTTTCATAGTCCCCTCCGCTTGTATACGCGGAGAACACCTTCATGAGCACATTGCCAGTAAGGGTATCGGTAACCATGACATCGGGAGCACCCATCAGCAGATCGTTACCCCGCATGACCGAACCACCGTCGGCACGCACGCTTTCGGCGAAGTTGATGGTATAGCCGTTTTGAGATAGCTCCCTCAACGCCCTCTCTACTTGGCGGGCGGCGTCCACGTTAAGAATACCTACGGTTGGATTGGCAATGCCTTTGGCTTTCGCTGTGGCGATACCGTAGATGGCGTTCTTCACCATGGCCTCTACCCGATCAGTCGCAGATGTACCAGTGGTGGTGGCCAGAAACATTTCGCGGCCACGACCAGGCGTAATCACGCGACCAACGGTAGAAACACCAATGGGGAAACTATAATGCATAGTAACACAGGCGGCCAACTCGCCCTTCTCCAGGGCCTGTTCCATAGCCTTATGTTGTGCCTTTTCGTCATCAGCGTGAATGCGAGGTAGATTGCTCTTAACCTCAGGTCCAATCAAGACAACTTCGATATCGGGATTAGCAGCCTGAGCCATTTCTGCGCCGCGCACGATTTCATCAACACCGTGCTCGCTACCAAGAACAGTAACGCCGACCCGGGTCCGCTCTCCAAAGACACCTGTCTCCAGCGCATCAGCAATCTGGTTAAAGACCTGTGCCACTATTTTCTTTGCTGTATCTGACATTGTGTCACCTCCTCGAAAAGGTCTAAGTCGCTAATACCAAAACCAGGTGTTAAGCTAGAGACTTGGCCAACTCCCTCATGGCTTCGGCAATCAAGCGACGAACTTCGTCAGCAGAAACACTACTATCGGCCACTTGGGCTTGTAAACCGGGGTTCTTCTCGACCAAGAATGTAACACCATCGAATAGGTTAGTTAAACGGGCCAAGAACAGAGATCCTTTGCCGACGATCATAAAGTTCTTAATGGAACCTTCGAGGATCATCTCACGGCCAGGGCCGATAAAAGGAACACCCGACGGAATGTGACCCTGGGTAGGAGCAAAACCGGGCATACCGTGCTCGGCAACAAAGTTGTTAATCTCGTTGCGCTCCAAGTCACCCCGTTTAACACCTAGAGCAGCAATCATCTTATAGTTAGCTTCCGGAACATTACCGGCGCCGGCAGGAACGGTGATTTCCGGGTTCTGCATTTCGGGTGCGTAGCGATCGATATCTTTAATGCTTATACCGGCCCGATCTAGTGGATCGGTAACAAGGGCGCTCATAACCGCCTGCGGTGAGGCTCCAGAACCGATCTTATGACGACCAACCACGTCGGTACGGATAATGGGGTTAACACCATCGTTCTCGGTTACGAGCACGGCAAAGGCGCCCAGCACGTCTTCTAGAACAGGCATGCCCTTATTCACATGGTCACGACCATTCATACCGAGCTTGGCGGTAGCCCCACCAGCAACTACAACTACGTTCTTGTAAACGCCAGCTTTGACCAAAGCAGCGGCATAAACCATGGCATGGGCGGGACCAGCGCAGAAGCTACGCACGTCACTACCCGTGGCATTCTTGAGGCCACACATTTCACCAATAGCTTTAGCAAAGTTGCCGCCGCCACGCTGGTTCATGTCGCCAGCAGCCTCCTCGGAACACTCCACAATATAATCGATCTCTAGCGGGTCAATGCCACTGTTCTTGATTAGATGACGCAGAACTAAAGTGGCGGAAGCTTTAGCGGCTAGGTTTTCATACATGATGTGGGAAGTTAAAGCAAGGTCGCTATCGTGGGCCTGTGACACAGAACCAACCAAGCGATCGCCTAGGCGCAAGGCCTCAGCGGTATGAGCGTTGACTACTTTTTCTATCTCGGCTAGATCGACGCCCTCGCCCAGTCTGGCCAGATCATTCTCGTCAAAAAGCGGATGCTGAACCAACTTAGCCTTTACTTCTTGCACAAAGGACTTCTCCAACCGAACTAGGTCAAAAGCATCAACGATCTTCATGAGAGCGTAGAACTCATCCTCTGGCATGATCTCACCATATTTGGCAAAACGGGAGGCCTTTTCTACGCGGTTCTCATACCACGGCTGGGGCATTTTCGCCAGATCGTCGGGGCGTATGGCGCCAATGTAGGTCTGGTTGGGCGGGTAGGCCACCACTTCTTCGTAGGACCGAAGGTGCGAAGGTAACTTCTTGAGATACTCGGATTCCGGGTTCTTGGCAAGCTCCATGCTCTGGGTAGTACCATGCTCAAGCAAAATGTTAGGAGCATGAACTAGCGCATAGGCCGTTGCCTTGATGACAGGAAAGTTCATGACTTCACCTCCTAGTATGCTGCACCGCTACCGGTGCTGTCTCCCCCTGCGCCGACAGCGTAGCCAGAGACAGCATCGGCACTGCGGGCTTTGGTTATGGCATAGGCGCCGGATAAAAAGGGTAGGGGATGGGTAATGACATTAAAGTCATTACCCATCACCATCTTGCCTGATTTCTTACTTGTCAAAAACGGTCTGCTCTTCAACTGGCGTCTCGAGAGCCCGTAGTGCCCTTTCAACCAGCTTGCGCCGCAGATCCTTCTCGTCGGCCTTGTTTAGTGCCGGGTTGCCGAGAGGATGCGGGATAGCAACGGTAGGAACTATGCGGTTGGCACCAACTGTAAGCGAGATCGGTACAACCGTGCACATGTGTACAACCGGTATCCCAGTACGTTCGATTTCTTTAACCATCGTTGCACCGCAACGAGTACAGGTACCTCATGTACTGGTCAGTATTACCGCATCCACTCCGTCAGCTACTAGCTGAGCCGCGATTTCCTTGGCAAACTTGGCTGCGTTAGCTACGGAAGTACCGTTACCGACGGTTGCATAGTAGTAGCGATGCAGTTCGCCGATCTTACCCTCGGCT
Organism: Bacillota bacterium; assembly: GCA_029781045.1. Lineage (GTDB taxonomy): Bacteria > Bacillota > UBA994 > UBA5500 > UBA5500 > UBA5500. The sequence continues at coordinate 130,967 of JAKOXL010000032.1, read as the reverse complement.
TCCATCTCCCGCAATACGTCAACGGGTAGGACGCGGTCGGCATCGGTGTTAGCGTAGGTCGGATCGTAACCACCGTGGGCCGTCTCATAGGTATCTGCTGTGAGATCAGAGACCCCAGCAATGTCATACTTACCGAATTTGCTAGCGCTGGAAGACTCAATGCGATCCGGGTTACCCTTCGGCACAATACCACCGGAAGTAACCAGAGCGATTTTGGCCTTGCTGACATCAGCAATAGCCTTGCCCGGTTGCACGCGGTCGAAGGAAGGCATCGGATACTCGGTGATGAAAGGCTGGTCGTTGAGCTTTGCAACCAGCATTTCCACCGCCCGCATAGAACCACGCTTCTCCACGAAGATGTTCTTGCGCACACCGCGCTCCATGTAGCCTTCTTCTGCGGCGGTACCCATGGGCTCGCCTTTACCCAACTTGATAACTAGCTTAGCAATCTGAGGGATTGCTTGCCGCATGCTAGCCGCCGAGTTACCGGTTTCAACAATGTAAGCATACTTGCGATACATGTCGACACCGGGGTTCTCAGGGAACATACCAGAAACTACTGGGATGCCCAGTTGATCTAAAACAGCCTTAGCAACTGCACCGCAAGCCACGCCATAACGGCCGGCATTGAAGGCCGGACCAGCTACAACCACGTCGGGGTTGTGCTTCTTAATCATCTCAACGACGGTCTTGCTAGCCTCTTCCAAATTCTCGTTGAAATAGCTGTCACCACAAATAACAGTGGCGACCACTTCGGCCTCGTTGCCCAAGGCGGTTTTTAACGCCAAACCAGGACCCACCACGCCTTCCTGTTCTGACGGGGGTACGTCAGCTTTCTCTTCGCCGCCGATACCTGCATAAAACTGGTTGATGTAGTGGACCACTCTTATCTTCTTGTCGCTCATGTTCTTCCCCCCTTTGGAAAAGGTAGTGAAATTCTACTTATACTGGGAGTATTGTTCGCGGATGGAGCTAACCTCGGAGATGATCTCGTCCACGTCGAGAACCATTTCCATCATGCTGATATGCTCATCCCAGAGGGCTTCGTCGATTTGGTCTTTGAGTTCAAAAATGTGATAGACTGCGAGTCCCAACGAGACTCCTGCCAAAGGACCGGCGAAAGTCGGATCGCCAGCAGTCACGGTTTCGGCTGCTAAACCAGCAGCTTCAGCTTCTGAGCCACCGAGAATAACTACTACGTTCTCAGCACCGTACTTCTCTGCTAACTCTTTAATCCGACGTTGATTCTCCAAGTCCATGGCACCGGCAGCCGTTCAGACAAAGCACTCGGTTGCGCTAAAAGCAACTTCGGCACCTAAAGGTTTGACGCATTCTTCAATCGCAGGGCCCGGAACGCCGTCGCGATCGCCAAGAATGGCAACTTTCTTGCCTTTAAGCATCTGTGCACTTCCTTTCCTTTTATTCTTGGTATGGACAAATGACACAGGGGTTTAGAGCATACGTGCAGACATCTTGTTGAAGCCCAGCTCGTTGGTGGCACCAGTGATAATCTGGATTTCCGCCATGATCGAACCGTCGGGCCGCAAGCTGCCAGAGAAACCACCCGCAATGACATCAACAACATCCGCACTGGCATCGCCAATGATCTTTTCCATTGGGGGCAGGATAATGATTTCGTTGGCGTTACCGGCAGTAACAACGGCGTTGGCCAGTGGGCTGGAATCAGCTAGAGACTGGGATGCGCCGTCACGACCAGCATACTCGTCGGTGACACACACCGTCTTAATACCCTTCTTCTCCAATTTGGTGCAGTTCATAATCAGGTCAGCATCGGGGTTACCGAAACCTTCTTCTGAGATGATTGCACCGTCAACGCCCAACCACTCAACCAACTTAGCGGTGAAGTTGGAGGACCGTTCCTTATCGGCAAGTGTTACGTTCTCATTGGTGACAACAACGCCGATGAAGTTGAAGTCCTTGCCATGCCGCGCCAGCATATCGTGGATTATTGGGCTGTTTAAGTGATGATATGTTGTGTTCTTATCGCAAGCAGAGACACAGTTACCGCTAACAATAGCGCCATCCATGACCTCTGTTGGATAGATAAACGTGGGCAGAATCTGCTTGGCATCCACACCATAGAGGTAGGTGTCATGCAGCAAGCCCTGGCTCTGGAGCATGTACACATAGGCGACCTTGGGAAGATCGGGGTACTGCTTCAAGGCCTCTTGTAACGGCGGGCAGTCATAGGTTATGACTTCGTCGGGGGTAACGTTGCGGCCGGCTTCGCCTAGGTAGGCGGCTGCCTTCAGACCAGCAAGACGCAACGCTGCCTCATGGGCATGACGCTCTAAACCTTCCACCGGATTAGCGATGATAACAACATTGTAGGTCTGGGAGAAAGGAGTGTACTCGGCACCAGGACCGCTCATATCAACGATACCTTCCTGGAAGCCGACCACCTTACCGGTGGTGAGGACGCAAGCGCCTTTCAGCACATGGGTACGCCCGGAACCGACGGTATCAACCTTGCCCACGAAACCGGGGAAGACTCCGCCAGGACCTTCGACCTTAACGCGAGGTTCAATGGCGTCTTTGACAGGAACGATGCGGGTCGATTCGCCAGGGCGAGCCAGGTCCACATCGATGGTGGCTAAGCGCTCATCTTGCAGGTGGGCGATTAGCTCTTCTTTGTTCACATAGAGCACGCCATTTTCTACCTTCGTTTCGGCGCCGAACTGGACGTCCTTAATGAAGATATTGCCTAGTTCCAATCGCATGTAAGAGGTTCACCTCCCGTAAGTTTTCCCTGTCTATGTAAAACAGGGTTAGGCTAACAAGCTCAGGATCTTAGCCTCGATGTTCTCTTTGGTAACATCGTCCTTAGCCAGTTCGTCAATCTTCTCCCCATTGCGGTAGAAAGCGATAACGGGCAAGCCAAGAACCTTCTGCGAGATGGCGAGACGACGGTTACCGCTGGTGTCCAACTTGCAGAACTTCACCTTGTCGCCATATTTCTCAGCTAGGGCTTCTACGTCCGGCATGACGGCTAGGCACTTCTCACATTTGGGGCCCCAGAAGTCAACCAAGACTAAGCCTTCAGCTTGCAGCACTTCGGCTTCAAAGTTCTCCTTGTGTACTTCTATCATTCTTGTTCACCTCCTTAAATATAGTCTGAGGGAATCCACTAAAGCCCTCATACAAAATCTGCCTAAGCAGAGGGAGAAAGCTACTTGCTGAGTTTATCCAAAACTTGGCGGATGCTGCCTTCGTTAATGGCGTCTTCAACTAAAGTGGCAATAACCTCGCCTTTGTGGAAGAATACGATGGTCGGGTTCTTGGTGACACCATAGCGCTTAGCTACCCGCTGGTTGCGATAAGTATCCATCTTGACCAGCTTAACCTTGTCGCCATAAGCGCCGACAGTGTTCTCGATGCTGGGCATCATCTCCAATGCCTTCTGTACCATAGGTGACCAGAAAGCAACAGCCACTGGACGTTCTTCTTCTAGAACCGACTTACGGAAACCTTCTTCCTCCGCAATGTATTTTTCAGCAGCCACAGCAGCAATAGCACCATCGGCAGCTGCCGTAATAACCTGACGTAGATACTTGACGCGAGCATCACCCACAGCATAAACGCCATCGATGTTGGTTTCCATCTGCTCGTTGGTGATGATATAACCACGAGAATCCATCTCTAGACCGCTGTCCTTGAGGAAGTCGGTTTGAGGCACGGTGCCCACATAGATGAACACGCCGTTGGTTTCCATTTCAGTAAGCTCGTTGGTCTTGATGTTCTTGATAACAACACTTTCAACTAGGCCGTCGCCCTTAATCTCGGCTAAGGTCGAGTTCCAAACCCACTTGATTTTCGGGTTATTGAAGGCTCTCTCCTGTAGCATAGGAGCGGCATCCAGAATGCCCTCGTCGTGGATAACGATAATCGTCACCGAGTTGGCGAACTTAGTGAGGTAATTGGCCTCCTCGACGGCAGCATCGCCATTGCCTAGAACGACGATATCAAGATCCTCAAAGAAGTCGGCGTCGCAGGTTGCGCAGTAGGATACGCCCTTACCGCGTAAAGCAAACTCGCCGGGAATATTGAGGGTGCGAGGAACGGCTCCTGGGGCCAGTATGATGGTCTTGCTCCGATAGGTGTTGCCCGACTTGGTGGTAACAACCTTGCCCTCTAAATCAACCTTAACTACCTCATCCCGTACGATTTCTGCACCGAAAGACTTGGCATGTTCGGTGAAAGCTTCCATCAATCCGGGGCCAGTAGTTCCACGGGCAAAGCCGGGATAGTTCTCCATGTCTTCCGTCGTAGCAGCCTGACCGCCGGGCCTGCCTTTCTCAATCAAAAGGGTGGCAAGACGGGAACGAGCACCATAAATGGCAGCTGCTAACCCTCCGGGTCCGCCGCCGACAATGATAATGTCATAAATCTTGTCAGACATTTTTCCTCCTCCTTTTTGCGCCAGTTGTTCTGGTTGGCTTACTTATATGGAAAACCTAATGCGGTCCAACCACTAACGTTAAACCTAAATATAAAGAGGTATAGATGATAGTGCCGATTCTAGCAAATCCCTATCAATGAACTGAAAGTCTTGCAAGATGCGTTCCGGATATTTCTGCAAGGGGCGTTCCCGTAGCATACGCTCCGCCGTATGTAGACTTGCTTCAATTATAGAGAGGGATCGAAAATCTATTTGCGCAGATCGCTGTTTGGTCAACACCACCGACTTATAGGGGGTTTCATTGGGCTTCACACTACTCACCAATGGATGGGAAATCAGTTGGTGGCCCTGATGCACCAAATCTCGACAGCGGCGCAACACATCTAAGAGTGTTCCCGCAACAAAAATGTCCTGTTCCAGCAGCTCCACGCTACCGTTGTTGGTAACTACAATAACTCTGTTCCGCATAGTGACCACCCATACTTATTCTAACCGCAAACGATAAAAAAAGACAAAAAACGAATTCACCCGTGGGTGCCATTCGCCTCTGTCTTTTAATACCTGAGAGATTTTTCAAAGCCACCAAAAAGAATGGCTCATTGCTCCTTCGGTGCTGCACCCAGCAGCTTTCCAGAGTTCTGTCCTTACGCGGCCCCTTTTGCCTGAGAGTTTAATGGACTGCCGGCAACACAGCCCAGTTTGCTCCTTCGGCGCCGTTACTGAAAACGGTCTCTCCCGCGTAAATCATCCAGGTCCATATGAAGTTCGTTCTATTTCGCACAAATACGGGGACTGGATACGAAAATACCGTATACTACATGCACCTAAAGCATACCACTAAGACTTGGTTCTGGCAATAGACCCAAAGGGTTACAAATAATAAACCAACTTGGCAACAATTCTGCACCTTTCGACATGGCTGCACTGAAACCTATTGTCCCTCTATACGTAGGAAGAAGTGTGGAGCAGAGGCAGAAAAGCACCGAATATGATAGAATTGTAGTGCTAATGCCCATGCAGTTTTTTCCTACAGAGGAAGGAGGACCAGTGTGATGCTAGTGTTTGATCAGGTATCCAAGAGTTACAAGAAGGGGGCCGTTAAGGCCGTCGATGACCTGAGCCTAGAAGTCAGGCCCGGCGAGATTTTTGGCTTCCTGGGACCTAACGGTGCGGGCAAAACCACATCCATAAAGATGGCCGTAGGGTTACTCCGGGCCGATGCGGGGCGAATTACCATCAGTGGCTATGATATAGCCAAGGAACCCTTGAAAGCAAAAGCTTGTCTAGGGTACGTCCCCGATAACCCGGACCTCTACGAAAGGTTGACCGGCCTCGAGTACTTAAATTTTATAGCCGATGTCTACCGAGTACCGGCCGACGTCCGCCGACAACGCATCAGCCGCATGCTAGAAATGTTCGAACTCACTAATGCGGTGGGCGATTTGATACAAAGCTTTTCCCATGGTATGCAGCAAAAGTTGGCCCTAACGGGCGCTTGGCTGCACGATCCCGATGTATTGATCCTCGATGAACCCATGGTAGGCCTTGACCCCCGCTCCGCCCATCTATTTAAAGACCTGATGCGGGAGCACTGCGATCGAGGCAAAACCGTGTTTTTCTCCACCCACGTCCTGGAGGTAGCTGAAAAGCTCTGCGATCGCATTGGCATTATTAAAAAGGGAAAATTGATTGCCTGCGGCTCCATGGATGAACTGCGCGACCAGGCCAAAAACCAGGAGTCACTGGAAAACATCTTCCTGGAGTTGACTGAACAATGAGCATGCTGTTTAAGCTAGTTGTCCTTAATATCAAGAATACCTTCGGCCTTTCCGTCTTGCGCGACCGTATCCGCAAGCGGGAAAAGATATGGCAGCCACTGCTGATGGCCCTGTTGCTGCTCTATAGCTTTGGCGTGCTCTCCTTCATGTTTTCCCGACTGGCTTCGGGTCTGGTTATGGCCGGCATGCAGTTTGGACAGCCGGAAATTGCCTTTACCATTGCCATAGTGGCTATACAGCTGGTGGTACTGATTATGGGGCTATTCTTAGTTATCTCGACCTTCTATTTTTCTAGTGACCTTTCTATACTAGTCCCCTTACCGCTAAGACCTTCCTACATCTTTACCAGTAAGCTGGCTACAGTGTTAATCAATGAGCTGCTAACGGCCGCCTTCTTCTTTGTACCTACGGTGATTGCCTACACTCGCTTTGCCGGGGGCAATCTGGTCTACTGGCTTACTTTGCTTATTGTATTCCTTCTAGTGCCCATGTTGCCATTGGCCATAGCCTCCGTATTGGCCTTGGGGCTAATGAAAGTCATCAACCGACGCCATCGCGACACTTTGATGGTGATTGGCTCCTTAATCATAGTTTCATTGTCGCTGGGCCTCAATTTCTTTATCCAAGCCAGTGTGGGAGACAACCCAGCCGCTCTAGAAGAAATACTAGCCAGTCGCTTTGGGCTCATCGAGACTGTCGGTAGCCGCTTTCCGGGCTCGGTTTGGGCAACCAAAGCTATTGCCCTAGCCGGTACTGGGGAGGGCTGGCTCAACTTGGGGCTCTTCTTAGCCATGACCGCAGTAGCCATGCTTCTACTAATGGCCCTGTCGGAGAAACTGTTCTACGCCGGACTAATTGGTGGCGACGAAGTAAGCCGCAAGAGCAAGCAATTGTCCCAGGTCCAATGGGAAGCACAAACCAGCCCCGGAAGTGTATTTGCCGCCCTGTTTTGGCGCGAATGGAAGCTGTTTATCCGCACCCCCATCTTTGCTCTCAATGGCTTCCTGGGGGCATTGGTTATGCCTATTGCCTTAATCATGCCCTTTTTTGCACAAGGCCGCGGCGGTCAACTCACTGAACTAATGGTACTGGTGCATACCGAACCAGGTTCTACGGCTCTGACCTTAGGCGTAGCCGCCATAATAATCTTGCTAGGTGCCATGAATACGATTGCTAGCACCAGTATTTCTCGCGAGGGTAAACTCTTTTATATTTCAAAGATGATCCCTGTGCCTGCAGAAACCCAGGCCCGGGCCAAACTGACCCATGCCTTTGTCGGAACCATAATTAGTGCGGTACCTATTACCGCTTTCTATATCTTTTTCATTAAGCCCAGCCTAATAAACGTGGTTGCGGCAGTGCTGATTGGACTCTCGGGCAGTCTGCTGGGCTTGGCTGTCGGCTTGTATATCGACATGCGCTGGCCCCGTCTTCACTGGACTAACCCCCAACATGCAGTGAAAAACAATTTCAACGCTGTTATTCCCATGTTCTTGGAAATGGCTGTACTAGGCGGCTCCGCCTTTCTAGCCTATAAGTTAATTGCAGCCCAATGGTCAGTGTATCTTATCTATACGACTTTCCTCGCACTATTCTCGATCACCGGCTTGATCGTCTTCTATCTTACGGTGGCTGCCGCGGAAAAGCGCTATCATAGCCTAGATGTGTAAGCCTGGTAAAGAACAGGTTGACTAGTCTGTTCCCTATTTCATTGCCCCCTTTCGCTATATAGTAGAGTTGGGAGGTGCCCGATACCGGTTAAGGGTCGCCTCTACGCTGGGAAAGGTTCGCCTGTCCAGCGAACACTCCAAAAAGGGGGGTGGTCTATTTGTTTAGGACCAGGAGGTGGCTGGCGCTCTAGCGCTAGTCACCACACAGAGGCGCATCGCTGGGCGATGCGCCCCTTCAGTATCAGGGCAAATTACAAGGAAAAGCAAAGCCTCATAGAGAATACAAGTAAGCACGCATAACTCTTGCTCCAGTAATCAAGCAGATGAGGTGAGGGGAGCTTTGCTTGATGACTTGAACTCGCGGCTGCTGTTTTATCTACTGGCATTGTTGATATTGGTAGTTCCAGTAACAAGATATGGGGCTGCAATGTATGTCAGAGCCCTACGTAGGCAGGAGTTACCCCAAATACCCGGCACCATTCGGGTCGTTTCCATCCTCTCCACAACCATCATCTTTCTCAGCATTTATGTGGTCACCATGACAACATCAGGCTATGCCTATGGCAACATTCGTGCAGTCGCCATCATCTACTCTTACGCCGGCTTCCTAGGCGCCTTGGCCTCTCCCATCCTGCTCTATTGCGCTAGGCAAGCTCTGGGCAAGGCTCTTATTTGTCCAGACAATGAGGTTAAAAGGCACGTGAACCTGGGAAGCCTGCTGCTTTCGTTGGTAATATTCTACGTGGTTACCTCCCTCTTTGTGCAGCTGCTTCATTGAGGGGGTGAAGGAATCGCTCCGAACCCAGCGTTCATCTACAGCCCGGTTGCATAGCCCTCGCCTTCACTCCACCGCCACTAGTAGCTGCAAACCAAAGGCTTTCTCCCTCCCAAACTACCGTCGCCCAATGCGAAGAACCAAAGAAGAGTAGCGACAACGGCCTGGCTGCTTCTTGGTTGGGCTCTATGGCATAACCACCGCCGTATAGCTGCCGCCATCCTGAGCGCAAAGAACAAGGGGCTATCCTGCGACAGCCCCTCGAATAACTACTGCAGTTGAGTCAACTGATTAAGGGTTATCAACTCCATCTGCGGCGCAGCAACAACTTTGGAGTACAGGAGTTTCTTGGCTAACTTCAGATCTTCAGGCTCAGACAAGTTGAGCACCCTGCCACTCGCCAGTGTCAGGGTTTTGGTGGAAGGGTCATATTCACCCTGCTCCACTTCCTTGTTGTGTTTTAGGGTGTACGTTATCTGCATGCAGAACACCTCCTCACTTAGCTTAAGCATTTTCCTAGCCGCCTACACATGGAAGAGCCTGGTGTTGAGTGAAACAGGTGCACCCATTATACTTAGTGGTATATACATTTCTCAGGGGGTTATTATGGGGCAGCCTAAATACATTTATATTATGCTATCAAATACCTACTCGTGGACTACGCGGGCTATCGGCCTGTACACAAGGGCTCGTTACAACCACGTTTCTCTCGCCTTAGACGAGCATCTCCTCGAAATGTACAGTTTCGGACGCCGCTACCCCCATTGGGCACTGCCCGGCGGCTTTGTACAGGAAATGCAAAAAGAGGGCACCTTTGCCCTCTTCCGAAGAACCATTTGTGCCATCTACCGGTTGGAAGTCACTGAAAGCCAATATCTGGCCATTCGTGAGATCATCGCCGAGTTTAAGAAGGAGCAAGATAGCTATCGATTCAACCTGCTGGGCTTTGCTGGCTTGGCAGCTGGCCAACCTATAGAGCGACGTTATGCCTTCTTCTGTTCCCAGTTTGTGGCCACCGTGTTGGCTCGCGCTGGCATAGAGCTGGTAGATAAGCCACCAGGGCTGGTCAAACCCTCCGACTTCGCTGAGAGTGGACGACTTACCCTAATCTATGAAGGTAAGCTGGCGGATTACGCACCTACTGCTCACACCCTGAACTAACCTGCCTTCTGCTTGCAGGTATATGATACTGTCTGTTGAACCCTGTATTGAGTGAATCACTTAGGGGGGACTGATAATATGGATCAACTCAAGCGTCAAGCCCAGGAAGCCATTGACAAACTGCAAACAGAGCTTCTGACATTGTCACACAACATTCATGCCAACCCGGAAACGGCCTTTGAGGAACACAAAGCGGTGGCCTTCATTGCCCAGACCCTACGCCAACAAGGGTTTGAGGTGCAGGTTGGTATCGCTGGTCTAGATACGGCGTTAATTGCCAGTAAAGATGGCAAGGGTGAGGGGCCCCATGTGGCCTTTTTAGCAGAGTACGATGCTCTCCCAGGAGTTGGCCACGCCTGTGGTCACAATGTGATCGCCACTTGCGCGGTTGGAGCCTTTCTGGGCACCAGTGCGGTTATGGAGAATTTCGCCGGACGGGTGTCCATTATTGGCACTCCCGCTGAAGAGGCAGGCGGGGGCAAAGTCATTCTGCTAGATGCGGGAGTCTTTGATGATGTGGATTTCGCCCTCATGATCCATCCATCTTCCGGCCGCTCCTTGATTAACCGGGGCGGACGAGCAGCAACCAGTATCGAGATCAACTTTATCGGCAAAGCAGTCCACTCGTCAGCTCCAGGTCGGGGAATCAATGCCCTCAGCGCCGTAATCGCCACCTTCCAACATATCGATATGTTGCGTCCAACCTTTGAAATGGAAGATAATGTCAACGGCATAATCACCAATGGTGGGCTGGCGGCGAACATCATACCCGGTGAGGCAGCCTGCAAGTTTAGTCTTCGCGCCCGCACTCTCATTGATCTGGAAAGGTTGGCGGAGAAGGTAAAGCTGGCAGCCAATACAGCAGCCCAACTGACAGGTGCACAAGTAGAAATCAAGGTTCATCCTATGTACGCGGAACGCTATCCCAACCTACCCATGGGTGAAGCCTTTAAGGCTAATATGGCTCAGCTGGGTGAAGAAATGGAGTATGCTAACCCAACCGGCTTGTACGGCTCATCCGATATAGGTAATGTTTCCATCAAGATTCCTGCTATCCACGAATACCTCTGGATTGCTCCGGCTGGCGTGGCCTCCCACAACGCCGAGTTCACAGTCGAGTCCATTTCGCAGAGAGCCGATGAGATCTGTATTAAAGGTGCCAAAGGATTGGCAATGACCGCCATCGATATCTTCTCCAGCACTGAGTTGCAAGAGAAGATCAAGGAATACCATCGCAATCAGGTACCGGAGGAATATCGTAAGTAGACACAAGTGTGGGGGATCAGGTGGCAAGAGGGCAAGAGCCAAGACCACCTCCCCCGCCTTTTCTTCGAGGTGATCATTTTGCAGGATAGATTTGCCAGTTTGGTGACAGCCATAGCCCCTGACAGCAAGATGCTGCAAGTGCGAGCCCTTGCTGGCGGAGTCTCGGCCCAAACAAGCCTCGTCACCATCCAAGATGACCAGGGCAATACCAGAAAACTGGTGGTTCGCTGCCATGGCCAGAAGGATCTGGAGCTCAACCCCTATATCGCCAGCCACGAGTTTCGACTACTTAGCCATCTCTATGATGCCGGTCTGCCTGTACCTAGGCCACAGTTGGTAGATCAAGACGGGGTCTTTCTCGCGCGCCCTTGTCTAGTATATTCCTATATACCTGGCCACACCTTGTCCACTCCTGCTGATTTATCCCTCTATCTCAAGCAAATGGCGGAAACACTTGCCCTCATTCACCGGGTTTCTATATCCGAGCTCTCCTTCTTGCCTAGGAGAGCAGAAGAAATAGCCTACTGGCTAAGTCAGGCTGGGACAGAAGATAAAACCCTAACCCTTTTACAGAAGGCCTGGCCTTGGAGACAAAGGAACAAAACCGCCTTGCTCCATGGCGATTACTGGCCTAGTCACTTACTCTGGCAAGATGAGCGACTGGTGGGGGTCATTGATTGGGAGGACGCGGCTTTGGGAGACCCTTTGGCTGATCTGGCCTCCGCTCGCCTAGAACTGCTCTGGAGTTTACACGCCGAGGCAATGGAGCAGTTCACCACCCTCTATTGCCAAGCAAACCCAGTGAACACCGCTGATCTGCCCTACTACGATTTGCTGACCGCCCTACGGGTTGCGCCTAAGATGAAAGACTGGGGGGTGGAGAAAACTACCCAGGGAAGGATGCAGGCCAAACTCCAGCACTTCATAACAACAGCCATGGATAGATTGGAAAGATAGAAAATACACGCGTCCGGTAGACCGGACGCGGTAGTTTTCTCGCTAGAACGATATGATCATGCCACCTTTGCCAGCGTAAGTGGCCATAGTAGCGCCCATGTAATTGCTAATAACACTGCGCGGCGAAAACTGTTCAGCCATGGCCTGCTTGATAGTCTCCAGGCCCTCGGGATTCAAGAAATGGGTTATACCTACGTCGCGCCCACTCATGTCAGGGCAGAATTCTTGCATCAGTTCCAGTGCCCTGCGGTAGAACTTCTTGCTTCCCCGCACCTTTTCTAATAACTCTACTTTTCCATCCACATTATGTAAGAGCACTTTGATATTCAGGATGTTGGCTAACGCCCCTTTAAACTTGCTCAAACGCCCACCTTTGACTATGTTCTCTAAGGTATGTAGTAATATCAAGATTTTCATCCGCTGGCGATACGCGGTCAGCTCTGCAACCACATCACTGATGCTGCACCCAGCAGCCGCCATTTTGCAGGCTCGCAGTACTTGTAAACCGTGGCCTAAAGAACCGGCCTTGGTGTCAAAGACGGTCGCATCCACACCTGACAAGTCCCGCCCTAAGCAGGCCGATTCATAGGTTCCGCTTAGACCGGAGGAAATGGTTAGGCAAATTACCGGACCATAATCGGACAGCTGTCGGAAAGCGTCGGCAAAGGCCGCCGGTGGTGGCTGCGATGTCTTCGGCAGTTCACTACTTTCGGCCATGCGTGCGTAAAAGGCTTCGGGAGTAATATCCACCCTTTCCAAATAGTCACGTCCACCAACTCTAATAGTAAGGGGTATTACGCGGATGTTATGTTGCTTCACCAGCTCCTCTGGCAGGTCACAAGAGCTATCAGTTACTATCTGCAGCATACATGATCACCACCTTTCCTTGGGCAAAGAACTCCCTTTTACACACTTATACGCCAACTCAGCCACTATCCCTGCATGACGTCTCTGACGAAGTATTGCGAACGTCATACTTGCTCTAGTGGTTGCCCATGTAATAGTTGCAGTCGTACTGAATCTGGGGATAAGCAAGACCCGCCTCCTTCAGCTTCTGCTCTATCACTGTTTTCTTCTCATTGGAATCCATAATATTGATGGTCTCCATTACTCACTGAACAACCGTTTGAAAACGGCCATAAGCTATGCCGACTGCTAATTCATTGACAGCCCAGCCTGCCTTATGCCTGGTTCCGATGCACAGCAGAGAAACATTAATGTCATCGGTCATATCCAAAGGCTATAGCACGCCCGCATGGAAGCAATGCTATCTCCGCCGAACCTGCCCAGCCAAACACCTATAGAGCAGCCTGTCAACACTAGGGCTACGCCAATTTAAACAGAAAGCCCGCACAACCGCTTTCTCAGTGGTGCCACTTCCTTCTATAATTCTTCGTTTACAAAACGACGCTCGGCTAACAGCAGTACCGCTACAGTGGCTAGCAGATAGCTAAGAGCCGTCATCCAGGGGAAGCCGGATTCTCCGAAGAAATAGTCGGCGGCCCGCATGTGATAAAAGGGGCTGAAGACACGGGTAGATTTCCACAATCCTAATACCGACCATAATCCAAAGAGAGTAGCACTGGTAATTCCGCTCCAGATCCGATCTTTTACCAACAAGGAGATAAAGAGGCTTACCGCCAAGACAAAAGACAGGCCCAGACAACCCACTAGGGTAGCAGGCACCAGCCGTAGATGGCCTAAGGAATAGCCGAATACCCGGCTAAAGGGCGGTATTAGTAGGCTAATAACCATGGGTAATAGGATCAAGGCAACTATAGCTAGAGAAGCTTTTATCCAAAACACCCGCCTACGACAAGCTCCGTTGGTCAACAACAGGGTAATGGTCCCGCTTTCAATTTCTGGTGCCAGCAGGCCAATGCCTAACACTATAGCCAGTAAGGTTCCAATTTGCGGTAGGTTTTTGTCATTGAAATTGGACCACATGGCAGTAGTGTAATCACTAAAACCTTGAAGCATTTCGGCGGTTATGAAGGGTGGTAGTTGGCTAGTATCCTGCGGGATAACTTCTAGTAGCTTTTCGTACAACACAATCATTAATAAGACTGCACCCAGTAGCACCAAAAATCCAACCAGCAATTTCCACCTCAGATCCCTTACCTCTTTACTGATTAGCGCCCGGTTCACACCCCTCACCTCCCGCATAGATCATGAAGATATCTTCCAATGACAAGTCATATACTTCGAGTGCTACCGGTTGCATAGCCCGGAGCTCAGCCAATACCATGTCAACTCCCTGTTCTACTGTCACTATCCACTGGCCGTTACTTCCCTCAATGCTGCGCAGTGGTTGCTTTAACTGGAGCGACTCTTTGTTAGGTAGGACCACCCGAATCCGCTTTACATTACGTTTAAGGTCATCCAGGGCTCCAGCTACAGCGAGGCGACCGTTGTACAAAATGCCAACTGTATCGGCTACCCGTTCTACTTCGGTCATATTATGGGAGGAAAAGAAGACGGTTTGCCCTGTATCAGCGACCCCGTCCATTAAGACTTGCAGAAACTCTTGCCTCTTAATCGGGTCAAGCCCTGAAGTCGGTTCGTCTAGAATAAGCAACTCGGGCCTCGGAGCCATAGCCAGAAGCAGAGCCAGTTGACGTTGCATGCCTTTAGACAGTCTGCCAACTCGTTGCTTAAGCGGTAACTCAAACATGTTGAGCAAATGCCGGGCATAAGCCTCGTCCCACGTGGGCCGTAAGCCCCTAACCAAGTCAATACAGGCCTGTACTGTTAGCTGGGGGTAAAGATTGCCTAGTTCTGGCACGTACCCCACCCGCTGCCCGATCAAGTGACCTTCTCTGCTGCTATCGAAGCCTAACACTTGGGCAGTGCCCCGGGAAGGTGCTCGTAACCCTAGGAGCATTTTTACCGTCGTGCTCTTGCCCGAGCCGTTGGGGCCCAAGAATCCGAAAACGCTGCCCTGCTGAACATGCAAACTAAGATCCGCGACAGCTTCCTTTGTACCGTAGACTTTACTCAAGCCTTTAGTTATGATCACGCCCATCTTCCCCACTCCTTCCTTCCCCATTGTCGAAAACTAGCGACAGCCTCTCCACAAATACGTCCGTTAGCTCCTGCTGCCCCATGCCTAGACGCCGGGCCTCCCGCAGTACATTATCCAGCCCCTCACTAACTCTGAGACGACGAGCCAGTGGGGTAAGGGCTTTAACCTCCGTCACAAAGGTGCCGCGGCCGCGCAAGGTTGCAATTAGGCCCTCACGCTCCAACTCCTGGTAGGCCCTAGCAATAGTGTTCGGATTAACAGCCAACCGCCCTGCCAGCTCCCTGACCGAAGGTAGTTGCTCCCCTGGCGCTAAGACTCCGCCTGCTATCGCCTGTTTGACCTGGTTTTGTAGCTGGACGTATATGGGAATAGGACTGCGGTGGTCCAAATAGAACAGTTTTATCACCCCGTCTCTAAAGCTGCGGTGTACCAAAGTCCTAGTGTACTAATTCATTAATACACATTGATTCTAACCTGCTATAGTTGTCCCTGTCAAGATATTAGCAGAGGGTGTTAGACGCAGGCGCGGCCAATCGGTATTTGGCCCTGGTAGAAATCGGTCCTACCGGGGGTACCTTTTCCCGCCCTCTGTTTCAGCCAGCTTCCCACGAGCTCACCTGGTTTGCCACCATTTTTCTGCCCACTGTTGTCTCGCTCTCCCCTGATGACCATGTGCGTATTCTTCCTAGCAACTCAGTAACTGGTGCTAAAGGAACCATCATCTTGCAGCACCAACTAAAGGGCTGCCAACGGCTGGAATGTAGTTGCGTCAGAGAAAAACGTCGGAATCATAAGCGTAACCGCTAATTTGTGAAAAATAAAGCAGGATTGTCATCTCTTATCGTCGAATTTTGGTAAGACAAGACAGGAAGACAGCCGCGACTGGCTGTTTACGGCAAAATTAAGAGAACAGAGGGTGAAGTAATGAGAAGTATCTGGAATCGTCTGCGCAGCAATCAAGAGGAATCGGACACGCAGTCTACAGTTACTGTTACTACCCCCGGGGAAAAGCCGATATCGCAAGAGGAGATCACTCAAGCCGTTGTCATTTTCCAGCATGACGTGGCTTTCAATCGGCTCAAGCATGCGGTTCAGGAATTACAGGGCGCCATCAGGCAACTTGAGACGGGCTTAAGAGAAATCCAGGAGGGGCAAATGCAGCACCTGGCCGGACTGGATCAGACCCTAGCAACTGTGGAAATGCTGTCAGCCACCACCCAGGAAGTGGCAGCATCAGCAGAAGAATCGGCCAGTGCAGCGCAACAGGCCGATGCCTTGGCGGAACAAGGTCGCCATGCAGTGGAAGAAGCCCATAATCAAATGGCGCGCATCGCCGTCACTGTACAAAAGACTGGTGACACAGTTGTAAAGCTGGGGCAACGAGCATCGGCCATTAACCGCATCGTAGACATCATTCAAGAAATCGCCAGTCAGACCAATTTACTATCTTTGAACGCTGCCATTGAGGCAGCCAGAGCCGGCGAAGCAGGCCGCGGATTCGCGGTGGTGGCCGATGAAGTGCGCAAGCTTTCGGAGCAATCGGCAGCCCAAGCGCGACAAATAGCGGCCGTAGTTGACGAGATAACTCGGGAGATTGACCAAGTGACTGCTCACATGGAGGAGAGCCTTCAGGCCGTTGCCGCTGGCAACGCCGTGGTAGAACAGGCTGGACAAGCATTAAAAGAAATCGTAGAAGCTGCTGGGCAAGTTAGTGAAATGGTGGCACAAATATCGGATGCGGCCGGAGAGCAGGCGCAAGGCAGCCAACAGATTGTATTGGTTTCCAACTCTCTGGCTGACCTAAGCGCACGGGTGAGTTATTCCATTGATAAAGCCATCATGGATGCCACCCAGCAGCAGGCCGCTCTCACTCAACTGGCTATGCTTACGGAACAACTAGGGGCCATTTGTGCTAGTTTACCGCGACCAAAAGAGTCCTCTCGACCGCCACAACGTTTCTGCTGGTGTGTTGGTAGCGACCCCATCACGCTCGATCCCCAGCTGAGCAATGATATGTCCACCACCTATTTGCTCAGCGAAGTCTTTGTGGGCCTAACCCGTTTTGGTCCCGATACAGGCGTGGTGCCCGGACTGGCTCAGGCCTGGGATCTATCCGCCGATGGTCGCACTTGGACCTTTCAGTTACGGCGGGGTGCTAAATTCCATCACGGGCGAGAAGTAAAGGCGCGTGACGTAAAATACAGTCTGGAACGCATTTTGTGGCCCGAGACTGGCTCTCCCAACACTTGGCTGGTGGAGATGATTGAAGGAGCCAAAGATGTGATGGCCGGACGGACCCGTGACCTAAAGGGTATCGTTATTAAAGGAGACTATACTGTACAAATAACATTAGAAAAGCCCTACCATCCTTTCTTGGCCAACTTGGCTTATACGGGTACTAGCATAATGCCGCAAGAAGTTGTGGAAAGTGGCAGACATTTGACTAGCCCCATCGGAGCCGGACCCTTTACCTTTGCTTCCTATGAGCCGGGCGAGAAGGCTGTCCTCAAAGCCTTTACCGACTTCTACGGTGGTCGCCCCTTCATCGATGAAATCCAGGTCTTAATGCAACTCCCCGATAACATGACTGACGTGGAGGCGTTGGATAACCAAACCATCGACCTACTGCAGTTGTCAGCTCGCAACATTACCGCAATCCAAAACCATCCAGAATACAGCAAACGCATACAGAGGGGCAGCGTGTTGCGAACAGCCCATATCGGTCTTAATTGCGGCAAAGGTGGGCCGCTAAGCAATCCCCTAGTGCGTCAGGCCATCAACTTGGCAATCAACAAGCAGATGATCGTGGACGAAATCTACAATGGCAACGCCCGTATCGCTGCTGGACCTTTGCCTCCTGGCTGCCTAGGCTATGATGAAAGTCAGGCACCTTACCCCTTTGACCTAAGGGCTGCTGCGGCCAAACTGCGAGAAGCCGGCTATCCCAATGGACTACCCGACCCACTGGTCTTGCATATCCGGCAAGGCAATCAGGCCCAGCAGCGACAGGCCAATATGTTCAAACAGTGGCTAGGAGAAATTGGGATTCGCTTGGAAGTAAGAGAGTTACCTTGGGCCGAAATGGTTACTACTGATGCCATGCGCCGTTGTGACATGCACATGTTGACTTGGATTGGAGACACAGGGGACCCGGACAACTTCCTCCAGCCATTATTCAATAGCAGTAATCACGGCGACATGGGTAATCGCACCTTCTTTAGTCATCCTGAAGTGGATCGTCTCCTGGAACAGGGGCAAGCCATTCGTGACCCAGAGCAGCGTAGAAGACACTATGCCAAACTTAACCGCTTGATCGCCGAACTGGCACCGTGGGTCTTCCTTTGCCATGACGACCAGTTGATAATCACTCAACCCCACGTGAAGGGCTTCGCGCTCCACCCACTAGGGATAATCCGACTGGAAAATGTGTGGCTTGATAGGACTTAGGGCGTAGAGGTCGGGCACTGGCAATCTAGTAGGGCCACAAACCTCTGTAGCATGAAGATGAAGGGGCTGTTCCTAGACAGCCCCTTTCTTCTACCCTATTCAATACTCTCCGCCAGCTGACGACCAATCTCCTGCAGAGCTTTGCGAGCCGCCTCATCCGGGCGCCAGCGCATGGCCACGCCTTCGGAAATGCGCTGCATACCCGCTTTGTCCAGGTATTCATTGATGACCTTAACAGCCCCCCCACCCCAACCGTCGGAACCAAAGGCGAGGGCCTTCTTGCCAGCCACGCGCAAACCTACTAGCTCATCCAACAAAGGAGCAATGGCAGGCAAAACACCGCGGTTGATTGTGGCTGAGCCGATGGCTACGGCCCCTGCACGCATGATCTCCTCAATCACATCATTGCGATCGCTCACCGGTAGATGGAAAATCTTGTAGGGGACGCCAGCTGCATCCACTCCGCTGGCGATAGCCTCAGCCATCATCTTAGTACTGCCCCACATGGTATCGTAGACAATGACCACACCGCCTTCTGCCGGAGCAGTAGACCAACGCTGATAGGCTTCTAGAATGAGTCCCGGATTCTGCCGGAACATGACTCCGTGACTGGGACAAATCATCTTGATTGGTAAGCCTAGATCAGCCACTTCCTTTAGCTTCTTAGCCACTAGAGATGAGAAGGGGGTAAGGATATTGGCATAGTATTTGCTGGCCTCTTCCATCATCTCATCTACATCTACTTCGTCGTCGAAACGACCAGAGCTGGCATAGTGCTGGCCAAAAGCATCGTTGGGCATGAGGATCGCGTCTTCTTTGATGTAAGTGAACATGCTGTCGGGCCAGTGCAGCATAGGTGCTTCCAAGAAGGTTAGAGTACGTTTGCCCAAGCTTAGTTCATCGAAAGTCTTAACCACATGATAGTCCCAGCCGCCGTGGAACTGGGCCTCCAAGAATTCGGCCCCCTTCTGAGTGCAGTAGATCTGTGCTTTGGGCGCTGCAGCTAAGACATGGGGGATGGCACCAGAGTGGTCGACCTCACTGTGATTGCAGATAATATAATCAATCTGAGCTGGATCCACTATTTGTCGGATGTTCTCTAACAGCTTGTCAGCCACCGGAGTATAAACCGTATCAACCAGGGCAACCTTCTCATCTAAG
Organism: Bacillota bacterium; assembly: GCA_029781045.1. Taxonomy (GTDB): domain Bacteria; phylum Bacillota; class UBA994; order UBA5500; family UBA5500; genus UBA5500. The sequence continues at coordinate 111,307 of JAKOXL010000032.1, read as the reverse complement.
ATGAGATAGGCGTTGTAAGTGGTTCCGCGATGGGTACTAAGTGAGTGGCCATGGAAGTAGCGGGTGTCCCAATCGATGACTCCAACCCAATAGATGTTGGGCGCGATTTGGCGTACGTTCAAAAAATACCCCTCCTTGTGTTAAGCTGGAGATGGCTGGAATCAGCCCCTATCCAGATACTTCTTTGTTAATAGTAGTCATTCCTGCCTAGCAAGCGAAACTCCTACAGAGGAACGTGAGAGTATGGACAAGAGTCGGAAGAAAATCGATGTGGTCAAGGACCTGTTCGCTAAGCATAGTCACCTATTTGCTTGCCCCATCTGCAACGCCAATATGTACATGACGGAACCAGCCATCTTTCAGTGCTACAACCGCCACAACTTCGATCTGGCCCGCCAAGGGTATGTCAACTTGTTAACTGGACGAGTCAAAGCCGGTAAGTATGATCGTCAGCTATTTGCAGCACGCCTTGCCCTAAACCAAAGCGGGTTCTTCTCTCCCTTGTTGGCGGCACTGTATGCCAGCGTAGTTGCACATAGCTCCCAGCAGGGCGCCCACCCTCTCCGGCTTCTGGATGCAGGTTGCGGCGAAGGCTCCCATCTGGCCCATTTGGCGGCAGCCCTTGACTCCAACTCGCTAGAAGTGGTTGCGGTAGGATTAGATCTGGCAAAAGACGGCATACGTCTGGCGGCTGCCTCCTATCCAGGAGTACTTTGGTGCGTGGCCGATCTGGCCCGTTGCCCTTTGCGGGCGAATCAATGGGATGTAATTCTCAACATTTTCTCCCCCGCCAACTATGCTGAGTTCCGCCGTTTACTAAAACCCCACGGGATAGTGGTTAAAGTCATCCCCGGCCCCCACTATTTGCAGGAACTGCGCAGCGCCCTCTTTGGCGATACCGCGAAAGCAACCTACAAGAATGATGGTAGTCGCCAACAGTTTGCCCAGCAGTTTACGCTGTTAGGCGAAGAGCGGGTTAACTATCAGTGGGAAATGCTACCTTCCTCCCTAGAGCTGCTTCTACAAATGACTCCCTTGGCTTGGAGCGCTGGCGAGGCAGCTCTTGAGGCCGTGCGGCAAAGAGGCCTACCGCAGATAACTGTTGATGCCCGCATTCTGGTGGGGACAGCCGAAAACTAGTTAGTCCTAACAGCTTTGCACGCAAGCCCCCTGCAGATCCGGTCTCAGCATCAAATAACGGGAACCTACGCCAGCTTTAGCAAAACCAGTTTGCATAGCCTCACCCACTGCCTCGGGGTCTTGTTGAGGCCCAACCAAAGCAAGTAAAGTGGGTCCAGCCCCGGAAATGGCAGTGGCTAGTGCCCCCGCCTCTACTGCTCCTTCTCTGGCCTCAGCCGCTCCCGGGATGAGCGGTATTCGGTAGGGTTGATGCAAACGATCGTCCACCACATGGCGTAGCAGATCATAATCTTGTGCCCTTAACGCAGCCAAGAGAAGCGCCACACGTGAAGTGTTGAATACCGCATCCACATGAGGAACCTGAGACGGCAATGCTTGGCGGGCCAGCTGGGTTGCCAATTCAAAATCTGGCACCGCAACTACCACTTGCAGTTCGGCGGGCCAGGGGAAACCAGCGGTTAACACCCGCTGGTCGGCGATCCCAGCTACTACCAGACCACCTAAAAGGGCTGGGGCCACATTGTCGGGATGACCTTCTATATCCGTCGCCATTGCCACCAGATCTGACAGCCGGCAAGGTTCTCCGGCAACGCGGTTGGCCAGCAGCAGACCGGCCACAATCGCCGCCGAGCTGCTGCCCAAACCTCGACTGAGGGGAATAGCATTGTGCATTGTCAGTGAGAGCTTGGGCTCCGGGTGCCCTACCTGTCGCCACAAATGGGAGGCCGCCCGCCATACTAGATTGGTCTCATCCGTGGCCAGCATCCCTTCCCCCTCCCCCCTTATCTCCACGTGACACCGGGTGGCTGGCCTTACAACTACAGTGTTATAGAGGGCTAGCGCCAGACCCAGACAATCAAAGCCAGGCCCCAGATTGGCCGTCGTGGCTGGCACCCTTACCTGGAATGCGGACATGTCTTATTTCACCCCCAAATTGCTTGCAGAATCGCCTCTTTCTTGGCGGCCGTATGCACTGGTGCAGCGGCACCAGTCAGGGCGTTATCCGGGTCTTTTAAGCCGTTGCCTGTCAGAACACAGACAACGGTGGTTGGTTGCTCAAAGTATCCTTGGTGATACAACTTCCGGACTCCTGCTAGAGATGCGGCTGACGCAGGCTCACAGAAAATGCCCTCATGGCGGCCCAATTGCCGATAGGCCTCCAGAATCTCCTCATCAGTGACAGCATCTATGAGACCACCCGACTCTTGGGCTGCCCTAACTGCCGACTGCCAGCTGGCAGGATTGCCTATGCGAATGGCTGTGGCAATAGTCTCTGGTTCCTTTATGGGTTCACCTCGGACAATAGCGGCAGCACCCCAGGCCTCAAAACCTAGCATACGAGGCTTACTGAGATCAGGGTCACGGCTCGCTGCCGATGTGAAGCCCATCCAATAGGCCGTTATATTACCAGCGTTTCCCACGGGCAAAGCTACACAATCAGGCACTTGCCCCAATTGCTCAATTATCTCCCAAGCAGCCGTCTGCTGACCCTGGAGTCGGTAGGGATTAATGGAGTTGACCAACGCCAGCGGATGTTCCTCCACTATTTCACGGGCAATAGCCAACGCCTCATCGAAGTTTCCTGGAATTGAGATTACCTTGGCCCCGTAATGAATGGCTTGCGACAGCTTACCTAGGGCTATTTTCCCTTCAGGTATGAGTACAACGCAATCTAGGCCTGCTCGGGCAGCATAGGCAGCCGCGGAAGCCGACGTATTGCCCGTAGAAGCACAGATGACCGCCTTCGCCCCCGCTTCTTTCGCCTTACTCACTGCCAAGGTCATGCCTCTATCTTTGAAGGAACCAGTGGGGTTGGCGCCTTCATATTTGGCGTAGAGTCTTAAACCCGGCAGCTGCCGCTCAAACCAGGGTAAGGGCAGCAGAGGGGTATTACCTTCAAGCAATGATACTACCGGCGTTGTCACGCTCACCGGTAGATGATCGGCGTAGCGGTGAATTAGTCCTGGCCACGCTTTACACGCTTTATTAGTGTCCTGTGGTCGACTTGGCATTTCTTCACCTTCTCTTTCAGTGTTTAGTTTAATCTCTCATTCGCTGCCTAGGACCAAATACCTTTCCCTTTTTCTATGTTAGAATGCTATTGGTAGCTATAGAGAGGAAGGACAACATGAATGCAAAAGAGATAGTTAAAGCAGAATCCGCCGTGACACCCAGCAAGTTTGGACTTACAGATATCTTGTTAATCACAGTGGCTCTAGTATGGGGGCTGAATGCGGCCCTGGTCAAAGCCTCTCTGGCGGAGCTGGCCCCCTTACCTTACAATGCCTTGCGTTTTATATTGGCCGCATCCTTAGCCTACCTCCTGCTGAGAATTCTGGAACCCGGCAGCCGTTTGCAGCGTAGGGATATACCCATCTTCATCGGACTGGGTCTGTTATCCCACACCCTTTACCAGTTCTTCTTCATCCAAGGCATCAGTCTGACCAGCGCTGGCAACGCCTCACTCTTGATGGCCACTTCGCCTATGTGGGTGAGCCTGCTCTCGGCTCTGGTGGGCTCCGACCACTTGCGTCCTCGCAACTGGTTGGGCCTACTTCTTTCGTTCTTTGGCATACTGTTGGTAACTGTCGGCAGTGGCAAGGAAATCGGTTTCGCTGCTAATACCAGCAGAGGTGATTTGCTCATAGTAGCGGGTACTCTAGTTTGGGCCGTATATACCATTATGAGTAAACCTGTCTTAAAACGCTATTCGCCTCTCCAACTTTTGGCCTACACCATCGTGCCCGGAACCCTAGGCCTTTTTATCCTAGCTTTCCCCGCCCTACGGCAACAAGATCTTAGCTCGGTAAGTCTTCAAGCTTGGGGTAGGCTCGTGTACTCGGGTATTCTGGCCATAGTGGTGGGTTATGTTATCTGGAATACGGGTGTGCAGAAACTAGGCGCAGCGAAGACCGCTCTTTATAACAATCTCTCCCCTTTGATGGCCATGCTCAGCGGTTGGCTCTTGTTGGACGAGCAGATAACACCACCGCAGCTGGGCGGTGCTGGGCTCATTATCTTTGGTTTATACATTGCACGAAAGAAATAGGTGGCAGCAGTGGGATCTAAGATAGCTATAAGGCCTGGCCACAGGCATAACGCATTCGGCCAGCAATCAAGGTAGCTGCCACAGACCAGGGACCTGGCTCCCCTTGACGAACTCAGCTGATCTCGACTAACAAATGGGTCTCCAGTATGACCACGGCCTGTTGGTACCATAAAAAAAGAGGGGGTTGTTTTCCGACAGCCCCCTCTTTCTTTGCCAACCTATAATAGCTCACCTTTAGCTACCAGAACAACCCGCCCCCCGACTTGAATACTTATTTTCTCGCCTGTATCCTCCGCCTTCAGCAGCAATAGGGATGGGCGGTTAATTTCATACCCTTGTTCCACTCGCACGTTCACTCGGGGCAAACCGAAATAGCGGTGCTTAGCCAGATAGCCAGCCAGACAGCCGTTGGCGCTACCGGTGGCCGGGTCTTCGGGGATACCTAAGTAGTCGGTGAAGACCCGCACATTAAGGTGGTTTTCTGGCCGATAGGTCTCTGCCGCAAAAACCAACATGTTCTTGGCATTACTGTCTGCCAGCAGCTCTAGAAGCGCAGCCGTTTGGGGACGGCTGGCTCTTACTGCAGCCAAGCTCTTTAGCGGCACGATGACAAATGGCAGTCCGGTGGAGACCTCCTGGCAAGGGAAACGCTCATCAACTTGGTCTACAGATATGCCCAAGACCCTGGCCACTTCTTCCGCTGGGAAACTGGAGCCAAACTGCGGCTCCAGTTGTTGCATCCAAAGCTCTTCTGGCTGTCCGTTCTTATAGATAAAGTCAACGGGAATCTGTCCAACCTGATAATTGAGCACTACCCGCGGTACTGGTTGCTGGATAATTTCCTGCTGTATCACCCAAGCCGTACCCAAGGTCGGATGCCCGGCAAAGGGAATCTCTTCCCCCGGTGTAAAAATGCGTACATCGTAACCACCGTTTCGTCTCTCCTCCGCCAACAAGAAGGTGGTTTCCGAGTAATTCATCTCCCTTGTAATAGCCAACATTTCCTCACCGCTCAAGCCTGCCCCATCGCGAATCACCGCCAGTTGATTGCCCGCATATTTCTTCTCTGCAAACACGTCCACAATGTAGAACTGTCGTTGCACAAGCGTCACCCTCCTTCCCCTTATACCGCAGTTTACAGTTCAATTCGCCACCCCAGCGCCACTTCCTGCCCCTCAGCTTCATTTAGTCTGAAATTAATTTTTATAAGGCCGCCTATTGACTTTGCCAACCCCAGCTGTTAGTTTCTTAGTGACGGCTTTAATCTATTAAGGCTACTCATCAAAAACCTTGAGGTGAGCCCAATGAAAAAACTATTTAACAAAGATTTCGTCTTGCTCTGGTTGGGTATGGCTGTTTCCCAGCTTGGCGTGGGCGCCGGCAATATCGGCTTAATGTGGTGGATCCAGTCCTCCACCGGATCTGCCCTGTTGCTAGGGTCGATGGCAATGGTACGTACCATCGTTAGTGTGGTCCTAAGCCCCTTTAGCGGGGTAGTAGCTGACCGATTTAGCAAAAAGGCCATCATCGTATTGGGCGATGTTTTTCGTGGACTGTTTTACGGCACCCTGGGCTGGTTAGTGTATACTAATCAATTGACCCCTGCGATTCTCTTGACTGTAGTAGGTTGCAATGCTATCTGTACAACGTTTTTCAACCCAGCCGTTACTGCCACAGTACCCCTGTTGGTGACTAAAGCCGACTTACCCAGAGCCAACTCTTTACAACAGATAACCTCCAATCTAGTCACCATCGTGGGTTACGCATCGGGAGGCGTTTTAGTAGCCCTTCTCGGGGTCCCCATGCTCTTAGCTATCAATGCGGCCGCCTTTCTCCTATCGGCTCTCTCAGAGATGTTTATCAGTGTTCCCCAGACCGCCGCGCGAGTGGGTGCCAAGACAAGCCATTTCTGGCAGGATTTGAAGGAAGGTTTCTATTACGCCCGCCAGAACCGGGTACTGATTGAGATTATGAAAGTAGCTGCCGTACTCAACTTCGTGTGGGCCCCTAGTTTTATCTTACTGCCTAAGTTTGTACAAGAGTATTTGGGTGCTTCCTCGGAACTCTACGGTTACCTATTGGCAGCTTTCACCGTGGGTACCCTCTGCGCCAGCTTGCTGATAGCTTTTACCAAAGTGGTTGAGCGGAACCTGTGGCTGATCATTCACTCCATTACACCTCAAGCCCTGGCCTTCATAATTGCCACTCTGTTGCCTACCAGCTGGCACGCTGCCCGCATCCCACTGTTTCTGTTCATGGGTTTTCTCAATGGGGTCGCAAACATTTACTTCGGGGTGGTAGTGCAGCGTACCACTGCTCCCGAACAGCTGGGGCGAGTTGCTGGCCTAATAAACACCATGACGGGTGCTTTGCAGCCCCTATCACAAGGATTAACTGGCTATCTGGGTGACCTCTTTAGCATTCCCGTCATCTATATAGTTGCCAACTCCTTGGAAGCCCTCTGCGGCATTCGTTTCAGTCTTATTCCTAACCTGCGCTCCTATCTAGCCAGCCAGGACGAGTCGGCTATGCAGGCCCAAGCCGCTCTCAGTGGTGCCAATGATTAGGTCCCTATTACACCCCACACTGTAATTGGGACCCAGCTACAAGGGTGAGCCGGCCCAGGGCTCGACGGGGCAAACACTCTACCTCCTCCATTGCTGCCCCTGGGCTAGGCAAGCTCGCTTTCGGGTTGAACATTTCTTCCTGCTATCCTGATAGCCTGCCACTCCACACCGTTCCCGCCACCAAAACATACCTTGGTACGTAAGGGAGGTGGCAGGCAAGATGGTTTTGCTAACCGAACACATAGAACCGGGTGCCCTAGCTTGGTTGCGGCGCAGAGTGGAATGCTTTTATAGCCCCAATCTGCACACCCGCTTGGCCACAATCGGCAATGAGTTGCAACTGGCCAAAGGTATCATCGTGCGTAACCAAACGCAAGTCAATGGAGAACTCTTAGATAAAATGCCCCAGCTACGAGTGGTTGGCCGCCTAGGAGCGGGCCTCGATAATCTTGATCGTCAGGAACTAGCAAAAAGGGGTATACCGGTCGTATATGCGCCTGGGCTAAATGCCAACGCCGTGGCCGAGCTCTGTCTTCTGTATATGCTAGCCCACAGCCGCAGGCTACTGCAGGCCGATAGGGCAACCCGATCTGGCCAATGGCAACGCACCGCTTTCGTAGGTCAGGAACTGCGCGGACGAGTTGTAGGGATCATTGGCTTGGGAAGGATTGGCAGTCGCCTGGCTGCCCTTTGCAGCAGCCTCGGCTGTCGAGTAATCACAACTAACCGAGGTCCCTATCGAGGAATAGCCCAGGTCCCCCTGGATGAGCTGTTGGCTCAGGCCGATTTTGTTTCCATTCATGTTCCGCTTACTACCAACACACGTCACCTGATAGGCGAGCGTGAACTGTCCCTCATGAAATACTCAGCTTTGCTCATCAACACTTCCCGGGGTGAAGTGGTCGACGAAGACGCCCTTTATGCCGCTTTACAAAGTAGGCGTATCGCCGGCGCTGCCCTCGACGTACGAAGGCAGGAGCCACCAGCCGCCGATGATCGTTTTAACCTGTTAGATAATGTCATTTTGACCCCACATTTGGCTGGCTGGACCATTGAAGCCCAGCGCAGCACCTGCCAAGCCGTAGTAGAGGATGTTTGGCGAGTTTTGCAGGGCCAAGAGCCCTTGTATCCCGCTCCCACGACTTAGAAAATACATAAAACACGCCTGTCAGGCGACAGGCGTGTTTTATACTACGCCAAGAAAGGCTAGAAAGTTGGCATGGATCTGCTCCTGCATCTGAGCTGGGGGAAGACCACGCAGGGCTGCGGCGGTGGCAATTATCCTGAGTAGAACTGCAGGCACATCCTCCATTGTGCATGATTGGCCCCGAGCCCACTCTACCGCCTCAATGCCGTCGGTTTCAGTAAGCAGCTTGTCCAACGGCACTTGGCGGCAGACAGCCTGTACTGCCGGATTGGCATGAACATCGGGACCAAGAGTAAAATAGCAACCAAGCTGGCTATAGGCTGGCAAGAGCTGGGCATCTCCCGAGTACCAATGGACAATCACCTTACTGGGGCGTAGACGCCTCAACTCCTGCAGGATTTCAGATTCAGCACCTTTTGTATGCAAGACTACGGGCTTACCCATCTCCACGGCTCGTTCCAGTTGATAGATAAAAGCAGCCCGTTGTTGCACCAGAGGAACTTCAGTCCATACCTTGTCCAGCCCAATCTCCCCAATAATAGGCGCCTGCCGGAGGCAAGGTTCTAGGATTGCAGGATCAAAGGTATCCGCAACCCAGGGATGCCAACCACAGGTGGGTATAATGCGGGGAGAAGTGCGGGCCAAAGCCCACACGTGGGTCCATTGGGTCGGGCTGCTAGCAGCCACCAATTGCCATAGCCCCCTGTCAGCCAGGGCTGTGGCAGTCTGGGATTGCGACAGACTAATGTGAGTATGGGCATCAACCAGCCTCATTGTGAATAACCCTCAGCTTCTCGCCATAGCCCCACGGGAACCACATCTCCCGGTTGCTTGCCAATTCGCTGCCGAGCAAGTTTCAAGATGCCTAGACAGGTCTCCTCTCCCCTGTTGACAGTAGAACCACGATAGGGCACGCCGCCAAACTCCCTCTGCACCTTGGCCCGACCCGCTATTCTAAAAGGCCCTTTCCAGGTCGTAAGGGAAGGCAACAAGGACCTCTCCCTCCCATCCTTCACTGGACTGAATGATGCCCCCATACTCTAGGACTTGCATCAATAGCCCATCTCCTTTAGTAGCGAGGCTAAGACCCGTAACCGCTCGCCAATCAACTCATCATCACGGCTAATACAGTCACGCAGCAGTTTAATGTCTTCATCAATCATCGGATTATCCGTGCAGATTTCCACCGTCATTGCATCTCCCTGCAAAGGAACCCGCGCCAACCTTGGCTGCTGTGGATCATATAGTTTCTCATAGCGATAAGCTTCGCGGAAGTGTAACCGGGTTTGACAGACCAATATGGCCAAATCAAGAACTCGGTGCAAAGGCAACTCCTCCGACTGGCGTGACCAACGCTCCCCACTATGTCGCCAAACCTTGGCTGAAATGTCCACTCTTCCCCGGTCATTCCACTGGGCTAGCCCAATAGACAGCCCCTTAGCCTCAGAATTATATGCGTTTCTGCCGTCTACGTTCTCGTAGTTCTCCACAACAACTACCGGCTTATGCTGTAGCGTGGTAGGAATCTTCATCTTGACGACCTTCTGTTAGTAGCTTACTAAAATACTAATTTAGTATATTCCTCACTTCATCTATAGTCAAGAAAAAAGGTGTGCCGTAGCACACCTTTTCTTGCATTTAACCGTTAAGCAATAGCTCCCGCAGGACGTTGTACATGCCTGCCACGTCCTGCTCGCTTATCATCTCATAGGGGCTGTGGGTATAACGGGTGGGGAATGTGAATAGCGCTGTGGGCACACCCATGCGAATTAGCGAATCGCCGTCGCTTCCGAACCCATGAAACACCGCATGCTGCAGTGGCTGTTCTACTCGCTGGGCTGCAGCTACGAGCCGCTCCGCCACCGCCTCACTGTAATGAATGCGGGCGTCCTTATGGGCCACTATAGGGCCTTTGCCCAAACTGGTAGGCATATAGCTATCCTTCACAGTAGGAATGTCCCCCACTAGCCCGATTTCTAAGGCAATGGCTAAATCGAAGTTCACCTCTTGCGGTAGGTTCAAGGAACCACCTAAGCCTACCTCTTCCTGAATGGTGGCGGCGAAGTAGAGCTCATACTGCAGATTCCTCCCCTTCAACTCCCGGGCCAGTTGGGTCATAAGGGCTAAACCAACCCGGTCATCCATGGCCTTGCCCACAATGTATTTGCCCAGACGCCGAGTTTCGGCACCGAAAATAACTGGGCTCCCTGGTCGAATGCCTAAAGACTCTACTTCTGCCCGGCTGGTTAGCCCCAGATCCAAGAAGAAGTCGTCCCAGTCGACCGCGCCTTTGCTGCGCTGGGCAGCCGTGCGCACATGCCCCGTAGCCATACCAATCTGCCCCGGATGATAACCACGGGCCCCCTTAACCAACACTGGCTGGCCCACATAGGTGGTGTTAGGAGCCACTGTCGGTTCGCTGCCCCCCGTGCCATGGGTTAACCAACAGAATCCTTCCTCTGTTATACTCTTCACCAGCAAGTTTATCTCATCCAAGTGAGCTGTTATCAGCAGTTTGGGGCCGCTGCCGCCCACTTTGGCAAAAACGTTGCCAATTCTATTCTGCCACACCTCTTCACATAAAGGAGTCCAATCGGCCACCATGCGAGCAGCCACCAAATCTTCATGTCCCACTGGCCCAGGTATTTCTGTGTACTCTTTAATTAGGTCGAAGAACATACTACCTACCCCTCTCTAATGCTTGCTGTTACTACTGCTTTCCACAACACTAAGGCAAATCCTGCCTGCGATTCTTGTAGTATTAGCAAGCAGGACTGAGGATGCTCATGGAGGGAAGACCCGAGGTAAGGGAAGCACATAAACGTCAAGAAAGCATGGAGGTATTTTAAGCGTCACTCCAGCACAGGCTGGCATTGGCACAACAAAAGGGGCTGTCGCAAAGCAGCCCCGTTTCTCTACAGTACCCCGGCCGTGGTCATACAAGAGCTCTGGTTCTTGATCTCTCTCGGAATGAGCACACTTTGCCAAGTGCAGCTTGGCCTTTGTCTGCTTACTCTGCTAGTTGCCCGACGCGCCTCTAACCAACGGCCCATGAGTGGTCAGTCCATTAGCGATCTTGCGGATAGCGAGGCTGTTCACCGTCAAGGCGCCTTTCTGGAGACGTGTTGGGGTTGGCAAAGTAGCGGCCGGGAGAGGACAGGTCAAAATACTGCTGGGCATCAAGCGTAGTCCCAAAATCCCGATTGGAACCGGTATCCCGCACCTTTTCCAGAGCCTCTCGGAATAGGGCATTATGTGCTTCTTCCCGGTTCAACAGGAAGTCAATGGTCTCGCGGACTCCCTTATCATTGATCTGACGGTACAAGTATTCATATACCACTTTGGCCCGTTGCTCAGCCGCCACGTTGGAAAGCAGGTCAGCTACCAAATCACCAGTGGAGTTGACATAGGCCGCCGTCCAAAGCTGACCAGAGGCATTCGTCAATCCCGGGCCGAGACCATATAGCGTATGACTTTCAATGGTGCCTGTTTGCTGCTTGGTGGCATCAACATCATGACCATTGAGCAGATTGATTGTCGTCGCCACCATTTCCATATGACTTAGCTCTTCCGCCGCTATATCAAGGAACAAGTCTTTGATCGCCGGATCCTTGATGCGGAATGACTGAGATAGATACTGCATTGCCGCCTTCAACTCACCCTGTGCTCCGCCCAGTTGCTCCTGCAGCATGGCGGCATATTGGGGATTGGGACGTTCAACACGCACCTGATGTAAGAGGGCTTTGTCGTGCTTGAACAAGTGACCACAGCTCCTTTACATTAAGATATCATTTCTAGCTTTCTCCTTGAAGCGGCGGGACATGCAACTTGGTTTTTCCTGTTCTTTTGCTTAATCACAACTTCACATTCCTTGAGCGGTTACTTACATCAGAAAGGCTTGTCTCCATACATATGTCCAATCTTGACTCTCGCCCATGACCATGGTAATGTTATGGGCAAAGGCAATGAAGGGGAATACATGTCTGTGAAGGTTCAGAGAGCTGGCCGTAATGCTGTGAGGTCGGTACCGTTCGCATTCCTGTTCCCACCCCGGAGCTGGTGATGATGAATCATCCGGTTTTCTACCGTTAGCAAGAAGGAAAGCGGGCAAGCCCATAGGGCTGGCCAAGCAGGGTGGTACCACGGGCATATGCCCCGTCCCTTTCGGACGGGGCTTATTTTGTTGCAAGGAGTGAGATTCATGTCAGGTAATAAGGAGTTTGTGAAGGAGATAACACCACAAGCGGTAGATTTCTCCCGCTGGTATTTAGACACCATTCAGAAGGCCGATCTGATGGACTACTCACCGGTACGAGGGTGCATCGTCTTTAAGCCTGACGGTTATGAAATCTGGGAACGGATTCAAGCGGGGCTAGATCGTCGTTTCAAAGAGACGGGGCACCGTAACGCCTATTTTCCAATGCTGATTCCTGAGAGTTTCTTCCAAAGGGAAAAGGAACACGTGGAGGGATTTAACCCTGAGTTACCCTGGGTCACGGAAGCCGCGGGTGAGAAATTGGAGGAGCGTCTGGCTATTCGTCCCACCTCGGAAACAATGATTGGCCATATGTATAGCCAATGGATCCAGAGCTATCGCGATCTGCCGGTGCTAATCAACCAGTGGGCCAATGTCTTCCGCTGGGAAAAGCGCACTCTTCCCTTCCTGCGTACCTCCGAGTTTCTTTGGCAGGAAGGCCATACGGCTCATGCGACGGAAGAGGAAGCGCGGGCAGAAACCCTGCAAATGCTGGATATCTACGCCGAGTTTGTTGAAACGGAGATGGCTGTGCCCGTTATCAAAGGGCAGAAAACGCCTTTGGAACGCTTTCCTGGTGCCGTCGATACCTATTCTATCGAAGCCATGATGAAAGATGGCCGCGCCCTACAATCGGGCACCTCCCATTACTTGGGGCAGAACTTCGCCAAAGGCTTTGATATCAAGTTTCTGGACAAAGATAACCAACTGAAGTACGTCTACACCACCAGTTGGGGCGTATCTACCCGTTTGATCGGAGCTTTGATCATGACCCATGGAGATGATCGGGGTCTGGCCCTTCCTCCCACCCTGGCACCGATACAGGTCATCATGATTCCAGTGGGTCCACCTAAGATGCGAGAGCAAGTGATGGAGAAGTTTGATCCGTTGTTTGCTGACCTTAAGGCCGCCGGGGCAAGGGTTAAGACCGACCTACGAGAAGAGACGCCGGGCTGGAAGTTCAATGAGTGGGAAATGCGTGGTGTACCGCTACGGTTGGAACTGGGGCCGCGGGACGTGCAAAATAACCAGTGCGTCCTGGCCCGCCGAGACACGGGTGAAAAGATTAGCGTAGGTCTAGATGAAGCCGTAAGCCGAGTCCAGGAGCTACTTAAAGATATTCAGAAGAACATGTTTGAAAAAGCAGTGGCTTTCCGCAACCAACACTCCCATCTGGACCTGGAGACTTTGTCTGATTTGGAAAAGCACATCGCCGCCAAACAGGCTGCCGATGAAGTGGTCGGGTGGGCGCTTTTGGGCTGGTGTGGTGATAACGCCTGTGAGGCCCAGATCAAGGAAACAACCAAGTTCACCGCCCGCGTAATTCCTTTCGAAGCGCCCGTACAAAAGAAGGTCTGTGCTGTGTGTGGCAAGCCGGCCCAGCATAGCGTCTGGTACGCACGGGCCTACTAGTCTTGAGGTTAGTAGCTAGAAGTTAGGAACTTGAAGTTGGATGATGGAAGCGGATCAGAAAGCCGTTTGATGAAACTGCAGGTATCAAAGGGGCTGTCGCAAAACAGCCCTTTCTTTCACCACTGGACCGACGGTGGTGGTCTTATTTGAATCTTTTCGAACTTCCCACCTAGGGAGTGGATAGATTTGTCTATTCTGAGAGAACTATGCTCTAACCAAGAGAAACTTAGGGGTGAAACGGATGCAAGGAAAGGTAATCAAGACCGCCGACGGCTACCGCTGTCTCTTGCAGCTCCTTTTAGATCATGAAGTGCAACAAGTGTGGGATGCCCTCACCAAACCGACAATCTTGTCCCGCTGGTTAGCGGACGCTGCTATAGATCTCAGGCCGGGCGGACCAGTAGAATTGCGCTATAGTAATTCGGGCTCAGTGGTCACTGGACGCATAACAGAAATCCAACCACCATACGCGCTGGAGTTCACCTGGAATAGCACTACAGGGGCAGCCCCCGATAGTCGGGTTCGTTGGCAGCTTAGACCAGAGAGGCACGGCACCTGCCTGACCCTTAGCCACAGTCTTCAGACCTGCGAGGATCTGGCTGCCATGTTGGCTGGCTGGCACGCCCATCTAGAAGGATTGGAGCGGGCAATTGCAGGCCAGCAGGTGGAATGGCCGTGGGAACGATGGCATGAGCTACACGCCATGTACCAGGAGCAAGTGTCTCGGGGTCAATAGCAGGTACCTTAGGAACGCAGTCGTCGGTAACCTTAACAAATGAGCTCATTCCGCCGGAGGTTGGATGCTAGCGTTCTATTATGGCCACTGTCCGTACTTAAAAGGGGCTGTCTTGCGACAGCCCCAAATTGTATTCATTCGTTGACAGACTGGGTGGCCCGCTGTCAGCTATTTAGCGGAACTCGGCTAGACATGCCAACATGGCATCTAGGCACTCTTGCACTCTCTGCTCCCGGCACTGGGTACCCATATGCCCAATGCGCCATACTCTACCGGCTAAAGGACCGTAACTACCAGCGATTTGCCAACCGTATTTCTGCAGCAAACGGAGACGATACTCGACATCAGGCACTCCGGCGGGAACTTCAATGGCGGTAACCGTGCTCGCCGCATACTCGGCTTCCGGATAAAGACGGAAGCCGGCCTCTTGCACAGCCTGGCGTGTGAAAGCAGCCACCCGGCGATGTCGTTCATATAAGGCTTCCCCTTCTGTCAAAGCAGCATCGAGGGCCGCATCCAGGGCGTAGTGGTCATTGACTGGCTGGGTATAGGGGAAGCTGCCATCCTTGAGCCAACTATCCTTCCAGGAGAGGAGATTAAGATAGAAACCTTGGGGTTTGCTCTTTCGTGCCAGCATGAAGCTCCAGGCCGCTTGCGACACACTTATGAAGGTGAGCCCAGGAGGAGCTGATAGAGCCTTCTGTGACCCGCCTAGTACCACATCTAAGCCCCATTCGTCGGCGCGAAGCGGGTCGCCAGCGATAGAAGCCACCGCATCAACGATTGAGATGACGCCGTGCTCTCTGAGCACCGGACCTATTTCCTGTATTGGGTTAAGCAAGCCGGAGGGTGTATCGCAATGGACCATCGTGGCCAGCTTGATATCAGGGTTGGCCGCCAAGGCAGCTTCCACTTCGGCAGCGGTAATAGCTTGTCGATAGTCCTTCTCGATTACTACCGGCACACCGCCGTAGGCGGCAACGAAATCAACGAAACCGGCTCCGAAAACGCCATTAGCCAAACAAAGCACCTTGGTACCTGGCTCTATCAGGCTGGCACAGGCGGCCTCCAAGCCCAAAATACCTTCGCCCGCTAATACCAAGCAATCGGACTTGGTATGTAGTAGCCTCTGTATCTTGCGGCACATATTGGCGTAAAATTCCACATAACTGGGATCCAGATCGGGATTGATTAACTGACGCGCCATGGCTTCCCTTACATCTTGGCTTAGCTCGGTGGGGCCAGGCGCCATTTGTTTTGTGAGCATAGCAAACCTCCTCTACTAGTTCATCGCAAAACACAAGTTTATATTACCACAGACAGAGAGTCCATCCTCGTCGGATGGACTCTTTTTTCACCATTGTTCATAATGGACTTTAGCCTCATCGTAACGCTCCGCAGGTGGCTTCTCTTCCGCCGGGTGTCCTATGGCGATGAGGCATAGGGGCACATAGGGTTCAGGGATAGCCAAGAGTCGACGTACATTTTGTACCGCTTCCGGCTTAGGGTGAATACCTAACCAAACGGAACCCAAGCCTAGCCCGGTGGCAGCTAACAAGATGTTCTGGGTGGCAGCAGCGCAATCCTGTTCCCAGAACGTCTGGGTGCGATCGCCACAGACAGCTATACAGAGGGTAGCCTGTTTTAGCATCTTGGCGTACTGATGTACCTCCGAAAGCTGATCCAGACGCTCTCGCTGGCTAACTACCACAAATTGCCAATGCTGCCGATTATGGGCTGTGGGTGCCGCCATGGCCGCACTAAGCATACTACGAATCTGTTCCTCTGATACTGGTTGATCCGTGAACTTACGAATACTGCGTCGCTGATGTAGCAACTGCAAAGCATTCTCCATCATCATCAACCTCCTTATGCCATTCTATTCGCGCTGCCTGCCACCTACTCCTGCCCCCGATACAGACTGCTATCTAGCAAGCTAAGCCAGTAATAGGTCTAAAGCCTGCCCCAAGTCGGCCTTTAGATCACTGACTGCCTCAATTCCAACGGAAAGGCGAATCAAACCGTCGCCAATACCTAGCGCTGCCCGCTCGGTCTCTGATAAACCGCGATGGGAAGTCTTGGCCGGATGAGATACGGTGGTAGTCACTCCCGCCAAACTAGGCACCAGATCTATCAAGCGTAAGGCTCGCATGACCTCTTCTGCTCCCTCTGTTCCGCCAGTCACTTCAAAACTTAGCATACCGCCAAAGCCTTGACAGAATTGTCGCAACGCCGGCTCATGGTCCACCGCCGTTGTCAATCCTGGGTAATGGACGCTTAATACGGCGGGATGGGCGGCCAACATCTCAGCCAGCTCCTGGGCATTGGCGCAGTGACGCTCCATACGCAAGGCTAAGGTCTTAACTCCCCTCAATATTAGCCAGTTATCAAAAGGTGAAGGCGTGGGTCCCAAATTGGTAGCCACTCGTCTAATGGATTGCAGCAGTTCCCCACTACCGATAACCACACCGCCCATTACGTCTGAGTGACCATTAATGTACTTCGTCAGGCTGTGAACTACCAGATCTGCCCCTAACTGCAAAGGTTGGCACACATAGGGGCTAGCAAAGGTATTATCCACCACCACTAGGGCCCCGTAGTCATGGGCCAACTTGCTGATGGCTTTGATGTCCACCAGTTTCATTAACGGATTGGAGATGGTCTCCAAGTAAACCAATCTGGCTCCCGCGTCCAGTTCTTTGGCCACCATTTCCAGGTCAGAGAAATCAACGAGATCAACCTTAATGCCAAAGCGGGTAAACTCCTGCAAAAACTGGACTTGCGTGCCCCCGTAGCAATCGCGGGTCACCAGCATACGATCTCCCGCCTGCAGATGGGCTAAGCAGGTTATCTGAATGGCTGCCATGCCCGAAGCCACCACCACGGCGGCCTCTCCCCCTTCCAGTTCAGCCAAGGTGGTTTCCAAGACCGCATGATTGGGATTATGGATGCGCGAGTAGACATAGCCGCCTGGCTGGCCGGCGAAGGCCGCGTCCACCTGGTCTAGGCTTTCAAAAGTAAACACGGAAGTCTGGTAAATGGGGTTGACAGTCGGGGTGGTAGCCAGCGGGGCGGCTCCCTTTCCCGCCCGTGCTGCCATCGTTTCCCATGTTAGTGGTAGTTTATCCATCTTAACGCCCCCTCAGAAGATCATCGTCTGTTGTCTCTAATCTTCGCTCCTCCCGCCTCGTCTACCTCTTTCCAAAGCAAAAAAGGGACCTATCCCAAACGGGATCGGTCTCCTTCTTTACAGTTGTTCCTAGTTCTCCTGGCCAGTATAGGCCAGAATCGCGTCGCAAAGAAACTGGGCCAATCCGGGCTGGTCTTGGTCGTAATAGGCGGTGAATCGCTCATCTTGCACATACATTCGAGCCAGACCAGCATGGGCTTCTTTGTCATACTGGGGCCAGAAGAAGCACAGCCACTGACGGTGCAGATCGGCCGCCTTCTGGGCCAGTTCTCCTTTGGGATCACCGGTGGCATAGGCAGCTTTCAGCGTTTCGATGACCTCCCGGCTGAGCTCCTGCAGGGCTTTAGCTTGCTCTTCCGTCATGTTGGCCAGCATTTTGTTGGAGCGCTCCAGTGCTTCTCGACCAAACTTCGCTCTGACCTCTTCCCCATATCTGGCCTCGTTTTCTGCTATCATCTTCTGCTTAAAGCCTTCAAATTTCTCCCGGTCACTCATTGTTCTTCCCCCCTCTGCTTGGGCTATGGTCTTCTCCAAGTTGGCGATCAGCTGGTCCAACTGTTCCCGCTTGGCTAGCAACTGGCGCCTGTGCTCCCTCAGGGCCTGTAGGGCATCGAAACCTGGGCTCTCCAGGATTTGCTTTATCTCGCCTAGACCTACCCCCAGCTCCCGATAAAACATGATCTGCTGCAGGCGATCAACTTCGGCCGTACCATAGATGCGATACCCCGCCGAACTGACTCGGGCCGGCTTGAGCAGGCCTATTTCGTCGTAATAGCGTGGAGTCCGGGCACTTACTCCGGCCAGACTGGCTAACCTCTGCACAGTGTACTCCATCTGCTCACCTCCAAAACCAGCCTACACCTTCACGTTGCGTAAAGGTCAAGCACGAGTTTTCAACTAGAAAAGGAGTCTCCTAGAAGCCCCGCCGCCTGCGTCAGGAACAGTCGGCGATACAAGTTATCACTGGCCATTAAATTCTGATGTGTATCAAAGGCCACCACTCTTCCCTGATCTATAACTAGGATTCTATCGCAGAAGACGGAAGAACTCATGCGGTGTGAAATAAAGATGGCTGTACGCCCTTCCGTGAGGGTGCCGAAGCGCCTATAAATCTCGCTTTCAGCCAAAGGATCGAGAGCAGCTGTTGGCTCATCAAGAATAAGTAAGTCGCTTTGCTTCAGCATTGCCCTAGCTATTGCCAATTTCTGCATCTCGCCTCCTGAGCACTCCACGGCATCGTCTCGCAGACTCTTATCTAAGTAACTATTTAGTTGACCTGGAAAACTGCGCACCTTTTCTCCCACACCGGCCGCATCCAAGACCTGCATAATCTCCTCTTCATTCGAGTAGTGATTCGCCGGGTCCAGATTATCCCTCAAGGTAAAGGGGTAAAACTTAAAGTCCTGGAAGACGGCGGAAAGGCGAGCCATGTACTGATCGTAATCGTAGGTCGCGATGGGCACACCATTATACAGGATTTCTCCGCTTTCTGGTTCAAAGAATCTACAGATCAACTTGACGATCGTGGTCTTGCCCGCATTGTTCAAACCCACAATGGAAACATGCTCTCCCCGCCTTATCTCGAAGCTTACGTTCTCCAACACGGGGCGTTCACTGCCCGGGTAACGGAAGGTGACATTATGAAAGGCCAGGCTCTCGAAGACAGGAACATCTAACCGGCCGCTCTTCTGCCTACTGTCGGAGATAGCCATGAAGGCCGCCAGAGGTGACAACATATCTAGGGCCTGCGCCACTCGCAGGATGGCTTGCCCGGCATTGAAGACGGCGGTAGAGAACTGGAGAGTGAGCCCCACATAGAAAGTGAAGTCGCCAATGCCGATAGGATGGCTCGCACCTCTGCCCAACACCCGCGATGCCCCGAAGGCCATGGCCAGGGCTGCCGTCAAGTACTGCAAGCCCGCCTGTAAGCTGCTGGTACGAGCCTCCAGCAGTCGCATCCGCTCCAACCAATGGAAGGTCTCTTGATTCAACTGGCGAATCCGCTTTTCCATCAATTGGTGCATACCTAAAACGCGGAACTCCTTCTGTAATTGGGGACGAAAGGTCTTGCCGAAGAAGTAGTTGTACACGCGATTAACTGGAATCAGATTCTGCGTCAGTTCTTGCAGGCGTTTTAACGAATTCGCCGCAAGGGCGGTAGAAAGCAAAGTCAGAAACGATATAAGTAATAGCATGGGTACGCTAAACCTTGCTATCAGCACGGTTACTCCTGTTAGCGTCAATATGCCAGTGGTGCCCCGTAAGCCCGAATCAAAGAGCTGATGTAGCGCACCATAGTTGACTAGAGCAAACTCACCCCGTTCTTTCAAATCTAGGACCCGGGGATCCTCCAAATTGGCGTAATCGATACGAGAAATTTTCTCAGCCAAAGCTAACACCACTCGCTCGTTAAGTAGCACGTTCTGCAGCTCTTGACGACTAGCGTGCACCTTTGACAGCTGCAGCAAGATGAGTTTCCCGAGCACTATGGCGCCAATTAGCTGCAGAAAGCGGTTAGCCTCATAGCCCTGTTGATAAGCGTCGATGAGGAGCTTGGGAATAGCGGCAGTGAATACCACCTGCAGTGCACCGATTAACGAGCCCAGCACAAGCCAGAACAAGATCATAGGCTGCAACTGCCAAATAAGGCGTAAAAAGCTGGCGAAGACTTGACCTTTTGTCAGCTGTTTGCCCTCAGTCATTTGCACCCACCTCCTGCAAGCGGTAGTACTTACTCTGCTCGCGGAACATTTCGGCATAAAGTCCATTGCGGGCCATCAGTTCTTCATGGGTGCCCCGCTCAGCAATGGTCCCGCCGTTCAGCAACATGATTTCATCACAAAAACGGGTACTGGCGAGACGGTGGGAGATAAAAATTGCCGTGCGGTTGTCCAGCAACTGATCAAACTCTTCATAGATCTTGGCTTCCGCCAAAGCATCCAGCGCCGCTGTAGGTTCATCCATGATCATGATACGAGCATGGGTGCGGTAGAGGGCGCGAGCGATCATCAGCTTTTGGTTTTCACCGCCCGAGAAGACAACGCCATCGGGCACCACGATCTTCAGCACTTGGGTATCCATTCCCTGCGGCAGAGAAGCCACCTTTTCCCATAGGCCCACCTGTTCTAGACAGTGCTGCACCCAGCTGGCGATCAAATCCCTCCAGGCAACCGGCCACATTTTACGCCACCGTGACCGCAATTGGTTCCACTTCTTGAAAGACTACGGCGAAAAGGCGCCTTAGGTCCTCCAATGAAAACTCCCTGTAATCGATGCCGTTGATCAGAATCCGACCACTGTCGGGCCGGTAAAGGCCAGTTAAGAGTTTTATCAAAGTGGTTTTTCCAGCCCCATTAACCCCTACTAAGGCTAGTCTCTTACCCGCATCCAGATGAAAGCTCAGCCCCTCCAATACATTCTGCTCCGTATTAGGATAGCGGAAGGAAACATTCTCAAAGGTAATGGAAGGTGGAACATCAGTCTGAAAGCGATTGCTACTGGAGGCGCTTATCAAAGACATGGAAAGGAAACCATATGTGGTCTGCACATCTTTAAACTCTCGCAGCACAAAACTGAGATCGTTCCCCAACCGCATGATAATAAGGGTAAGCGATGCCATAGTACTCAGGTAGAGAACAAACCAATCTAGAGGCATTCCTGCCTGTACCCGCCTTACTAATAACAGAAAAGCAAAGGCATCGCCGGCCACCAGAGCTAAGGCTCGCAGAAGATTGACGCGGCTATCTACACCGAAATAGAACTTGGCCAACTTCAAAAACCTCTGGATTTCATCTTTGAAGTAGCGGCTGATTAGAGCCGTCATGCCGAAGA
This sequence comes from Bacillota bacterium, assembly GCA_029781045.1. GTDB lineage: Bacteria > Bacillota > UBA994 > UBA5500 > UBA5500 > UBA5500. The sequence goes on along the minus strand of JAKOXL010000032.1, from coordinate 89,979 downwards.
GACGGGTGTCTTTGCCGTAAGAAAAGTCAGTAGCCCTCTCGCCATAGACACGAATACGACGCTCACAGGAGTTAAGCTCTTCCCTAATCTTCCCCCGGAAGTTGGCCACCAGTTGGGCAGCGTAGATGTGGGCAAGAACAGCAAGAACCAAGAATACCAACAACCAGGGTGAGAGGCTCACCATAATCAAGGACAAGGCCAGCCAAGCAGCCAGATCGGAAGCGATGGAAAAGAGCCGATGGTAAATCCCCTCCAGCCCGCTGTCGGTGGACCGCAGTGCGTCCATTGCCGCCTCCATCTCATCCATGAAAGCCGGATTCTCATAGTACTTTAGATCCATGGTCATTACTTGGGAGACAAGATTGGTCATCTCATCCATGCGGATAGCATTTACGGAGGCATAGCTTAGAGCCCGGCTCTGGTTATGCAGCACCTTGTAGAGACTTGCAATTGCCGCATAACCTCCTATCACGAAGAAAATCGGCTGCAGCTCCGAATTACTTCCCGACAACAGCCTGGTCACATAACGCAAGGCAAAAACCTCAATTGCTGCCAGTGCTCCCCCTGCCAGCGAGTGCAACACCAACTGCACTTTCTGGGGCCAGGCCAAGGCATTCCACATCTTGCGTCGTGCCACGGGAGCTGGACAGTCCTGAATGAACTTTCGCATTCCCTTTCCCCCTAGTCTTCCAGTTGGCTCTGGGCCGCCTGCCTAGCCAAGGTCTGCAGAACGTCCGCCAACTTCATGAGTTCAGCCACACGCAACGAGTAGTAGGATCGCCGACCTTTGAGCCTGATGTCAACCAGGTCTTCCCCCATCAGCAATGCCATATGGTGGGACAAGGTGGAAGAAGTCAGATTAAGATGTTCCGCCAGCTCTTTGGTGTAACGGGTGCGCTCTGCCAGCAAGCGCAAGATCTCAAATCGGGTAGGATCGCTGATGGCTTTGAGTTGCCCCAAGACAACATCCTGCAGGCGTGCCGCCTTTTGCTTTAAACGATTCAAAGGCTGGAACAGAAGACCCAAAAACAGTCGACTCCCTACTTGCTGATCAACAGAAATCCGGAGAACGGCCCTGTTGTAGTTTACAGCAGAAGGAAAGACGTTCACCGGTCCCGGAATGGGTATTTCCTCCAGCCGCAGGTAATCTCCTACCGCATCTTGCCAAAACTCCTCTGCCCCCTTCTCGGCCGAGGACTGCAAGAAGTCTTGCAAGTAGGCAGCAAGGCTAGGCAACTCTTGCTGAAGAACAGCCTCCAGTTGGCCAAGGAGTTCTCGCACCATTTCATAATGGGTGGTACTATCCTGAATCAGTTTTAGGTAGAGCAGCTTTTGATCTGCCTCCATCTCGCTGGCCTCCACTATACGAAAAGCTTCGGCAAGAGAAAGCTCCTCCCTCACTATCCGGTTTACTTCTGCTGGCTCCGGTGATCCTTCCCTCAACATTAGGTCCATCTGCCATAGGGCGAGGCGAACAGCCCGCTGGAAATGGGCCAGGGAGCAGTCATGAATGGAAGTGACTGGTATGTGTGTCAGTAAAACCTCTACAATACCTGGTTCGCCTGCATCACCCACAAAGAAGGGGCGCAAAGTAGAAAACTGAGCCGCCAGTGGCTCGCCTTGGGCAAATATCCGCTCCAAGAAACGTTTATAGTCGGCAAAACGCATATCCGCATCCACGCCGTCATGCAGAAACAGATGGCGCCGCTCTACGAGGCGAACCTCTTCCCCCTCCTGTCGGGAAAACAATCTCACAGCTAGAGCTACTGCTTCCGACAAATGGTTGTAATCACTTTGCAGTTGGACTAGCATCGCATCACCTCCAGCAACCTGTTTTTCTCATCCTAACATCTATCTTTGATATTTGTCAATGATTGAACAAAGTGACCACAAACGTAGATTAACCTACTGCCGCCCTAAAGGATAGTGAGGCAAAAACCAATGCCATCTGGTAGAACTCCGATTAGGCTAGCGTGGCCAGTTCCCTCAAACGACAGGTGCGCTATCGCTCTGGCCCAGTACTCCTTATCTCCCTTGCCGCTCACCTTCTAGTCCCGATCTTCATAAGATGACTGGGGGACCATAGTTCTTCCCACCTGTGAGGAAAGGAGGGAAAGATATGTATAGAAGGCGTAGTACTCGACCGCAACTGAGATGCGTTAACCTGGTACAGAACCCCAGCTTTGAAGCGGGTTTTGCCAACTGGGAGAAAGCTGGTGACATAATAATCGGAGTTGAGCTTTACGAAGGCATGCATGTGGCCCAAATGCACCAAGACCCAGCCAGCCTCTGGCAAGATGTCTCGTTGGCGGGGGCAGCTCGTTCCCCTCTGCTTCTCAGCTTCAATCTCTTTGGCTCCTTAGGCGCCCCTACACCTGATACAACTGTGGAGGTGCTTTGGCTAGATTCGCGCCACAACATCATTGGGCAAGGTCAACGCCTGTTTATCGGTGAAGGTACGTTGGGCGGTGACTTTAGCACTCGCATTTCCTTTTTGGCAGTCACCGATACTCCTCCCAAAAACACTGCCTGCGCCCGCGTGCTGTTCAGCAAGGCAGACGGGCAGGAGGGTTCGTTCCTGCAAATCGATCAGGTAATACTGACCCCGGTAAGAACGTTGAATCTGATACAGAACCCCAGTTTTGAAGCCGATTTGCTGAGCTGGTCAACAAATGCCTTTAGCACTGACTATCAGTCGCATCTGGAAGGCGGCGCCAGCGCCATTTCCACGGAAGCCGGGTACCTAACTCAGAGTGTTCCCCTTACCAATCAACCACCTGGTTCATCTTATCTGCTTTCCTTCGCGCTCAAATGCGAGAACGAAGTCACCGTGAGGGTAACAGTGCAATGGGTAGACGCATCCGGGACTATTATCGGCTCTCCGGGGTTGGATCTGACGATTCCCGCCAATACTCTACCTTCCCAGTATGCATTCTTGACCTACTTGGCCTTAACGGGACCTGCCCCCAGAGGGGCTGTCACCGCCCGCATAACCTTCGAAACCACTGTGTCAGAAAGCGATCTCCTGGTCGATCAAGTTGTCTTTCTACGGGTTAGAACCTCCAACCTGGTACAGAACCCAAGCTTTGAAGATGGCCTTAATGGTTGGACTACAGATCAGGTGAATATCGAAATCAGCACCTCAGCCTATGAGGGCAATGCGGTGGCCTATATTGACAACGAAGGAGGGGCCCTTTGGCAGGATATCTCGCTTGGCCGTGGGGCTGGTAGCTGTTTCCTGTTTGGCTGCGCCCTCAAGGCCGGATTTACTGATCCGGGTACTGCCGTTACCCATGGGTTGATAAAGGTCATCTGGCTAGATAGGCGAGGTAGAGAGATTGGCTTAGGACTGAGCCTTGTGGCCAGACCTTTCTCCTTAACCACAATCGGTTCCGTATGGCAGGTTTATATGGGTATAACTGATAGAGCTCCATCAGGTGCATCCGCTGCCAGAATACGAATCACCAAGCCATTCGCCACCAATGGCGCTTTGCACGTAGATAACATCATCTTTGGCCGTTTATAATGGCACGCAAAGGGGCTGTCGCAAGACAGCCCCTTTTGCTTTGTCTTCCGATAAGGCCATGGTTACACTGGCACGCCGGTGCCCCGCCTTGGACAGCCAAGCATCTTATCCTTACTGCTCCCTTCATTGCCCCTTTTCGTCTTCTCACCTCATTGACCTCAAACCTACGTTCGTTTAAGATGGGTAGAGAAGGGTGGGTGTCAGTGAATGAGTCTGGAAAATGTGCTAAAAGGTCTAAAGGCCAATCCGCGTTTCCACAATAACATAACCTTCGTTCATAGAATCCCAGCACGGGAGGGAATCCACGAAGCTATTCCCGATTTCTTACCAAGGGAGTTGGTCGAACTCTTACAGAAACAGGGGATTACGAAGCTCTACAGTCATCAGGCTGCCGCCCTCTCGGCGGTGGAAAAGGGTGAAGACATTGTAGTAGTAACCCCCACTGCCTCCGGTAAAACCCTCTGCTATAACTTACCGGTAATAAGAGCCCTCTTAGAGGATGAGACGGCGCGAGCTCTCTACTTGTTCCCCACAAAAGCTCTAGCCCAAGATCAGGTGGCCGAGTTGATGGCTTGGAGTGACCAGCTAGGTGGTAAGATAAAAACCTACACCTACGACGGCGATACGCCTGGGGATGCCCGCATTGCTGTGCGTTCGGCGGGGAGTATCGTTGTTACCAATCCGGACATGCTCCATTCTGGCATCTTACCCCACCACACCAAATGGATGCGGCTGTTTGAGAACCTCAAGTATGTGGTTATCGACGAGTTACATATCTACCGAGGAGTATTTGGATCCCACGTAGCCAACGTGTTGCGCCGCCTGCAGCGCATTTGTCAGTTCTATGGTGCCAACCCCCAATTCATCTGCACATCTGCCACCATTGCCAACCCCGGTGAACATGGTGCAGCTCTACTAGGTCGGCCCGTCACCGTAATAGATCAAAACGGCGCCCCCAGTGGACCCAAAGAAATTATTTTCTATAATCCACCTGTCGTTAACCAACCCTTAGGCATCCGTCGCAGCGCCCTCCTAGAAGCGGAAGCGGTGGCTCGCGAGTTTATTAAGGCCCAGATTCCCACTATCATCTTTGCCCGTAGCCGCCTGGACACAGAAGTGCTTGTTACCTATTTGCGCCAAGCCTTCCACAAGCTAGGCAAACCCGAAACCATTCGCGCATACAGGGGCGGCTACTTACCCAAACAACGAAGGCAAATAGAGAAAGACCTGCGCGACGGTAAAGTCATGGGCGTGGTCAGCACTAATGCCCTAGAACTCGGTATCGACATCGGCTCTTTACAGGCTGCCGTTTTGACAGGGTATCCGGGAACCATAGCCAGTACTTGGCAGCAATTCGGAAGGGCGGGACGCAGTAATACACCCTCGGTCGCCGTTCTAGTGGCCAACTCAAGCCCCCTCAACCAGTTCATGATCCAAAATCCCGAATACTTTTTGGGGCGAGGGGCCGAGTACGCCCGCATAAATCCCAATAACCTCTACATTTTGGTATCCCATCTTAAGTGTGCTGCTTTTGAGCTGCCTTTTGTGGCGGGAGAACGCTTTGGTGACACGGATCCGACGGAGATACTAGATTATTTGGCAGAGCAGATGATCTTGCGTCGGGTAGGAGACCGCTGGCATTGGATGAGCGACAACTACCCAGCCGTCGATATATCTCTACGCAGCGCCTCAACGGAAAACTTCGCCATCATAGACACTACGGGAGGACAAACCAGGGTAATTGGTGAAGTGGATCGCTTCAGCGCTGCTATGCTGGTCCATGAGGGTGCCATTTATATACACGAGAGCAACCAGTACCATATCGACAAGCTGGATTGGGAGCGGCAGAAAGCCTACGCTCGTCAGGTAAATGTGGATTATTATACTGACGCCAATCTAGACGTGGATCTGAAGGTGTTAGACGTGTTTGCTGAGGAAGAATCGCCCAGTTGTCGGCGCAACTGGGGTGAGGTGATGGTGGTAGCTAAAACCCACATGTATAAGAAGATTAAGTTTTACACCCATGAGAACATCGGCTGGGGACAGATTTCAGTGCCGGAGCAGGAGATGCATACCACCGCTTACTGGTTTAGTATCCCAGAAGCCACTGTGGCCAATGCCTCCCGCGATGCTTTGCAGAGTGCCCTGCTAGGCCTTGCTAACCTGCTGGGGAACATCGCCTCTTTGGAGTTAATGTGCGAGCCCAGTGACTTGGGAGTGGCAGCTCACGTCCGCTCTCCCTTCACAAGCGCTCCTACCATCTACATATATGAGAAATATCCAGGAGGCGTAGGCTTTAGCGAGCAACTCTTCTCCGCCCATGAACGCCTTATTCAAAGGGCACTGAGCATTATAGAGCGCTGCCCCTGCCCTTCTGGCTGCCCTTCCTGTGTGGGGCCAGTGGAAGAAGTGGGATTAGAAGGCAAGATTTACGCCTCTTGGCTGCTAAAGGGGGTTCTGCAGAATGAGTCTAGCCAGCAAGTTACGGCAACTGATTGGCCCGGCGCATACCACAGTTAGCTCAACTGCGAAACGTCAGGTGAACCTGGATCCCATCTTACACGGCCAGGAAGTAGACACTCCCTTTGGAACCTGTTACGTTGTGGAAAAAGCTATATCGCTGGAGGAAAAGCACGGCCACTGGCCCTTGCGGGCAGCCTTTACCACTGCTTATGGCAACTTGGGCCAACCAGAGCCACTGGAAATCGGAAAGGCTCTGTTCTTAGATACAGAAACCACCGGCCTAGCCGGCGGCACCGGCACCTATGCCTTTCTCATAGGCCTAGGGAGTTTTACCGACAGTCATTTTCTTGTCAGACAGCTCCTGATGCGCGACTATGACGAGGAGCTGGCCATGCTCTACCTGCTGGAACAAGAGCTAAAGAGCAAGAACTCCATCATCTCTTTCAATGGCAAGACCTTTGATATACCCTTGCTCCAAACCCGCTTCGCTCTGGCCCGTCTCGGATTACAGGGATGTGCCGAAAAGGAGCAGCTGGATTTGCTCCACCTATCTCGCAGGATTTGGCGTCAGAAGCTAAACAGCTGCACTCTAGGTAGCCTGGAGACCAGCATTCTAGGAGTACGGCGTATCAATGATATTCCTGGCGCTGAAATCCCGGGCCGCTACTTTGAGTTCTTACAAACGGGCTGCGGTCAGCTACTGCAGGGTATTGTCGAGCACAATGCACTGGACATCATCTCCATGGCCACCCTTCTCTACCGCATTCAGATCACACTGCAACTGCAGCCAGAAGAATGTGAATGTCCGTGGGAGGCGGAAGCCCTAGCTTATGGGGCCTTAAGGCAAAGCGACTATACCCGAGGGTTGCTCTATCTGGAGGCCGCTCGGCAGCTTTGCCATAACCGCAACCAATACCTGCGGTTGCTGCGAACTACAGCCCTCATCCATAAACGCCTTGGCAACTACGACAGAGCCTGCGCCCTGTGGCAAGAGACTTTACGCCTAGCCTATGACGACTTGGATGCCTACGAGGAACTGGCCAAGTATTACGAGCACCGGGCCAAGGACTTGGCGACCGCGGAGCAAATCACCCGCCGCGCCCTAGCCATAGCATGGCAAACCGGATCGGCACGGGCAGCCGCTCTGGAACACCGTTTGCGTAGAATTAGAAACAAGCAAAGACTAAGGGCGAGCAGTTAACTGCTCGCCCCTCTTTTCAACTGCTCCCAGTACTGAGCGACAAACAAGGCCGTTCCTTGCAACCTAAACACTGTCGTCTGAGGCAGCTGTTTTCCGAGATACTCCACCCCCAGCTCTTGCAAGGCACCTAGATCCATGAGTTCATGTAATAGCCGCAATAGGGCCGCTGGCGGCATAAACAACAGCTCTGGTATTTCTGCCGCCGGAGATGGCGGGGCCAACAACTCCGCTTCATCTATCCAGCACTCCTACAGAACCAGCATCCTAAAGGCCTAGGGGGCAACGATGGTTACCAAAGGCAAGACCAGAGGGTAGCCAAAAACTGCACCGTATCCTCATTCGCGCAGAAAACTCACGATCTCCCTTGTGAGCCAAGATATCTTCTCCGGCTCTAGATGAACGTCTCGCGGGGAATGCGCATTAGGAACGTAATAGGATCGACCAAGCAAGCTCGGGCTGCCAAAGAGAACGCCTACAGCCCCTTCGCGGCGAAAACTCAAGTGGTCCGACGGCATCTTGCTCAACACAACATCGGGGCGACTAACGCGCAAGTGTCTAAAGAGTTGCTGGGCCTTCGTCCCCTTTCCGGCAGCACAAACTACTGGAACCTGCCCCCAACCCACACAGTCAAAGTTGATGATCATCATCTGGCACAGATCAACTCCTGACTTAAGCAAATGGCGGCGCAAGTGTCTGGACCCAAATAGCCCTACCTCCTCCAAATCTACGAAAGCCAACCGGACCCTTTGCTTAAGTTCCGGGTGAGCGTTCAATGAACGAGCTATATTGAGCAAGGCTATCACGCCACTGGTGTTGTCATTTAAACAGTTTTTGTTAGGTATAAACAAAGGAGCAAAGATGAGTAACGGTATCGCAAGCTCAAGAAGCCATATCAGTAGCTGGGGCAGGCTGGCCGCCAATGCCCCTTGCAGCCAACCACCCAATCGAACCAAAATGAGCCCCACTATCGTCCCTGATACCAACTGCCCGAAAAGGCTACTCCCGAAAATCCGGCTCAAGGAACCGCTCAAGAGGTCATAACCGATGGTATCGTAATGGGCCAGAATTAGCACGTCGGCTCGAGAATTCTTAGTAATCACGTTACGCGACTTGAACAGATGCCCGTCGGTGACAATTTCCGCTCCCCAACCGAGTTGGGCCAACTCCTGCAGCAGAAAAGCCCTAAAAGCCTGCTTCTGCCTCTCGGTATAGCGCGCAGGGAAGTTGGTGCCAATCCGCTGCACCAAAGAATCGATGTATTCTGTCCTCTCCATTTGCTTCTCTCCCCGAAACTATCAGCCGAGCTGATGCTTTTTCTCCAGTAAAGAGCAGACGTGCTTATCTTACCATTTTAGTATTCGCCATAGCTCATACTTCCCCTATCTATATCTAGCTTTATCTAGTTACTAGAGTTATGCTAATATGTGTAAACACTCAAGGAGTCAAGCGGGAGCGAGGTGAAAGACCTATAATGTTTGAGAGTAACGTGTGGTTTGCCTTACTGCTTACCCTCATAGCAGGGTTATCAACCGGTTTGGGAGGAGCTATAGCTTTAGTTAGCAGGAGAACAAATACCCGCTTTTTGGCGGGCGCCTTGGGCTTTTCTGCTGGCGTAATGGTCTACGTTTCTTTTGTCGAGATTCTAGTGAAAGGACGGGAAGCCCTGATCAGCGCCAACGGCTTGGTGGCTGGTTCTTGGATGGCGACAGCCGCCTTTTTTGCCGGTATCATAGTGATAGGCATCATCGACCATTCGGTCCCTGAAGAGACGAATCCACACCACAACATGCCTTGTCCCGATGGCGTTGATTGTGAAGAGCCGAGAAAAGACGAGAAGAGTCTGGCTCGCATGGGTCTGATGGCTGCCTTGGCCATCGCCATTCACAACTTCCCCGAGGGGCTGGCCACCTTCGCCTCGGCCTTGAAGGATCCGAAGTTGGGTATCGCCATTGCCGTGGCAGTGGCCATTCACAACATACCGGAGGGTATCGCCGTAGCCGTTCCCCTGTTCTACGCTTCAAATGATAAACGCCGAGCCTTCAGCTATTCCTTGCTCTCGGGAATGTCGGAACCGCTAGGGGCCTTTATTGGCTACCTGTTGCTGGCCCCCTTCTTCAGTGAGACTGTTCTTGGTCTGCTTTTCGCCTTTGTAGCAGGCATTATGGTGTTTATTTCACTTGACGAGCTGTTGCCTGCAGCCCGCGAATACGATGAGGAACATGTGGCCATAATCGGTCTCGTTGCCGGAATGGCCGTTATGGCAGTTAGCCTATTACTCTTTGTTGCTTAGCAAATGGAATGTCTGCTCAATCCTGAGAGCGCTATCACCGCGCCCGATTACGTGAGAATCAACGCCTGCGCTCCCTCTGTGCAAAACGGGGGGTGCAAATCTTCCCGGGCTACAGGTTTACCGTCCTCCCTACTGCCGAAAACTGTGTATGCATAAGATTCAGGTGGGGATGCGATTGCTGGCCAGTGTAGAGCAACTATTGTAAAGGACTAGAAGAATACAGGGGGCTGTCACAAGACCGCCCCCCTTTTCGTTATGGATACCACATTCTAGAGCACTAGTCCCCAGCCTCGATCCGAATGAGCCGGGTTCGCCAAGGGCAGCCCAGCCTGTTGTCGCTGCCTCTTTTGGCTCCCTCGTTCCACCAGTTATAGGGACCCATACGCTGTAGGTATGAGCAACGGCCCTAAGGCAATGGCCGCTCCAGATATTCCAGATCTTTGCGACGGCTCCCTGTTTCTCACTTTGTCCGCCTTGTGCGTCCCACTCTCAGTCAAAGCAAAACTAGAGGGCTCAACTACCACATTACGCAGCAGAAGAGCCCCTATCAACAGATTTTAGGCAAGAACAGCAAGCCAAACGCGGCCCAGGCCTACAACCACTAACGACAGAGTACAAACAATTAGACCAATTCGCTTCACTATTATCAACCCCTTGCAGGTCCAACCTTTGTTTAACCTTAGTCTATGCCGTCAGCTGGCCGCCTGCAACCGTATTAACGTTTTCGTAACTGTTGTTAACAAATCCTTAACTTAATTGCAAATGACTACTATTATCATGTCAACGACAGGTTTTGCCAAGAAAACACTTTTTCAGAACTGCCGCCGGCAGGATTTTGACCTTTTCTCTGTAATTTTACATATAATAATCCATTGTGAACAAAGGAGAAACCTATGATGGGTAAAGGCTCTTTACATACTAATATAGATGATGTTGGCTTTCAGGCCATTTTTGCTGGTCTCAAGCTGCCCATTCTTCTGTTGGATAGCCAGCAACGCCTTATCAAGTTCAACCAGTACGCGCAGGACGTGTTTCAGCTGGAGCAGGCTACCCATTTGGGCCAAGACGCTGCCCAAGTCTTGCCTTGGCTGGCTGGTCGGCTGAACATGGGCAGCCAGAGTATCGTTGATTTCAAGTGTGTTATTACTACAGTGGAAGGCGAGCGTCACGCGGCGGTGCGAGTAGCTGCCTTGGCACAGGCAGGGGAGAACTACTATCTGATTACCCTCCATGATGAAACGGAGCAGAAGGAGATAGAGGCTGCACTCTTAGCTACACAACAACGGCTCCTGGATTTTATCGATTTCCTGCCCGATCCCACCTTTGCCATTGATAACGCGGGGCGTGTCACCATTTGGAATCGGGCCATGGAACAACTGACCAAAATCCCCAAGGAAAAAATGTTGGGGCAAGGTAACCTAGCCCATAGCATCCCCTTCTGGGGTGAACGTCGTCTCACGGTGGTTGATATGCTACTCAAAGGCGAACCCGTTCTTCCTCTAGATGGTCCCTATCGGGAGATGCACTGGGACGGGCATACCCTCTATGCCGAGTGTTTCGCTACCGCCCTCAATGAAGGCCAAGGAGCCTATGTCTGGATCAAGGCAGCTCCCCTCTACGACAGTGCTGGCAATCTTATAGGTGCCATCGAGACGGTCCGTGATATTACCGAGAATCGTAAGGCTCTGTTAGCTCTACAGACCAGTGAGCAGCGGCTAAGGCACATAACCGACAATCTGCTGGACATCATTGCTGAGATCGATCCCCGAGGTAGAATCCTATATATCAGCCCCCCAGTCCAAAAACTGTTGGGCTATCGACCTGATGAACTGCTGGGGCGTTGCGCCTTTGACCTGATTCACCCTGAAGACCGTAAGCATGTGAAAAGGGTATTGCTTTCGCCAACCCGAGAAGACCACAGCCGGATAGAATTTAGGTGTGCTACGGCCCAAGGAGCCTTCTTCTGGGCCGAGGCCGTTGCCAATTGTGTGCACAATGAGCAACGGCAACTGCAACAAGTAATCGTGGCCGTACGGAATGTTTCCGATCGCAAGCATCTGGAGGAGCGCCTCACCTATTTAAGCTGGCACGATAGCCTGACCGGCCTCTATAACCGGCGTTACTGGCAGGGCCAACTGCAAATGATGGAAGACGCTCGGATCGCTCCTGTCAGTGTTCTGCTCTGCGACGTAGACGGTCTGAAGATAGTCAATGATACTATGGGGCATGATGCGGGCGACCGAGTTCTAACTCAAGTGGCCAACATCCTGGTCAAGCACTGCGAGGAAAAGGAGATAGCTGCACGCATTGGCGGCGATGAGTTTGCCATCCTCTTGCCCGGAGGCAACAGAGAAAGGGTCTTATCCCTTTCTCAAGCCATACGCCAGGATGTGGAACGCTACAACAATGAGAATCCCACTCTACCTTTAAACGTTTCTATCGGCATTGCTCTCAGGATCGATGCTAATGAACCTATAGCCGCTGTGGTAAAGAGGGCCGACGACCGTATGTACCGCGAGAAGCTAAACCGCAGCCATAGCGTGCGCAACTCTCTGGTCCAGGCCCTCAGCTTGGCTCTGGAAGCTCGGGACTTCGGCACCGAAGGCCATACCAAGAGAGTGCAAGAGCTGGCCATCATGCTGGCCAAGAAGCTGGGAATACCGGGTTCAAGTCAAAACGATTTACGCCTTCTGGCTCAGTTCCATGACATCGGCAAGGTAGGCACTCCTGACCATATTCTGCATAAACCGGGGCCTCTCACTGAAACAGAACGCCAAGAGATGCAGCGCCATCCCGAGATCGGTCACCGCATCGCCTTGGCGTCTCCGGATTTGGCACCCATTGCCGACCTGATTCTCAAGCATCATGAATGGTGGAATGGAGCCGGTTATCCTTTGGGTCTCAAGGGACAAGAAATCCCACTGGCATGCCGTATCTTGGCCATCGTAGATGCCTACGACGCTATGACCAGCAACCGTCCCTATCGATCAGCCATGCCAAAGGAAGAAGCCATAGCAGAGCTCAGACGTTATGCCGGCACCCAGTTCGATCCCCAGCTAGTACCTCTCTTTATTAGCTTAATTGAACAGGAACTAGAGCCAACCGCGGGCAGTGGCTCCGCTGATAATCAGGCACCCCAGTAGTTGCTTGTAAGCTGCTAAGTAGCAATCGTCTTTCACAGCAATCACTTTGGGCCCACGACGCTCCACGCTGGGGAACAGGGTGCACATGTGGGCCATGCTAGTGAGTTTGGTAGTTATTTCAAACTCAACGGGTCCCGCTACGCGGTGGGGCTTGATCTCAGAGAGACGCTCTAAGGACCGTTTCGCAGCTGCCTTGATCAGATCATAGCTACGCTTGGGTGGCAACAGCTTGGCGGCGTAACGGTCTATTGCTTGCTTCACGGTCACCGTTTCCACCTCTTCCCCCAGAATGCTCTTGGCTTCGCGGCAGACCACATCGTCTCCCACCACTAAGACCACAGGAACACCATAAGCACCGGCAATTCCCGCGTTGATTCCGGTTTCTCCCACCACTACTCCATTACGCTTGATTTCGGTAATGACGGTACCATAGATGGTGTGGTTCATTACGGCGTCCTCGTTACCCTCATGGGCGTGGTAACCAATGAAAAACACGGCGTCAAAGGTCTCATCGATACCTTCCATCTGTAACAGCGGTTTGTTGCTGCCGCTGATCAGGGTGGCCCGCTCATCCAACTCCTCGATTAGAATGTTAGTCATGCTGCCATGGGCATCATTGACCAGAACTTCTGTAGCACCAGCCTCGAAAGCTCCAGCAATGGCCGCATTGACATCTTGGGTCAACAGCTTGCACATGCGGGCATAGCCAGCATCACTCATATGCTTGGCGCTAGCCACGCCCGTGCCGCCTTCCATGTCAACGGAAATATAGACCTTCATATAAACACCTCCAAAGCTATTGTTAATAAAACTCTTCGACAAAAGCGGGCCCCTTCCTGCACTGGCGTGGGAAGCAAGGGCCCGCTCCTAAAAAGTCCTTCTCTTGTCATAATGCGTCATAATTCTGCTTAGCAAGCGCAGATAGAGGGCAAAAATGCAATTTTCCTGTCAATGCCCGGGAAATAAACCCGCTTACATCTTACCAGCAAAATGGCAGGCAACGTGATGACCGGCGCCCAAGTCTTGTAAGGATGGCTCCGCTTCTCTGCAGATATCCTTAGCAAAAGGGCAGCGGGTGTGAAAACGACAACCACTAGGCGGGTTTAAGGGACTGGGCACCTCACCCGATAGCACTATGCGTTCTCTGCTTTGCCCTGGTGCCACCTTGGGGCTGGCCGCCAAAAGGGCTTTAGTATAGGGGTGGGCTGTCTCTAAGAAAACTGCCTCCCGACTGCCAATCTCCACAATCTTGCCCAGATACATTACGGCCACCTGTTGGCTAATATGCCAAACCACCGACAAGTTGTGGGAAATGAATAGATAGGAAATACCACGCTCCTGTTGCAGGTCTTTCAGAAGGTTCAATACTTGCCCTTGCACCGACACGTCGAGGGCGGAAGTGGGCTCATCGCACAGCAGTATTTTCGGGTCAGAAGCCAGAGCTCGGGCAATGCCAATGCGCTGTCGCTGCCCCCCACTAAACTGATGGGGGTAGCGGTCAATCATCTCTTCGCCGAGACTTACAGCCGCAAACAGCTCCCTTACCCGCTGCTTGCGATCACCTGCATAGCGGCGCACGATCAACGGCTCCTCCACGCTTTGACCCACCGTCATGCGTGGATTAAGGGTAGCATACGGATCTTGAAATACCATCTGGTTCGTCTGCCGCAGGATATGGGGGGTCTCTTTGCTGGCAAAATCCAGTTCCTTACCACTGAGTACTACTGTTCCCCCAGTAGGCTGCTCTAATCCGGCCAATATGCGGGCGACAGTCGTCTTGCCACAGCCACTCTCTCCTACCAGAGCCAGCGTCTCACCACTCTTTAACTGAAAACTGACCTTATCTACGGCCCGTACTCCACCTTGGGGGCGAGCGAAGAGTCCCCGCCGCAGAGGAAAAACCTTTTCCAGGTCTTTAACTGTAAGTGCTACCTGCTCTGCCATTCCGCATCACCTACCTTGTCTTTCGTTCGCCAACACCGGGCTGCTTGCGTGGCACTGAAACGATGCATAGACTGAGGCTCGGCACATCGTTCCTCAGCTAGAGGACAGCGCTCGGCGAAGGCACACCCTGCTATACCCTCCAAACGACGGGGTACAGTGCCAGGAATGGTGTAAAGCATATCTTGCTGCTCACCCCAACGAGGCAAGGAACGCAAAAGCCCTTGCGTGTAGGGATGGGCAGGATTGGTAAACAGCTCTTCCACGCTGCCCTCCTCTACTACTTCACCGGCATACATGACAACACCCCGCTCGGCATTTTCGGCCACCAAGCCTAGGTCGTGGGTGATAAGGATCATAGCCATGCCAGTCTTGGCCTGCAGTTGTTTCAGCAAGTCTAAGATTTGAGCCTGTACCGTCACATCCAAGGCTGTGGTCGGCTCATCGGCGATGAGCAGTTCCGGCTCTCCAGCTAAGGCCATGGCAATCATCACCCGCTGGCGCATCCCGCCTGACAGCTCATGGGGGTAGTTGCGCAAGCGAGCCATCGGCTCTGCAATTCCTACTTGTTCCAAGTAATCGGCAGCTGCTTCTGCAGCCTCTTTCTTGCTCATTCCTCGGTGCAGCATCAGTACTTCAGAAATCTGCTTTTCTACTGTATAGACCGGGTTTAGACACGTCATAGGTTCCTGGAAGATCATGGCCATGGCCTTACCCCGTAGCTGACGATGACTGTCGGGCGGTAGCTGCAACAGATCTTCCCCATGCCAGAGCACCCGGCCACCGGTAACACGGCCTGGCCGACTTAGCAGCCCCATAATCGAGAGGGCCGTTACACTCTTGCCCGAACCACTTTCGCCAACGATACCCAGGGTCTCACCTGGAGCAATGGAGAATGATACCCGGCGCAAAACCTGGCGACGTGCAAAACACACTTCTAAGTCTTGTACTTCAAGTAGCGGTTGCACCTGGCTCACTCTCCTTCCACCAATTTGGGGTCTAGTGCATCACGGAGACCATCGCCCAGCAAGTTGAAAGCCAGAACAGCCAGCATAATTGCTATCCCAGGGAAGGTAGCCACATGCGGTGCCGATTGAAAGTAGGCTCGACCTTGGCTGAGAATACTGCCCCAACTAGCCTGGGGTTCTTGTATTCCAAAACCCAAGAAGCTGAGGGACGACTCCAACAGAATAACACTGGCAACGTTCAGAGTTACCATGACGATCAAGGGCGACAGACAGTTGGGCAGCACATGGCGCAGGAGAATGCGCCAGCTACTGGAACCATAAGCGCGAGCCGCCTCTACAAAGGGTTTCTGCTTAATACTCAGAATCTCGCCCCGCAAGACGCGAGCATAGCCAGTCCAGGACGATAGGCCGATTATCACTAGTACGCTAGTAAAGCTGGGTCCAACGATGGCTACTGCCGCAATGACCAGTAGAAACTGGGGTATGGTCATGAAAACTTCAGCAACACGCATGATCAAAAGATCGACCCAGCCACCAAAATAGCCGGCGAGAGAGCCCATAATGATACCTACCCCTAAGGAGATAACTCCGGCCAGGAAGCCAACGGACAACGAGGCGCGAGCACCATAAAGCATACGGCTAAGGATACATCTCCCCGAAGGATCTTGCCCTAGCGGAAATTGCCGACTGGGCCCTCGCAGACTGGCTTCTGGATGCACATCCTCTGGATTATTGGGCGCCAGCCAGGGAGCAAAAAGGGCAGCAAAGACCAACAGCAAGAGCACAATAGCACCGACTGTTGCTAGTTTATGCTGAAATAGGCGCTGAAGTACTGAAGGCATCCTTCTCCCTCCCCTTACTAACTCAACCGTACCCGCGGGTCGATGACAGCATACAACACGTCAACCAGCAGGTTCGCGGCCACAACCGCAACAGAAATCATAAGAATTATGGCTTGCACTAGGAAGAAGTCCCGTTGCAACAGGGCCGTTGTCAGCAGACGTCCCAACCCCGGCCAAGCAAAGATGGTTTCGATTACCACCGTACCCACTACCATGTATGCCAACCAAGTACCCAGCACAGTGACGATAGGTATGAGGGCATTACGTAAGGCGTGCTTGACCAAGACCACTTTCTCGCGTAAGCCCTTAGCGCGGGCCGTACGCACATAGTCTTCTTTCAAAACCTCTAACAGACTGGTACGCACCATCCGCATCAATCCGGCAGCCCAGCTAAAGCCCAGTGTGGCTGTGGGTAGTACATAGTGGGCCCAGGTGCCAGTACCGCTCGTAGGGAACCAGTTTAGCTGTACCGCAAACACTATGATCAGCACTAGAGCCAACCAGAACCCAGGCATAGACATACCCACCAGGGCAAAGGCACTGGCTGCATAGTCTACCCACGTCTGACGCTTGGCTGCGGCTATCACCCCCAGAGGGAAGGCAATGGCCAGGCCTAGCAGGGTTGCCCAGAAGTTGAGCTTTAACGTATAGGGTAGGCGTGATTTGATCAGATAAGAAACGGGTAGCTGGGAGATGACAGAGCGTCCCATATCTCCCCGCAGTACCTTGCTCAACCAAGTGAAGTACTGCACGAGAAAAGGCTTATCAAAGCCCCATTCCCGGCGGATAGAGTCGATTACCTCTTGCGGCGCCTCCCGACCAGCCAGCATGCGCACCGGGTCACCGGGAGCCAAATGCATGAGGCCGAATACCAAGAGACTAATTCCTAGAACCAAAGGTATGGCCAAGAGAATGCGGCGCACCACATATTTGAGCATGGCTCTCCCCCTCCTTCACACAAATCAAAACGGGCGCCGCCGTGGCGCCCATTTTGAGCCACCTTATTAGTTAAACTACTTTACTGGTTTTACCTTGTAGAGCAGCGGAGCCTGCCCTGCAGGGCCTTCCGTCATACCAGTGAAGTTCTTGTTCAATCCACCCAATACTTTCGGGTGATAGAGGAAAACGGCGGCCACATCTTCTGCTAGTATGGCTTGCACTTCGTCATAAATGGCTTTGCGGGCGGCCGGATCAGTTTCCCTTCTTCCTTGCTCCAGTAGCCTGTCGACCTGGACATTACTGTAGCACCAGTCATTGAAACCGTTGTCAATGGCAGTGCTGTGCCAATAGTTGAACTGATCTGGATCGGGGCTAGGCGTCATAGAGAGCATCATCGCCTCGTACTCCCGATTGTCCAGACGATCGTTCATTACCGACCAGTCGAGGAACTCTAGCTTCAGGTCAACACCCACATCCTTTAGCCACTTCTGAATGAGTACCGCCTGATTGCGCATTACTTCATCACCAGCAGCAAGAATAACACTAAAGCTAAAGGTCTTTCCATCTTTAGTCAGGAAACCATCGCTACCAACCTGCCAACCAGCCTGAGCTAATAGCTCCTTGGCCTTTTCCGGATCATAAGGATACTGCTTCACATTCGGGTTAAACCAGACCGCGTTCGTAGGTGAGATAGGGCCGACAGACACAATGGCAGCTCCTTTACGCACATCGTTGACGATGGACTCGCCATCAATGGCATATGCCAAAGCCTGACGAACTCGCTTGTCAGCGAATAGCGGGTTGCGATTGTTATGGCCAAAATAGGCGAAGGCCAGACTGTCAACGACGATCCCCTGCACATTGCCCTTATCCAGCACTTTTTCAAAGTCTTCTGCCGTCAGGCCGCTAGCAAAGTGTACTTCGCCCTTCTGCAAAGCCATGGCCCGAACGGAAGCCTCAGGAATCGGCTTGAAGATGACATTCTCAATAGCCGGTTTTCCGCCCCAGTAGTTGGGGTTAGCTTTTAGAGTCACATGGTCATCGGGAATCCACTCAACCATCATGAAGGGACCGGTACCGATAGCCTTACTATTATAGTCGTCCAAGCCTACCTTGGAAACATGATGCTTAGCCATAATGGGAACCTGGCTCATCTTATCCAGAAAAGGACCGTGAGGTTCACTCAAATGGAAAACTACCGTATGCTCATCGGGGGTCTCAATGCTCTTGATGATCTGGTAGTTGGCCCGACGCACCGACTTAGTAGCCGGATCCAACAAGGTTTCATAGGTGTACTTCACGTCTTCGGAAGTAAAGGGTTCTCCATCGTGCCACGTAACACCGGTGCGGAGTTTAAAGGTCCAGCTTAAGCCGCTAGGATCCATACTCCATTCGGTTGCCAGTTTCGGCACAAATTCATCATAGGTATCTTCGTATTTAACCAAAGGCTCATGGATTTGCGTACTTACAGTGGTCGATACCACATTAGTCAGTTTAACTGGTAATAGGTTTACTATATCGGCGTCGAGAGCGTAGATGAAGGTGTCACTAGTCTTAGCGCCGCCGCCCCCACAACCAGTAAGCAACAGGCTGAGGGCAATGAGTAGTACTACTAACCGCTTCATGTTGTCTCCTCCTCAATTGATAATGCCGCTCCCTCCCTGCTCTCCCACAAGAGCTCAAAGTTAGGAATCGGATACTAGGCATACATATACACCACAAAGACTAAATATGCAAGAGCAAATTAAACCTTCTTTGCGCATAGAAATGTAGCAAAGGAGGGGTGGTCTTGCCAAACTTCAACTGGGGACTGATCCTGCTGTTGATTCTCGCCTTCTTGTCCCACTACTTCACGCCGCTTGTACCAGCTGCACCCTGCAGCAATATGATGGATGTAGTCAATCTTTTGGAACTATGCCAGGGACAGGCCAAGCAGCAGTACCAGACCCAGGTATTCCAGCTGATAGCCCAGCGCCTAGGCGAGTATCGGCAATCAGGGGGATACGGGGAAATTGGCATCTATGTGGAGGAGATTGCAACTGGCTTCTCCTTGGGGTACGATGCGGAGCGCTTGGAGCGAAGGCCCGATGGTCGCTATGTGGGTTACTATCATACCGCTTCAGTTGCTAAGTTGCTTATCGCCTATGTCTTCTACCACCTAGATGATCTGGAACAGGTAGATATTTGGGTTGAACATACCGATCCGGTGGTAGGCCTGCGCCAGCAATGGCAGCCCCTCATCCACCGCATGATCACCCATTCGGTCAACTTAAACCATAATATTATACTGCGCTTCTTGGGCTCCAGACTAGCCACAGAGACTCTGCGCAAACTGGGATTAACCGGCAGCACCTTGAGTCGGGAACTGGCACCAGCTCCCGGAACCTCCGATGTCACCTGCCTCCAACGGTATGGCACCCTAGAAGCTCCCCGCACAACTCCGGCAGACCTGGGTAGGCTGCTGGGCAGCCTAGCCCGCCAGAGTGTGCTTTCCGAAGAGAACAATCAACTCTTCCTCACGGCTCTTAGCAACACTATCTACAATAGCCGCATCCCGCAGGCCATCAACTTCGCCGTGCCAGTAGCTCACAAGACGGGCACAAAGAGTTTCGTATACAACGATGCGGCCCTAGTCCGTCTACCGGAGAATGAATTTGTATTAGTTCTATTGACCAAAGGTGCGCCCAGTCGCATTCCGTCGCTGATGCGGGAGATTGCCCGCGACCTTTTCCAGCTCCACTGTCAGCGACGAGATCAGAGAAAAGTACAACAGATACAGACTTTAAATGAGTTACTTGCGAATATGAAAAGCAAGGGCTGGCAGGAATGACCTGCCAGCTCTTGCTTAATAAGTGCTACCGCGATTTCTTCTTGGTAGACTTGTTGCCCCCTGTATTATTGGTGGGGCTGGACCACTTGCCCTGACCAGTTGCGCCAGTGCTGGCCGTAGACCCAATGGATCTGTCGGTGCCAAAAGTGCTCTGGCTAACCGGTCTCGTCATCTCATTCATGTTGGTCATTGAAGTAGTACCAGTCAAGCCAGAAGTGGTCTGCTGGTTACCCTGTACCCCACCAGTACCAGAGGTGCTGTTGGAAATCTTATAAGTGGGTTCTTCCTGCTCCATATAGTTGACGCGGCTAGCCAACTGCTGACTTATCTGCGCCAACTGTTGGCGACACTGGTTGTACATCTGCTTAGCCTGCTGGTCCTGTGTCTCCAGAGCAAACATCTCAAACTGCCCCTCTAGACTACGCAGCGAGGCTAGAGCTTGATGCACTTTGCTCCCAACGGTCACCTGCATCACCCTCCTTATTAGATTCCACAACTATTATTCGTCGGGCACAGGAGTTATTATTAAACCATTAACTACCCCTTTTGACTAAGATTGTATAAGTTCTCGGCCAGCATGCGCTGAGCGCGTTCTGCAGTTCGTTTATCGGCTGACAGGGCCTTCTGCAAGAACTCCGGATTAGCCAATAGGAACTGGCGCATGCTTTCGTAGGGATCAGTTAGATAAGCGGCAACTAGTTCCAGTTGCTCCCCCGTCAAGTACCCACGAGCTGCCGCTTCTTGGAACAAGTTTACATCGATCTGCACTAATGCGGTCATCGGCACATTTGCTTGTGCGAGGGCGGCGGCACCGCCTTGGCAGCGATCCACTACGGTGATAGTCCCCTTCATAGTGGCTCCCAAGCCAGAGAGAGCCGGTATCCAAGCCCGTAAGTAACTGGATGCTTCAGTAATCAAGTCGGAGATGTGTAATACCCGGCCTTCGGTCGCGCTAGTACAAGGGCTGACCGTCTGACAAGTCGCCAAAACCACCTGTTGGTCTTTGAAAATGGTCAAATGGGGCTTGTCCAACTGCTCCGCAGGCAGCAGCGAGAAGAACCAGTCACGGCGTTCTCCACCAGAAACATAGTCCAGTTCGTTCATGTTATATTGTTTTTCTACAGTCGCTATTATCGTATCCGTCACCTGTTGAAATATGGAGCTTGCTTTATATTGTCGACGCAAGAAATCTCGCACCTGTGACACGCAAAGCATCGGTTGCTCCCGCGTGTTATCAATGAGGGCCAAGAGTTCATTGGCCACCTGCTCACTACCAATGAGGAAATGGGTGTTCACATAATAGGGACCGATTAATCCGGACGTATACCAAAAGGGCTGCTCTGCCGGTGAAACACGGATCGCACCCGTTTCAAAAAGCCAATCTACAATCGTAGCCATGTCTGCTCCACCTCCATACCTAGTCAATGACTTCCCGCAATCTAGCCAAACTAGGGATAAGCACCAAGTTGCGTTCTACATTTAGCAGACCCATCTGCCTCAGCTCGCTGAGCACGCGAGTCAGAGTTTCGCGAGATGTACCCACCAACTGGGCCAGCTCTTCCCGCGTCAAACGCAAGTTAAGTTGAACCGATCCACAAGGTAGAACGGTGCCCTCGCTTTCCGCCAGCTCACAGACCAGCTGGGTCACACGAGTAAACACATCTTTTAAGGCCAGGTCATGCAACTGACGTTGCGCCATCTTCAAACGCCTGGCCAAAAGCTGCAGTAAGCTTATAGCCAACTCCGAGTTCTGTCGCAAGAGCGCATACACATCGGCGTTACGCAGCACACCAACTTGGCATTCATCCAGCGCCTGAGCGGTAGCTGGATAGGGACCGCCGTCAAACAGGACCACCTCGCCAAAAACCTGGCCCGGTTCCATAACTTTGATTATTTTCTCCCGGCCATCGGGTGACGTAACCATAATCTTAACTCGGCCACCGACCACAAAGAAAATAGCATCTCCCTGCTGTCCTTGCGTGAAGATGATCTCACCTGCCTGAAAACTACGCAGGGTAACTAAGTCATAGAGCATCTGCAACTGCACCTGAGATAATTCTTGGAATACACTAACCTTTCTCAGGTCGGAAATGGTTAGCACAAAATACCCTCCCCTCGCAGAAACTCAGAAAAACGGCAGCATAACTCTGCTGCCGTCCTTACTTACACCAATCTACCGTTTGTTGCGCCGCTGCATTTCAATTCCTTTTAACAGATTGCGGAAGAGAAGCATGGTTGTCACCGAACCAACTCCGCCCGGTACTGGTGTTATGTAGCTTGCCACCTCGCTGACAGCAGCGAAATCCACATCGCCCACAATACCGTTGGGCGTTTCATTAATGGCCACGTCGATTACTACGGCACCGGGTTTTATCATGTCGGCAGTAATCAGGTTGGGCCTGCCCGCAGCCGCAATTACGATATCGGCTTGCTTAGTATGAATAGATAAATCGCGGGTACGGGAATGGGTAGTAGTCACCGTGGCTCGCCGCGATAGAAGCATGGGTAACAGCGGTTTACCCACCGTTGCCCCCCAGCCCACTAGAGTGACTTCTTTCCCACTCAGGTCAATATCATGCCGATCAAGCATTTCGATACATGCTAGAGGAGTAGCCGGTGATAACCCATCCAGTTCTAAAGCCACATAACCCTGATTCAAGGGATTAACTCCGTCCACATCTTTCAGAGGAGGTACCGACTCAAGAATCCTGTCTTTATTTAACCCCGGAGGCAGCGGCAGTTCGACCATGATACCATGAACCGCCTCGTCGTCCCTCAGCTGGGCTAGCAAGGCAAGCACTTCCTCCTCAGTGACTGTAGCTGGCAAACGATGCCAGACAAAGTCTACGCCGAGACGTTTACTGGCCTTTTCCTTAGCTTGGGCATAAACAACCGATGCCGGATCTTCGCCTACCAGAATAACATCTAAGCGCGGGACGATGCCCCGTTGGCGCAGAGCCTCTACCTCTGCCTTCAGTTCTTCCCGAATTTGAGCCGCGATCCTTTTCCCGTCCATTATAGTTGCTGCCACGAGCAAGCACCTCCATGTCGTTTAATGTACGCTACCTATTATAACTTGTCTCTAAGCCTGGGGTAAATGTGTCATATTGACAAATATCAGACCATTGATATATGTTATCAGTAATTGATGCCCCCTCTAGCCTCCTGCCAACCGTGATTATAGCTGGTGGGAGGCTTTTTTGGTGCTCATTCCGCGAAGACAACAGTTATTTTCCCCCAAGGTTCCTTCCCTGTGACACGGGCTACTAGTCGTGCCGACACTTTGGCGGCTGACAGCGCTGTCAGCACCGCCGATGCCTCCTCCTCCGGAATAGCCACCAACAGCCCCCCAGACGTCTGGGGATCAAACATCAGATCCTGATAAGCCATAGGCACACTATCAGCAAATGACACCCGGTGGCCAAAATGATCCCGGTTCCTATAGGCTCCAGCAGGTACCAACCCCATCTGGGCAAACTCCAAGGCACCAGGCAGTAGAGGTATCTCTTGGGCTACCACAGTGACAGCAATAGGATCGTCCTGCATCATTTCAGCCAAGTGGCCCAGGAAGCCAAATCCAGTCACATCGGTACAGGCATGGACGGTGGCATGTTGCCGCAAAACTTGGGCGGCCGCCTTATTCAGCATACACATGGCCTGAACAGCCGCTGCTTCCTGTTCTGCTTCCAAGAGGCCTGCCTTAAGGGCAGTAGATAAAACACCGGTACCCAATGGTTTGGTGAGCAGCAGCACATCACCTGCTTTCGCTCCCCTGTTGGTCCATAGGCCCTCCGGAGGAATGATACCGGTAACAGCCATGCCAAACTTAGGCTCTGGGTTTTCAACTGTATGCCCCCCGAGTAAGATGGCTCCCGCCTCCAGTAGCTTGTCGGCTCCGCCCCGCATAATCTCCCGCATCTCTTCCGCGGTCAGGCAGGTGGGGAAACAGGCGATATTGAGAGCCGTAAGGGGCTCGGCTCCCATGGCATAAATATCACTCAGCGAGTTGGCAGCGGCAATCTGACCAAAGAGATAACAATCATCGACAATGGGTGAGAAGAAGTCCAC
Source organism: Bacillota bacterium (assembly GCA_029781045.1). Taxonomy (GTDB): domain Bacteria; phylum Bacillota; class UBA994; order UBA5500; family UBA5500; genus UBA5500. The sequence continues at coordinate 65,768 of JAKOXL010000032.1, read as the reverse complement.
CGTCTGAACTAGAGCCCGATGCTCGTCGATGAGAATGACTCCCGCATCATCACTGGTCTCTGGTCCCACCAGAACCCGAGGGTCTTCCACTTTGGGCAAATCAGTCAGGACTTTCTCCAGGGCCCCCGGCCCCAACTTTGAGGCTCAGCCCGATGTGGATGACATTGCGGTCAAGCGCTGTCTAGTCAAGGATCTCTCCTCCTTCGTGGGCGACCTGCCGTCGCAGAAATCTCAGCAACTCTTCAGCAGCCAAAGTGCGGAATCGGTTAGGATCGTACACAATATAGAAGTCTCGCTCTAGGGTCAAACCCTTGAGCCGAGCAGTGGCCAACTGGTTCATAGCCAAACTATTCCGTAGCGCCCATTTGGAGCAAAAGGCATAACCCATACCCGCTAAGACAGCGGTTAAGACCGCACTGGTACTGCCCCCACTCAAGACCGTCTGCAATCCTTCTGGATCTATGCCGATGGCCCGCAGTGCCCTCTCGTAAGTGGCACGAGTCCCAGAGCCCGGTTCACGGTTCACAAAGGGATACTCATAGAGCTGCTCTGGTTCCACCGTCTGGCCTGCCCAAGGATGGGTGGCAGGAACCACAATCAGCAACTCGTCGGCTACCAAAGGCGTATACTCGTACTTCGTTCCTGTCTGTCGCTGGCCAACAACGCCAAAATCAATGCGCTTGTTATCCAACCAATTGTGTATCTGTTCACTATCACGGATCTCTAAGTTGAAGCTAACCTGAGGGTAAAGCTGTAGAAAGCTTTTAAGCATAGGTGGCAGTATATACTCGCCTGGTATGTTGCTGGCACCAAGGCTAACCATACCGCTGACTTCGCCCGTAAGCTGGCTTAGTAACACTCGGGTCTGACGTAGACGCTCAAATACGTCACGGGCAAAATCGGCTAAGAGCAAACCTGCGGGAGTTAGTTCGCAAGTTCGTGCATCCCGTATCACCAGCTGGGTGCCCACATCTTCTTCTAGTGCCTGTATCTGCAGACTGACTGCTGGTTGCGTTAGGCCAATGTGGCGAGCAGCTGCCGAGAAGTTGCCATATTCCTGTACCGCCAATAGCGTTTGGAGGTAATTTAGGTTCACTTCTAAACCCCCTATAATAGCGATTTATAGTTACCACCGTTGTAATTATATATCTAAGGTATGAGTTAATACAATGAGGGACTGGAGGAAAATAGTTTGATCGAGATAAACTATCATTTCTTAATCTGTTATAATGGAAACAACCTAGGCTTATGCACGGCCTGTTATCATTGGAGGTGAGAGATGTGCTAGCTAAAGAATGGGATAAATTCTTAAACCTTATTCCGCGTTTAAGAAAGAGAATGCACGAGACCTCGAAGCAGAATAAAGTTGATAACCCGGTTCCAGTTCGCCTCACCCCAGCTCAGATAGACACCCTCTATACCATTGCCACCCGGCCCGAATGGCGAATGAGTGATTTATCAGAGCGGTTGCAGGTTTCTGCCGGCAGTCTAACCACCATGGTTAATCGTCTCATTGAGGCGGGCGTTGTGGATCGCAGCCGCAGTCAGCTGGATCGCCGTGTTGTAATTGTCAAACTCAACGAGGCTGGAGAAGCTTTGGTACATGCCAACAGACAACAGTTTATGCGTAACTTGCAGCTGCTAACATCGGAGTTATCGGAAGAAGATCAAACACGCCTAGCCGAAGCAATGGGAATAGTAGTTGATATCCTCAATAAGATAGTCTAACCAAGCACTCTCTAAGCGCACGCCATTCCGTGCGCTTTAATATTAAGCGTTCATAGGTAGGTGAGCACTATGGGAAACAACATACCTGGCTGTGTATCTATCGTGCCCATATTCCGTGATCTTCCCACCCCTGCTCTAGCCGAGTTGGGACAAGCCATGATGCACAAGCGCTTTCCCCGCGGAGAGATCATTCACCGGGCCGGGGATCGGGTGAGTGAGCTGCTGGTGGTGGCCTCTGGGCAGCTACGCATCGTGCACACCCATCCTTCCGGCCGCGAGCAGATAGTACGCATCGTAGGACCAGGGGAGTTGATTGGCGAGTTGGGCCTCTTGGCCCCCGCCCATTATGAGGGTGAACTGGTGGCGGCCATACCTACTGAGGTCTGCATTCTGCCCCGCGAGGCAGTCCAAAGTGTTATGCGTAATTATCCCGATGCTGCACTGCGTCTGATAGAATCCCTGGCTAAGCGGCTGGCCCTCGCCGAGCAGATGATCGGCGATCTTAGTTTGCGGGATGTGGGGCAACGGCTGGCTGCCGAGCTCTGTCGCATGGCACCCTTTGGTCGCCGCTTGGAAGGCAATCGCATCCAGATCGAAATCAGTGGCAGCTGGGCCGATTTGGCCAACAAGCTGGGGGCTACCCCGGAAAGCTTAAGCCGGCGTTTAAAAAGCTTGACTGACGCTGGTGTAATCCAAAGGACTGAGGGTTCCCGTACTCTCGTTATCTTGGATCTAGAAAAGCTGGAAGCGATGGCGGGGATGTAGATTCCAAGAATCAGCAGACCCTTGACCTAGGTCAAGGATTTGGTAGGGCAGAGCATGGCATTATATAGCTAGAAAAAGGACTGGGCACTACTCGCTGTCCAGGAAAGGAGTTGGATGTCTTGATCAATGAGATGCTAATGCTAGGCAACCTTAACTGCCCCACTTGTGCTGCCAAGCTGGAAAAGGCAGCTCAGGCCCTTCCCGGCATGAAGTCGGCCCGCGTTGTGTTTGGTGCCGGCAGCCTGAATGTGGAGTACGATCCCCACATTCTCAGCCAAGAGAAAATCCGAAACCTTTGCAGGCAAATGGGCGTTGACGTGGTGGCCGTGGTCCCCGGACGCAACTCCTAGACCGACTTCCGCTGAGAAAGGGGGCGTTACCGTGCTTTTCCAATGGTGGCAGCGTAACCGGGACAGAGTTGTGATTGCTATTTCTGGCGGGCTCATTGTGGGGGCATGGTTATTACGCCCCCTAGGTGTAGCCTACTATTTGTGGGGAATGACGCTGGCCGCTGTAATCGCCGGCTATGGCGTAGCAAAGGAGGCTCTTCAACGCCTCCTAGCTGGCCAGTTCAGTATTTCTCTCTTGGTGACTATAGCCGCCGTAGGAGCCGCCGTAATCGGCGAGGTCTGGGAAGCAGCCGCCGTTACTTGGCTTTACGTTCTTGGCGGATTCCTGGAAGGGCTGACCCTGGCGCATACCCGTTCGGCACTGCGCGGCTTGGTGGATCTCATGCCTCGAGTGGCCAAGATTAAGCGGGGCGAAGAATTAGTCACCGTTTCCGCCTATGAAGTGCAACCCGGCGATATCGTGGTTGTCTTACCCGGAGAGTCCATTCCGGTAGATGGCAAGGTAGTAGCAGGCAGGGCCTCCGTCGACACCTCCTCTTTGACAGGGGAACCAATTCCGGCGGAGGTGGCCGTTGACGATCAGGTGCTGAGTGGCACCATCTGTCAAGGAGGGTACCTGGAAATCGAAGCGGAGCGCGTGGGCGTAGACACCACTTTTAGCCAACTGGTCTATCTGGTGGCAGAGGCGCAGGAACAGAAACCAAAGGTACAGCGCACCCTCGACGCCTTTGCCCAGTGGTACACACCGGCAGTGATAATAACCGCTTTCCTGATTTACCTTTGGAGCCAGAATGTGCACTTGGCTCTCACCTTTCTCGTGATTGGCTGCCCCGGAGCTTTGGTTGTGGCTGCTCCCGTGGCCATAGTTGCCGGACTAGGCAACTCGGCCCGTCGCGGCATCCTCATTAAGGGGGGAGAGCGCTTGGAACGTATCGCTAAGGCAGACGTGGTGGCCTTCGATAAAACCGGCACTCTTACCCAGGGCCAACCGAAGGTAGCCAACGTAATAGGCTTTGCGATGGATGAAGAGCGAGTTCTTTCTCTGGCGGCTGCCGCCGAACTAAGGTCTGAACATCATCTGGCTGCTGCCATTCTGGCGGCCGCCGAAGAACAGCAGGTTGAACCGGCTCCTGCCGATGACTGGATGATAGAAGCGGGCCTAGGGGTGGTGGCAAGAGGGCCCGATGGTGAAATACTGGTAGGCAACCGTCGTCTGCTGCACTCCCGCGGCATTGACCTAACTCCAGAGCAGGAAAACCAGCTGTTGGAACGGGAGGCAGCAGGTGAAACAGTGGCCATCGTGGCGCTGAATAGTAAGGCTATTGGCCTCGTTGGCATCACCGACCCTATAAAGCCAGATGCCTACGGGCTGGTGCAAGCCCTAAAACGCACTGGTATCAAGAAGACGGTCATGCTGACTGGCGACAATCCCCGGGCAGCTCAACTGGTGGCTAGAGAACTAGGCATTGATGAGGTAAGAGCCGGCCTGCTGCCTGAGCAAAAGGTGGAGGCTATCCAGGACTTGCAGAAGAGCGGCCATGTGGTGGCGATGGTGGGCGATGGCATTAACGATGCACCCGCGTTGGCCACCGCTGATGTCAGCATTGCCATGGGCACGTCGGGTACGCGGGTAGCTATGGAAGCCTCAGATATCGCCCTCATGGGCGATCGCATAGGCCAGGTACCGACGGCCATCGGCATTAGCCGGCGCATTCTAAGTGTGGTTCGGCAAAATGTAGTGTTTGCGGTGGTCACAGTGCTAGTCTTGTTGGCCGGAGTGATAATGGAGGTCGTGCACTTGGGTAGCGGCATGGCCATACACGAGGCCAGCGTGTTGCTGGTAACTCTCAACGGCATGCGTTTGTTGCGTACCCAGCAATAGGGACCAAGATACACAGCGCGCTGGCGCAAAGACGTAGGCTGTGGCTGCCCTTAGCGAACTGGACTCATTCCGACAGAAATTGGGCACTGGCGCTCCAGTATGACCACGCCCCATCGGTAGCACTAACAACAAAGGGCTGTCTTGCGACAGCCCTCTTCTCTATCATGCTTTGGCTTGATTACTCAATCAACGGTCTAGTGACCCCATACACACCAGATAGAGCCAATAACAGCAGGAAGGACTTCTGCGGACAACGATAGGTGCCCTCTGGGTCGAACCATTCGCCCAGACTATGAACGCCTCCCTCTTTTCCGCCGCGCCCCAGAGTCACCGCTGGAATACCCATAGAGATGGGCATGTTGGTATTGGTGCAACCGCCGGGCACCAAGCGTGGCGTTACACCCACCGCTTCCGTGGCTTGCCATGCGGCTTGTACAATTACCGAATCTACTGGCTGGGTGCCGGCTGGCACATCCAAGATCCGCTCATACTGCACGCAGATGGCGTCTTTGCCCCAGCGTGCATTCTCCTCCCGTGCTCCCGCCTCAAAGAGAGCGATAGCCTGAGCTTCCAACTTGTCCAGCTCCTTCGGGTCATCGGAGCGCATGTTGATCTTGAAGGTAGCCTGCTGGGCAATGGCATGAATCTGATGACCACCTTCAATTAGGCTCACCGTAAAAGTGGTTTTAGGTGAGGTAGGCGGACGCATATCGCTGAGCTTGGCTATGGCCCGGGCGGCAGCGTGTAACGGGCTCGGGGTCCCAAAGGCCCCGTAAGCGTGGCCGCCAGGCCCCGTATAAGTGACTTCATAGTTGCGGATACCGGTGCCTTCATAGACGATGGTATCACAGCCCGCCCCATCGATGGAGATGGTGGCTTTGATCTCCGGATGATCAGCCAAAAGAGCCTTCATGCCTGCCATTCCACCCATCCCCTCCTCGGCTACGGTGCCCGCAAAAATGATATCGCCTTCCGTCTCGATTCCCGTTTCTAAGAAGGCACGAATAACCGAAAGGTTAGCCGCCAGACCCCGGGTATCATCACAGATACCCGGGGCGTAGATCTTGCCATCTTTCTCTACCGGAGTAACGTTTGTGCCAAAGGGGAACACCGTATCTAAGTGGGCTTCCAATAGCACCGTCGGTCCCTGTCCCTTGCCCGGTAGCTTACCCAACACATTGCCATGGCGATCAATATGCACATCTTGCAATCCCAGGTCCTGCAATCGCTGGCAGTAATCCTCGGCTCTCGCCTGTTCGGCAAAGGTAGGAGCCTCGATCACCACCATTTCGTTCTGCTCCGCTATCGCCCTATCTTGATCAGCCTCTATAAAGGACAAGCCCCGTTGCACCTGTTCTAACTCCATGATTCTTGCAAAAACAGCCTTTACGGTATCATTGACCAGTAGGCTCTCCATACCTATCCCCTTCCTTAGACTTCTATTTGCTGCCACTTACCCTGATAGTAGCGCCAGCCGAAAACCACCGCCCGCACTGCCTGGTCGGCAAACTGAGCAATCCAGGCTCCCACCAAACCCATGGGCACCACTCGCACCAGCAAATAGGCCAGCCCAAGACGGGCCACCCAAATGATGAACCCGGTGCCTAGCATAACAAAGCGGGTATCTCCTGCCCCCCTCAAGGCACCAGCGCCTACACGGGCCACGGCCATCAACGGCTGGGCAAAGGCCATGATGCGTAAGACGCGAGTCCCTTCCGCTATGACCTGAGGCTCATCAGTGAAGAAGGCGACGAAAGGCTGGGCAAATAGGAACAGAAAAACGCCCATGATGCCCATGAAAGCAATGGCCAATTTCATCGTTAGCCAGCCGGCCTGGCGAGCCAACTGGGGCTGTCGGGCTCCCAAATTCTGCCCGACAAGAGTAGTAGCGGCCACTGCGAAACCAAATCCCGGCATGAAAGAAACAGACTCAGCCCGTAACGCTATCTGATGGGCCGCATATATGTTAGTTCCTAGACTGGTGATTATCATGGTAAAAAAGATCTGGGCTCCCCGCAACATGACCTGTTCACCTGCCGCCGGCAAACCGATATTAAGAACTCGCTGCAGAATGGGCCAGTTAATACTATTGTCACCCCGCCACGTCAGGCGTACGCTGGAGCTCCCTTTGATCAAGACTGCCAGCATAATAGCCACACCTGTAGCCCGGGCAAGCATGGTGGCGAATCCGGCCCCTGCGGCTCCCATAGCGGGCATCCCCAGGTTTCCGTAGATAAACACCCAGTTAAACACTATGTTCAGCACGTTCACCGTTGTATTGGCATACATAGAAGTTAAGGTGTCGCCACATCCCCGCAAAATGCCGGTGGCGGTCAACAGTAAAATAGCAAAAACCACTGAGATGGCCTTCCAGCGCATATAACCAATTCCGACCTCAATAACGTCCGGCTCTGCTCCCAATAGCTGCATGCCAGCTGCGGGGAATAGAACACCCACACCGGCCAAGACCAGGGCAATAATCAAAGCAAGAATCAGGGACTGGCGAGCGGCTAAGTTTGCTCCCGGAATATCATTGGCGCCGACCAAGCGGGCCACCAACACAGTGATGCCAGTACGAACTGCCGCAAAAACCGTGAGAGCCAAGTTATAGACTTGATTACACAACCCCACTGCTGCTATAGCGGCTGGGCTAAGCCGACCCACCATGGCCACGTCGGCAATACCAACGGTCGACTGCAAGGCCATCTCCACAATTACCGGGCCGGCCAGTAATAGGACGGTCTTCAACAAATTCTCCTGCGAGCGGCGCGCCAGCTCCGATCTGCTCTCCCTTTTCTCCATGCTAACTGCAGACAATAATATCGCTCCTTCTCCGATTGTCTAGTATCATTTATTTCGCTACCAGTAATAAAATACCTGCCAGCCAGCCAACCCCTTCTCCATGGGGTTGATGGAAATACTAATTTAATTAGAAGTATTTACAGTGCTACCTTTTGATGATAGGATTTGCCATAGGATAACCATTACCAATATGGGAGGGAGAAGGGAGAGAATGTAGTCCCAATTCTGTGGAGGTGAGAATGCAATTTGAAACCAATTGCTGATGTTTGGAAAGAAGCGGTCGCAGCAATCCTACCCATGACCTCGGTGATAGTCCTGCTGCAGATACTCGTGGTGCGATTGCCCGCCCTTGAGTTCCTGCAGTTTCTTATCGGTGTGGCCTTTGTGCTTACCGGTATGTTCCTTTTTCTCTTGGGCTCGGAGACCGGTCTATTGCATTTAGGGCGACTACTGGGCAGCGAAATCCCTAGTACCAGTTTGCCGATTTACCTGGGCTCCGCCTTCGCTCTAGGCACCCTAGTTACCGTTGCCGAGCCGGATGTGCGCGTGCTGGCCAGCCAGTTCGCCGAGCTTTCTCAGGGAGCTGTCAGCAAGAGTGTTCTAATCGCTTTTGTGGCCATTGGGGTTGGCTTCTTTGTGGCTCTGGCCATGTATCGCATCGTGCGTGGCACTTCCATACGGCGGGTACTTACCATCGGCTATCTGCTAATGCTTGTCGTATCCTTTTTTACACCGCCCCAGTTTCTCCCTCTCGCCTTTGACTCCGGCGGTGTGACGACTGGCCCGATGACTGTTCCCTTTATCCTTAGTTTAGGAGCTGGTACCTCCGCCGTTCTGCAAGGAAGATCAGTACTTGCTGACGGTTTTGGTTTGGTTGGGATTGCATCCCTAGGACCCATCATTGCCGTTATGCTGCTAGGAGTGTTTCTGCCATGAGCGGGTTAATCATCTTTGAGGGTTTATTGCAAACTGCTCAGGAAGTGTTTTTTGCTCTCTTGCCCATGGTACTACTGGTACCGGTTTTGCACTTCGCTTTTCATCCTCCCAAGTCAACACTGTTGAATATCGTTAAAGGATTAGGACTAACTTTCGTAGGAGTAACGCTATTGTTGCACGGTGTGCATATTGGTTTTATCTCACCTGGCCGCAGTATCGGTGCAGCTATAGGCAGTCTACAACACAAATGGTTGGCAATTCCCATCGGTGCCTTTATTGGCTTCGTTGCGGTAATGGCCGAGCCAGCTGTACAAGTACTTTGCAGTCAGGTAGATGAAGCCTCTAGTGGCTCCGTAACTCGTCGCCCCCTGCTATTAACATTGGCCGGGAGCTCCTCTCTACTGGTAGGGCTAGGTATGGCCCGCCTGGTTTATGGAATCCCTTTCACTTGGATAATCTACACCGGCTACGCCATAGCATTAGTCCTATTGCAGTTTGCTGATCCGGTTTTTAGCGCCATTGCCTTTGATTCGGGAGGTGTCGCCACCGGTCCCATGGTTGCTACTCTAGTTCTCTCTGTGGGCATTGGCATAGCTCAGGTTACTGAAGGTCGAGATGCCGTATTAGATGGTTTCGGGTTAGTTGCACTGGTGGCCCTAGCACCTATACTCTCCATTATGGTTCTGGGGCAAGTCTACAGAAGAAAGGATGATGTTGATGCCTCAAACTCAGAGCGACCTGATAGTGGCAATAGTGAAGAAGGGGTCTAATCCCGAGCTGGTCGAAGCGGCCAAAAAGGCTGGGGCCCAGGGCGCCACAATCATCTACGGTCGTGGCACAGGTCTCCATGATACAAAGAGGCTATTGGGTATCCCGATTGAGCCGGAAAAGGATATCATCCTAATCGTAGTCAACCGTGACATTACTGATCGGGTTCTGGATGCCATAGTGAAGGAAGGTCATCTGGATAAACCCAATACGGGTATAGCCTTTGTTATGGAACTGTCTAAGGTGGTTGGCATTGCCCACCTCTTGGAGCAGAATCAAAGTTAAGAAGGAAAAGAGGCAGCGCCTGCTGCCTCTTTTCATCGGTCTTTAGTTGAGCTTAATATGACAATACCCTCCAGGATTCTTTTTCAAGTACTTCTGATGATACTCTTCAGCATCCCAGAAACAGCGTAAGGGTTCGATCTCCGTTACAATGGGCTTCTCGTAGCGCTTCTGTTCCTCATCCCTCGACGCAATGATCGTAGGCAAATCGGCTTCGTCGAGATAATAAATGCCGGTACGATACTGATTGCCAATATCAGGACCCTGCTGATCCACCAGAGTGGGATCTATTATACTCCAGAACTTGCGCAGAAGCTCGGGCAAGGTAATCAGTTCCGGATCATATTCAACCAGACAGGCCTCGGCATGCCCCGTATTGTTACGGCAAACCTCCTCGTAAGTGGGGTTATCTTTGTGACCATTGGCATATCCCACCTTTGTTGATACAACCCCTCTAACACGGGAGAAGAACTCTTCTACCCCCCAAAAACATCCACCTGCAAAGCAGATTGTCTTCATCACTTCAACCTCCTTCCGTACCCTATTCTTCCCTATGCCGACCTCCTAATCCTGCCAATCGGACCCTCAAATTAAAGGGTTTTTGGTGATATAGATCATTAAATACCCTCCACCCAGCCTCTACACTGGAAGTAGCTAGAAACACTCTAGGGAGGTATGAACGATGGATAAGGTCGACAAGCTGACACAAGTATTGGAGAGACTGAACCGCAACCCGGAAGACACCACGGCCCGGGCTGCCGCCAAAGAACTGGTGGCAGATATCACACCCGTGGAGCTTTCATTGGCCGAACAAAAGCTCATTGAAGACGGCTTAGAACCAGAACGCCTGCAGCATCTCTGCGCTATTCACTTAGAAGTACTGGAAGATCAGTTGGCCGCATTCCGCAGCTCCCTGCCGGATAACCATCCTGTAGCCATAATGATGGCCGAACACGATCAAATCCTGGGTTTTCTGCACCAACTGGAGCAACTGAATGCTCGGCTGCAGAAGCTGGATAGTTTTGTAGCCAGCAACCCCGACTTCGTCCTTCTAATCACTTTAGCTGAAAACTTGTTGGCAGCCGAGAACCATCACCAGCGAGAAGAGCAAGCCCTCTTCCCCGCATTGGAGGAGCGGGGGATTACGGGACCACCCCACATCATGTGCCTAGAACACAACACCCTACGGGTAAGGAAGCACGCACTACTCCAGTTGGCCAAGATGGTGCAGACCATGGATTACGAACAGTTCAAAACTGAACTGGCCCAATTGGCAAGCTACCTGGTCTTCAACCTCCGCGACCACATTTATAAAGAGAACAACATCCTCTATCCTTCCGCCATTGAAACCATAGCCGAAGACACGGTCTGGGAAGCCATCCAAGCCAAGTGTGACCAGATAGGCTATTGCTCCTTTCACCCAGTACACAACTAGTCACAGCCTGCCTGAAGCTGATACGTTAGAATCATAGTCCCTGCTTCTAGGGCAGGGCCTTTGTCAGAAGCACAACAGATCTGGCAAGCCTCGGCGCTCCAGGCCAACTGGGCCTGCGGGCTGCAAACCAACGCTCTCAAGGTGATCAAGGCCCCAAACCGCCGTTCTACAACGTAATGCTATAATGGGGCGGGGAGGTGAATATATGCTGCGTTGTGACCTGTGCAAACGGGGTTGTCTAGGAGTTTTACCCCTCTTTCGGGGATTAAAGGCAACGGATATCCAAGATATCAAACAGTTGGTACGCCATCGCTCCTATGAAAAGGGTGAAATGGTAGTCCGTGAGGGCGATGAGCTTTTTGGCCTCCACATAGTGGAGGCTGGGCAAGCCAAAGCATTCACGCAAAATACCCAAGGCAAGGAATATACACTCCGACTGCTACAGGTAGGCGACTTCTACGGAGAACTAGCCCTTATTGCCCCCATGAAGGCCCCCTCGTCCCTGCAAGCCCTAACCCGTCTCAAATTGTGCAGCATAGACGGACAGGAGCTGCGCCAGTACCTACTAGCTCACCCAGCAGCCGCCCTCAGTATTTTGGAGGCCATGGCCGTCCGCTTGCGGCAGTCGGAGCGACTCACGGAAGAGTTGGGCCTGTTGGATAGCCGACAACGGGTGGCTGCTTTGCTCTTGCAGTTAGGAGAGCGTCAAGGCAGATCGACTCCCGAAGGTCTCAAGCTGCAGTTGGAACTTAGCCGTACCGAACTAGCTAATCTGGTGGGTTTACGTCAAGAGACTCTAAGCCGTTGCCTGGCCGAGTTTGCACGCAGCGGCTGGATTAAGACCCTGGGACATAAGACCATCTACATTACTGATGCAGATGCTCTACGAAGAATACGGGAACCTTGATTCTCAGATTATTCCACAAGCGTGTTACCGCTAGACGAAGTATAATTGTAGCAAAACCTAAAAGGTGGTGAGCCAAATGCGATGGCTACCTCAACCGAAACACCCAAATTGGTGGTTAATTGCTCTTGCAATCGCCCTCGGGCAATTTGCCGCCATCACTGTCGGTGCAGCACTTCTATCACCCCACTCTAGTCCTAAGTACCCACAAATCGCCCTGTTCTGCCTAGTAACCGGCCTCATCATTGGTGGTGCCGGTTGGTTGGGAGCCCGGTGGTTTCCCCCCATTGCCGCACTGGGCCTAGTCTCCGGTTTGATCGTAATGCTGAACAGCTTTGCCCAAATGGATGGCTGGGGCGACCTCGTTGGCCTACTGAGCTTTGCTTTCCTTCTACTGGGCGGCCTGGCCTTAGGCCTGTTGGTGGAACTGGCAACTTGGGTCTATAGGCGTTGGCAAGCAAGAAAACCTAAGGCGTAGGCATCAATCCCCTAGACATGGAAGTTGCTGACCTATAAAATAGATATAAGACATTCTAATCGATATCCATGTTAGCTATGAAAGGGGTTTATGTTATGGCAAAGCAGATCACCATGTTTGGTAGCCACCTGTGACCCGGTTGTCCCCCGGTGAAAGAGTTTCTTTCCCAGAATAACGTGGAGTTCACCTACGTTGAAATCACTGAAAGCATGCGTACCCTCAAGGCCTTCCTGCATTACCGGGATAACCACCCCGCTTTTGCTGAAATTAAAGCAGCAGGGCGTGTGGGCCTGCCGTGTATCGTCATCAATGAGGGTGAGAAGATAATTTTCGGCAAACCAGATCTGACCGAGCTAAGTTAAGCAAAAGGGGCTGTCACATGATCTGCACCCCAAATGTTGGGCAGATTATTAAGTAGCAGCTTCGAAGGAATGAGTCCGGTATTCAACTGGGCTCATTCCTTTTAGCTTCAGCTTAATGCGTCGATGGTTGTAGCAATCTATGTATCCTTCCAGCTGCTCTCGGAAGTCTTCAACGGATTCGAAGATAGCCTGCAACTTGAATTCTTGCGTGTAGTGGTTTGTCGCTATTAGTTGCTCCATACCGCCAGCCTGATAGCGAAGAAACCAGTTCTGCAGGGTGGTTCTCCCAACCCCATACCTGCGTGCAACAGATGTTAGCGACTGTCCACCTTCTACTTCCAACACTAACCTTAGGCGAAACTCCTTACTGAACTTGGTCAAAAGAAATGCACCTCCAAATGCTAGATTGGTGTCTAACATCTGGGGTGCACTTCAGCGCAACAGCCCCCTTTTTCCTTTCCTCGCAATCCACGGCCATACCAGGACTCTCTAGTGGCCTAATCTCCGTTGGAGTGCCAAACACTCTTTGGCCAGCCCAAAAGCCTTATAGCAATGCCGCCTTGACTACTTGGTGTTTGCTGTTGGGAACATTATTCCATCTTGGGCGTCTATATCACTGCCTGGGCACCTGGGTAGTATGGCGCCATCTGTCCAGAATAGTAGTCAAGAGGAGTGATAGGATGCGGAATTGGAAAAGATTGATTGGTACCACAGGCCTCTGTTTGGCCTTGGTAACACCCTTGACAGCCAATGCTCTTGAGCCTTCTCTACCCCTTTCTACAGTTAGGGATATACTAGCTTTCCCCACCCCAATAGTGGAAAACCTCAACCCCTCATCGGTGATAATAAGGGGAGAATTAACCTATATGGATATAGAGGGAGGCTATTACTCAGTAGCAGGCTATCGTCTAATCGCCAACGAGCAAGAACTGGCCCCCTACCTAGGGCAAACAGTAGTAGTTACAGGGAAAATCGCTGACGACATCTCTATTTTCATGACCAAAGCCATCCAAGTGGAAAGCCTGCTGCCGACATCCGAGTTGGTGCGTATCACCGGCAAGCTGATCTATCAAGACCTGGAGGGTGGTTTCTACTGCGTCGACGGGTATCGGTTGATTGGGGACGAAAATGAGTTTGCCGCTTTGCTCAACCAGCAAGTTATAATTGTAGGTACGCCGAGCGATGAAATATCCATCTTTATGACAAAGGCCATCGAGGTGCAGGAGATTATTACTATTCCCGCACCTGAGCAGTCGATCTTTAAAGAAGTAGAAGCTATCCGATCCCGGCCGGAGCGCATCTCAGTCGACGGAGTTATCGTTGACTTAGGTTCAGTACCTGTTACCAACAGTGGCATCCTCATGCTGCCGTTGCGGGCTATCGCTGAGGCCGCAGGAGCCAAGGTAACCTGGTTCTCCAACACGCGGACCGCTAAGGTAGAGCTACCAGACCGGGTAGTGAGTATTACTCTAGGCCAGGTGGAGGTAGAAGGTGCCGATGAGCAAAAGGTATCTATGGCTAGAGCTCCTGAGATCATTGGGGATCGTTTACACGTTTCGGCTGATGCCCTCTCTACCGTGTTTGGCCTTCTGGCCATGGACGCGGGAGAAGACGAGTTGGTCTTGGTTACCCGCCATCGACTGGAAGAGCCGGGCCCCGGGCCGCAAGATGGCATAGACTGGGGTAGTGTCAGTGGTACCATCCGCCAGATTGAGAGCGAGGGCAGGACGCGCATTCTTTTGGAAGGCGAAGCCATGAGCAACGGTGAACCCGTGCTCATGTGGCTCACCCTCACCGAGGGCACTCGCATAATCTGGGCGAACTCAGACGAGGTGGCGAGTAGCAGCGATCTCGCCGTGGGGCAGACAATAAAGGCCACCTTAACTGGACCAGTACTGGAGTCCTATCCGGCTCAGGGCGGAACCAATAGCATAGTTATTCTCAAGTAGCATAGCAGTAATCAAAGGGGCTGTCGCAAGACAGCCCTTTGTTGTTTGTTCAACCTTGTTTTCTTACAGCTTTCTGGCCACTACCCGCGCTGGCGAACCATCGGCCCAGATCTTCAGAGGCAAAGCTATGACCTCAAAGGCCGGCCAGTCCAGCAGCCTTTCCAAGTTGGTAAGGTTCTCCAAAAGGTAGATCCCCTGAGACAGCAGGTGTTTGTGCACAGAGAAGGGTGGTGCATCGGGCGATGGTAAATCCATGCCCAGTAACCTAACTTGCTTTGCCAAGAGAAACTCGCAGAAATCGGGAGCTACTTGAGGATGATCCATGAAATAGCGCTCACTGCCATAAAAGCGGTCGTGCCCGGTGTAGAGCAATACAATGCTGCCAGGACTAACCAGGCCCTCATATCGCGGTTGCCAATGGATAACTGGTTGGTTACAAACCTCCAAGACACTACCCGGCCCAATGAAAGAAGTGGGCGGCAGTTGGGCCACATATTGCCCCGATGGCAACATGTGAAGCGGTGCATCCAGGTGGGTACCCACATGCATACCTATCTGCAATCGATGGTTATTATGGTAGTCCCTATCTAGCCAGCGAGTCTGCGCCAGCTCCATAGGCTCATCTCCTGGGTAGACAGGCATTCCCGGCTTGATCTCATGGGATAGATCAATGATCGCAGACATACAACCGCTACCTTCGGCCCGGCCAGTTAGACTCGGGTTGCACCCAATAAGTCCCGTCCTTACGCCGCATAAAGCCGAAAACCACAAACATGCGACGCACCAGACAATAATCCTCGTAACGCTCTGCTATGCGGGCGTTAACTTCCACTTCCGAATAAGCCACTCCCTGCTCGAAATCGTGTATTAAGGCCTCCAGTAAGACTAGCTGCTTGGACAACTTGGCGGGCCAAGCCTTCACTCGCCCCTGGGGCATAAATGTCTGCAGCACCCTCTCTTGCAGTTCTTCCATATCTGCACCTTCTTTCCTCAACTAATTGGCCTATCTCTAGATTTCAATTCCCGCCCTTCTTAAAGCAGCGGGCAATGTGCTAGTAAACTGGCCTTGTCTGGCATACTTGCGGGAGATGTGCTCGCCCCAGCCGTACTTGTCATAGTCCACCTGATCTTCACCCGGCTCGGGCTTGGGAATCTTGGCGTTCAACCGTGCGTAGTAGCCTTCCCTCAATAGCCCCGCATCCATGACCGATAGGGCTTCCTCCACATCCTCTGGTTTCAGGTCAAAATACTCGTCTTTATGCAAAGCAAACTTGGTAGGAATACGGGGGCGCGGGGCCGGTTTCTCGGCCGGATAACCCAATACCATTCCCACCACCGGGAACACTCGCTCAGGCAACTTGAAGATTTCCCTTAACTCCGTGTCCAAGTTGGGAGCCGCACCCAAAAACACGGTTCCCAGACCTAGGCTTTCCGCGGCCAAAACCATGTTTTGAGCAAAATAGGCCACATCCTGAATACCTAAGAACAGCATCATCAGATCGTTGGCAGTGTTCACCCTGCCTTTAGCCGCAATGAACTTCTCCAGCTTGCGAAAATCAAGGCAAAAGAGCATGAACACAGGTCCCCGTTTGACCAACGGTCCAAACAGTTGAGAAAGCCGCTCCCGCTTGTCCTGATCCTTGGTGTAGATGCAGGCATACATTTGTCCTGTGAAGGGCGCCTGCTGGCCAGCCCGCGCTATCTGTTCAATCAGCTCATCAGGCACATCTTGCTCTGTGAATTGCGAATTGAAGCATGCGTTAAAATCGCATTGATCACTTCATTCATTCTTCCTACCCCCTTCTGCCCTTTCTTTCGCCCTTCCCTTACTAAACTCCTTTCCTCCATCGACATTAGTCTCGAAAGCAGATTCTTACTCTCGAAATATTCCGCGACAGGTAAACGCCTTTCACGTTAGAATATGTTTAGAGATACTAAAATTCTCTTTGGCTTAGTAGGAAAGGGGACAGATTATGTGGGGTAATATCGGTGTGGCTGCGTCCTTTCTGGTCATCATTGTGTTGGTTACGCGCAAGGTGGCCTTAGGTTATGCCCTTCTGGCCGGCTCCTTCGTGGCAGCTATCGCATCTGGCTTAAGTCCTTTGGGCTTTATAGTGTTGTCGGCCAAGACTTTGGTTGAATCAGCTACCCTCAACCTAGTATCAACTTTAGTGTTAATTAGCATCTTGGGCAGCTGGATGAAGAGCCTGGGAATTCTGGACCGCATGATGGACGCACTGGAAAAAGTCTTACGCAGCGCTAAGCTCACTATTACAGTCATTCCTTCTATAATGGGAACTTTATTGGTCACCGGTGGCGCCATTATGGCCGCACCTATGGTAAACTCTATTGGAGAGCGGATTAACTTAAGCAATGAGCGCCGGGCGGCCATCAACCTGCTCTACCGCCATGTTTGGTATTTTATTTTTCCTTTTGCACCCGCCTTTATCTTGGTTAAAGAAATAGCAAATATAGATATCAATCGGCTGATTCTCATTCAACTTCCTCTTACGATCGTGGCAGTTTGGGCCGGATATCAATCCTGGCTTAAAGACGTGCAGGAAAACAACGGGGCTGCCCCCAAACCCACGAAAGATGACTACTTCAATCTGCTGCGCTACACTTCCCCCCTATGGAGTGCATTGCTACTGGGGCTAGGTTTTGGCCTGCCCTTCCAGTTGGCCCTCATTGTGGGTTTGGGTCTGGCGGTCTACTTCGGGCGCCCTGCTTTGACAGAGCTTCCCAGAATGGTACTCAAGGGCATACAAGTACCCATTGTGCTTTCCGGTGTAGGCATTATGATCTTCAAAGATGTCTTAGCTCATGGAGATACACTTAGCACTCTAACCAACGGATTGCTCACCTTGGGCTTACCACTATGGCTCGTTGTTGTAATGCTGCCAGCCATGATCTCATTCGTTTCCGCCTCTTCCACCTCGGGCATTGGCATAACATTACCCTTACTGCTGCCGGCTATTCAGCAGTCGGGGCACTTGCTGCTCTACATTATGGGAGTCTATGTTGGTGCTTTCTTGGGCTATTTTTCGTCCCCTCTCCACCTGTGCCAAGTCTTGACCTTGGAGTTTTTCCAAGTCAAGATGAACGATCTCTATCGTGAATATGTACTACCGGTTTCAGCCATGTGGCTTACCCTCTTTGCCATACTAGCCATAGGACACCTAATATAAGAAAAAGCCCCGCACCAGCGGGGCTCAAAGGTCAAAGTGGCGGGAGTATGTGGGAATCGAACCCACCACGCGCTTTATTAGAGCGCGTTGCCGGATTTGAAGTCCGGAAGGCACACCAGAACCTATCTACTCCCGCGTGAGTCTACGGCATTCAGTATAGCACGCCTTTAGTTTACCTGTCAAAGCTAGTAGTTGAAGGTTGCAGTCGATTTTAGACGGATTTGGAGGCTTGATGCAAAATGACTAAGCAGCCTATTGGTAAAGGCTATCTCAATCGCATTAAGGGATTTAGTCGTAACGCTCGTCTATATCTTATATTCATTGCCCTAGGGCAGATTAGCTTAGGGGCTTATCAAGTAACCTATAACCTATACCTACGATCCTTGAACTACTCGGTTGCCACCATTGGACTCTTGGTGTTCGTGGAGACTTTAGCCAGCGGGCTATCCTCTCTGCCAGCAGGGATGTTCAGCGATCGCTTCGGGCGCCGACGCAGTCTCTATTATGCCATTATATTTAGTGGGTTAGCTGCCTTCGGGCAGATCACTTTCACACAGACTATTCCCCTATTATTATGCTTCAACTTCTTCCGCGGTGCGGCCACAACCCTCAAGAACATCTCCCAGTCACCGTTCTTGATGGAAAACAGCAGGCCAGAAGAAAGGGTGCATCTCTTTTCAGCTAACCAAGCCCTTTCTACCATGGCCTCTGTCCTGGGCAATACCCTCGGTGGAGCTCTACCCGCTCTGCTACTTCCCCAACCCTTTATCAAAGGGATTGAAGTCAATGCCCTCCGTTGGACCTTGGCTATTTCTATCGGTTTCTACCTTTTGGCCGCCATTCCCGTCTTCTTCATCAAGGAGACTGAGCGGACATATAAACCACGCCCCGCATTGGCTGAGCTGGCAGGAGCGATCCAGACAAAACGGGTACGACAGTTTGCCTTTTTCCAGGGAATGATCGGTTTGGGTGCAGGTATGGTAGTACCCTTCTTTAATGTGTTCTTGCGGGATCAGTTGGGTGCTTCATCAGCCCAGGTCGGTTCCATCATGGCTATTTCCAGTATTGTCTTGACGGTGGGCGTGCTGCTTAGTCCCGTTTTAGCCGAGCGCTGGGGTAAAGTTCGCGCCGTTTCCATTACGCAGATGCTGTCTATCCCCTTCCTGCTGTCGGCCGGTTATGTTCCCAATCTGAGCATAGTGGCGGTAGCCTATTGGCTACGCATGGCTCTCATGAACATGTCTTCACCGATCTCCAATACCTTTTCCATGGAGATGCTAGAACCGGGACAGCGGGCCACGGCCAACAGCCTCTTCAATATGACTAACCAGGTTCTGCGCGCCATTGGTGGCGCAGTCGGTGGCTTCATGATGGACAACTTTGGCCTGTCCTCTCCCTACATCGTAACGGCAATCCTCTACTTCTCGGCTACCCTTTACTACCGCAAGAGTTTTGGCCCTGTTGAGAAGGAACTAAATCAGCAGGCCATCAAGTTGGTCTAAGAAAAAGGCAAGCACTCAGAGAAAGAGGGGCTGTCACAAGACAGCCCCTTGTTTCATTCTTTGTACTCCTAAGGACCTTGTTCATACTAGAGTGTTGGTGCCAATCTCTGTCGGAACCGGCTCGGTTCTCCAAGGGCGGCCGGCCTAGCTCTGAATAGCCTCAGGGAGACTGCAAATAGAACTACCCTGGGCTAGTTGTCTAGTTACCCACATACTGCGGATGCAATACCCGCCCCTCACCTTCACGTTTTGTGACTTTCTCCGCATCAAGATACTCCAGCAAGGGCAGAGCAAACTTGCGACTAGTATCCAAAGCTGTGCGCAGGTCGGCCAAAGTGATACTACCATTTTCGCGGATCCAACTAACCACCAACTGACGCACCTCATCAACCGTCTCTTTAAGGAAAGTCAGCTCGGGCGACACCCGCACGATCTCTCCCTGTCTCTCCATAGCGGCCAATAGTTCCACCACTCTCTCGCTGGGCTCATTAAGCTGGGTGGCCAAATCGTTCACATCGGGAGGAGCTTGGGGGGAGGCTTGCAATAACTCCAACACTCGCTCCCGCATACGTGCATAGGGGCCAGCAAAGACTACCTGCCAATCCTGGGTAGCCACGACCCCGCCGCGACTCTCCAAACTGGCCTCGCTGGCAATAAGGGTTATCAGGCTATTAAACAGCTTAGGACTGGCTTGTCGGCCAATACGACTACGCAACTCTTCCTTTGGCATTCCAGGCCGGAGAGGAAAGCGCTTCTGATAGGTCTCCACTGCTTCTCTGGCTCGCTGTGCCAACCTTTGGAGATACTCGGCATGTAAGTAATGGGTTGCACCCTCAACAACAACCGACAGCGCCAGGTCTTCCTCCTGCAGCGTCTCCAAGGCGTCACTCAGCTGCTCCGCAGGGCGCCCTGCCAAGCGGAACAACTCGCTCTCCGTTGGGAACTGGTCACTATAATTGAGCAGCGTCTGATTTAGAATCTGCAAGTCGCCGCCGCTCTCGCGCAGCTTTAACTCCTGAATTCCTTCTGCCCGGAAACGGCGTCGCTTCTTGGGATGGGCATCCAGAATGGTGCCTCCTCCTACCGTATACATAGGGGAATAGGTGCGTACCACAAAGCGGTCACCAGTCAGTACGGCCACTGGTTCTTCCAATCGCAACTGGGCTAATGCGGTTTCCCCCGGGAAAAGGAATTCAGCATCAAGCAAAACGACCCGGCATAATACCTCGCTGGTTCCCGTATAGAGACGCAGTCGCTCCCTATTAGCCAGCGGCTTCTCCGCATCGGCTAAGAGCTCCAATCGACAATCGAGCATGAGGGAAGGCCGCAACAGCCCTGGAGCCGCCAGCACATTCCCCCGCTCCAAATCGGAGACTTGCACACCAGCCAAGTTCATGGCGACGCGTTGTCCTGCGTAGGCTGTCTCTACCTTTTGTCCGTGAACCTGTAGAGAACGTACTCGCGCCTCCAGATTCTGTGGATAAACCTCCACCGTATCCCCTACTCGCACTTGGCCAGAAATAAGGGTGCCAGTAACAACAGTACCAAAGCCCGTCTTGCTGAAAACTCGATCTATAGGATACCGAAAAGGAAGATGAACGTCGCGACTCTCTACTTCAGCGGTAAGCTCATCAATTATCTTCACTAACTGTGGCAGCCCCTCGCCGGTAACTGAAGATACGGGCACTATAGGGGCATCTTCTAGGAACGTGCCTTGCAAGCGGCTAGCTATATCCTCCAACACCAACTCCAGCCACTCGCGGTCCACCATGTCAGTTTTGGTGACAGCAACTATCCCTTTCTTAGTCTGCAGTAGAGATAGGATATTAAGATGTTCAATGGTTTGGGGCATAATGCCTTCATCGGCAGCCACCACCAGAATGACCACATCTATACCAGTAGCGCCTGCCAGCATGTTCTTAATAAACCGCTCATGTCCCGGCACATCCACAATACCGGCACGCCGACCGCTGGGCAGATCAAAATAGGCAAAACCCAGTTCAATGGTAATACCTCTTGCCTTTTCCTCCTTTAGCCGGTCCGTTTCTATATTGGTAAGGGCTTTTATAAGGCTACTCTTCCCATGGTCGATATGTCCAGCCGTACCAATGATAACGTGTTTCAAGTCACCTACCTCCCAAGCAACGCCCGACAGAGGGCAGAGCGGATGGCAGGTAACTCCTGAGGCTGTACCGTACGCATATCGATAAGTACCTGATCGCGGTAGATACGGGTAAACACGGCCGGCTGTCCAAGACGCAAACGGCGTTCCAGTTCATCGGGACTAATGGTCTGTGGTAATACAGCAACAGCCACGCTGTTAATATCGTACCCAGGTAATGAGCCACCGCCGACCTGGCCCCAACTGGGTACCACGTTTAGCTGGGCAACAGAACCCACTTCTCCTACGGTAGCAGCCACCAATTGCTGAGCCCTGACCTCCAATTCCTCTATCGGTATGGTCAGCATACGCAAAGTTGGAATCTCTCGTACAGCCGTCTCCTCGTCCAAATAGAGACGCAACGTAGCCTCCAATCCAGCTAAGGTCAGCTTATCGATGCGAAAAGCTCGCGTTAGCGGATGCTTTTTTAACTTGGCTATACAATCTTTGCGCCCCACAATAATACCTGCCTGAGGTCCACCTAGAAGCTTGTCGCCACTAAAGGTGACCACATCCATACCAGCAGCCACCGACTCCTGAACCGTCGGCTCATAGATCAAACCATAGCGTTGCAGATCGATAAGTACCCCGCTGCCCAGATCTTCAATGGCTAAGAGGCCATGTTCATGGGCTAAAGCGGCCAAATCACGGCCCGCCACTTCTTGCGTGAAACCGACAAGACGATAGTTGCTGGTATGAACCTTCAGTAGGGCAGCCGTATCTGGGCCTATAGCCTGTTCGTAGTCAAAGAGATGGGTCTTGTTGGTCGTGCCAACTTCCACTAAGCGGCTCCCGCTCTGAGCCATAACTTCGGGAATGCGGAATGAACCACCGATCTCCACCAGCTGGCCGCGAGAAACCACCACCTCCTTACCGGCCGTCAAGGCAGCCAGTGTTAGTAGAACGGCCGCCGCATTATTGTTAACCACTAGGGCATCTTCCGCCCCAGTCAACTCACAAAGCAGCTGCACCACGTGGCTGTAACGGGACCCCCGTTCGCCGGTCTGCACGTTCACTTCCAGAGTAGAGTAACTACTAGCCACCTGTGCAATCTGCTGGGCCGCGGCAGCGGCCAGGAGGGACCGCCCTAGATTGGTATGAATAAGAACCCCCGTGGCATTGATCACCGGATGCAGACTGGGCCGGACAGCCGCTTCCACCTCTTGGGCTAGAGCCTCTGGCATATCGGCCAACGCCTGTTCCAGATCAGTCCCAGACCATTGGTCCTGCAAGATAAGTCTTCGCCAGGAATCTAAGAGGGCGCGCACCGCCCTCGTTACTGTTACCTGTCCATATTGCTGGAGCAAAGGTTGCACAGCCGCTGCCCGTAAAACACTATCAACTGCTGGCAGTCTCTTTAACAGCTCCTGTTTGCTATTAGTTGCCAACCCCTTCACCCCTATCGCTTTAAACTGTCCAAATAGTGTTGGGCCGTCACACCTGCAATAGCACCATCGCCAACGGCCGTCGCCACTTGCCGCAAACTCTTGGCTCGGATATCGCCAGCAACCAAAACGCCTGGAACACTGGTGCGCATTTCTTCGTCGGCTACCACATAGCCATTCTGGTCCAGTTCAACTTGCTCAGCAAAAACCTCATTGTTGGGCAGTAACCCCACGTAGACAAATACTCCACTCACTGGTAGATAGCTCTTTTCCCCGGTTACACGGTTCAATAGGCTTAGCCCCTCTACTTTTGACTCACCCAAGATCTCTTCTACCACCGTGTTCCAGCGTATCTCGACTTGCGGATGGTTCAGTATTTTAGCTTGTACCACAGGCGTGGCCCGTAGCTGATCACGCCTCACCAGTAAGTAGACTTTAGTGGCAAAGCGAGTCAAATAGACAGCTTCTTCCACTGCCGAATCGCCGCCACCCACAACGGCCACCTCTTTACCCCGGTAGAAGGCGCCATCACACACAGCACAGTAGGAGACCCCCCGGCCTTTCAGTCGCTCTTCTCCAGGCACTCCCAGCAAGCGTGGACGCGCACCAGTGGCCAAGATTACACAAGGAGCGGTAATTATCCCCTCGCTGGTTTCCACCCGTTTTATCTCGCCACTTAGGTCCAGCTTTTGCACTTCCGCCAGTTTAAACTCGGCACCAAAGCGCTGGGCTTGTTCTAGCATAGCGAAACTTGCATCTAATCCGTTTATCCCCATGGGGAAACCGGGATAGTTCTCTATCATATCGGTGGTTGCCAGTTGCCCACCGGCCGCCAATCTTTCCAGTAGAATCGTCTTCAGTTCTGCCCGGGCCGCATAGAGAGCCGCGGTCAAGCCGGCCGGGCCGGCGCCAATAACGGCCACGTCATGGGTCGGAATATCTGCCATCTCCCTTAATAACCTCCTATTTTAGAAACTGGGCTATGACGTCCAGCAATTCATCAATGGCCTCTTCGCCCTGATTACTGGCCAAAGCGTTGCGTACACAGCCCCGCGTATGATCTTCTATTAGAGCCAAACCTACTTTGTCTAAAGCCGCCCTGACGGCGGCGATCTGTATCAATATATCCACGCAATACCGATCTTCTTCTAGCATGCGTTGAATACCACGAATCTGTCCTTCCACCCGCTTAAGCCGGCGCAACAGGCTCTGCTTATCGGCGGCGTACCCGATGCTCATGACTCCACCTCGTGCTTATGCTTGTCTTTACACTTACTACAATAGCCGAAGAAACGCAGGCTATGGTTTAGAATAAGGAAACCGCTTTCGCGGGCGATGGTCTCATGCAACTGGCCCAGTAGATCTTCATTGAACTCGGCGATCTGCCCACAATCCATGCATATCAGGTGATGGTGATCCTTGCCTAGAGCCGGCTCATAGCGCCGTCCACCATCGCCAAAATCTAGCTTAGATACTAATCCCAACTCTTCAAACAGCTCTAGAGCTCTATAGATCGTGGCTAGCCCAATCTCAGGATACTCGGCTCGGGTGCGGTCATAGATGTCCTCAGCAGTAAGGTGCTCTTCGCAATCGAGCAGAATCTTCAACACCGCCTCCCTCTGCGGGGTCAGGCGCAAATTCTTTTCCTTTAAAAGGGCACGTACATCAGTAAACATCTTTTGCATCTACCAACCCACCTCCTACCGAAAAAACACTCTTGGGTCTAGCCGCTGTCAGCGCTACTTTACTTTCGCAACAATTGATCAACGGTCTGCATTAACACGGTAATATTAAACGGCTTCTGTAAGAAGGCATCGGCCCCGGCCTCGAGAGCCTGCTCTTTGACAGCAGTGCTGGAGACCATCAAAACTGGGATACCAGCTGTTTCCCTATTGGACTTCAAACGCTGACAAAAGGCAAACCCGGAAGTACCTGGCAGGAACACATCCAAGATTACCAGGTCGGGCCGATAATTGCGCATGGCTAGAGTGGCCGCCAAAACACTATTTACCAACATTATACTATATCCCTTTTGCTCGAAGTTGGCCTGCAGCACGGCACTAACTAGCCGATCATCATCGATGATGAGTATGCTAGGGGCATCCTTGCTAGGTGCCAAGCGGCTGGATTTCACATAGGTACTTCTCGCTACAGACTTAGCCTGCTGTTTGAGGGTAGCAGCCATCTTGGCCACCTCTAGGTGGTCAGAAAACTGCTGAAACTCATTGGTAACAGCCGCTATGGAAAGGGTTGCCGGCAATAGCTCTTCACTGCCCACCTCATATAGCTGCTTGCTTCTGGACTCGAACTGGGCAATGACCTGCTCACATACAATATCGATCTTGTCGGGTGTGGTAATAAGCACAAAATCATCGCCACCAATATGCCCCAATAAGTCGCCCTTATTGCCATACTGCTCCACCACTTGCTGCAGAACGTCGGCTAACAAGCGTATCATTTCATCCCCCTGCAAGAAGCCATAAGCATCGTTGTAGGCCTTAAAGTTATCTAGATCTATGTAGAGCACGGCAAAGGGGCGAGAACTATTGACTCTTTCCATCAACCGCTCCTCGATAGTAGCATTTCCTGGTAGGCCCGTGAGCGGGTTACTGGCCATGGTGAGGCGGGACCGACGCAAGTGGGCCATGACTCGAGCCAACAGCTCAGCTGGCACGAAGGGTTTGGTGATATAGTCGTCGGCACCTAACTCAAAGCCCTTCACCTTTTCCGCCGTTCCCTGAAAGGAGCTAAGCAGAATAATGGGAGTGTTATAGGTGCGGGTATCATTACGCAATTGCCGTACCACTTCATAGCCGTCCATATCTGGCATCATGATGTCTAATAGAACCAAATCAATAGGTCCCTGTTGGACTAGACGCAAAGCTTCTATACCCGATTCGGCCTTTAGCACAAGGTAACCGGCCTGCTCCAAGATGTCACTCAACATGGCTGCCGCCAGGCGGTTATCATCCACCACCATAATGCATTTCTGTTGAGTCTTCATCACTCTTATCCCCTAACCCCTAACATAGCTATTACCAATTGTTGGCCATTATCTTCGGTCCTATAGTTCCACCTTTACCACATCCCGCTCCATAACCTCGAGACAAGCTGCTAATCTTTCTCCCCAAAATGGCTGTTTGCCCAAAGCTTTACGCAACTGGCGCAACACATCCACCGTGCGCCGCAACTGGCTAACCACGTCACCTTCCTCAATAGTGGTTAGCTCCATCACTTTAGAGAAATCCTCGCCCTTCGCCCAAACATAACCAAGGGGGGCTACCTGCGGGGAATAGACGATGCTGTTGCCCAAAATGGGGTCACTTTTCAGTTCATCAGCTATGGTCACGTATTTGCGCAGAGCCGGGATGGGTATGCGACTGACAAAATCGCTATAGCGGGCGCTATAATCCACGCCAATCAAAACGGCACAGATCTCCGGAACAGAAAGCTCATCCAACAAGCCGGCAAAGACAAACTCGGTAATCAAGATCTCTTGGAAGTTTATCTCGCTGGCCAGCTCTCCCCGAGCCAGGAGCTGGTCACCATCGATGTAACCAAGATGGGTTAATCGCTTCTTAATGCGGTTATAGTGCTGGAGCCAATCATCGGGCGTAGGCAAGGCAGCTAGGCGGCCTCTTAGGGACTGCTCTTCCTCTTGCAGCCGGCGCAACTGCCTATGGGCCCAACGGCACTTGCTAATTTGCTCTGGCGGACACTCCTTGGGCGCAATTGCCGCCAGCTGAGAACGAACGGATTCCATGTGACGCTTCAGATGGCGCCGCCGATAACGTCGCCACTCTCGTTCCAGTCCCCGCAGTTTGGAGCTGAGACGCCCATAACGTATAGGGCAATGGTCTTGACCACTTGCCTCACAGATCTGACTCTGCAGCTCCTCCCGCCTTTTCTCCAGACTGGCCATTTTCTCTTGCAGCTCTTCCCGCTCCTGGCGGTTTAGATACTCGGCAAAACTGGAGCGATAGGCCACTTCCACTTGGTCCTCCAGCCCCCGCCGCATCAAGTTCAGTATGGAATTGCAGCTCAGCCGGTACTGGCTACCGATAGGCTCAACAGTTCGCTGGGTATAGTCTACCAAATCCGGTACCAAAGGGTCGGATACCAAAGTAAAAATGTAACCACGCCGATCGATACCTCGGCGCCCAGCACGGCCGGACATCTGCATATGTTCTTGCACCGAGAGGGGACGGATGCTATGCCCGTCAAACTTCTGTTGTTCCAAAAAGCAAACACTCTTTACCGGATAGTTGACACCTACAGCAAAGGTTTCTGTGCAATAGAGCACTTTCACCAGACCCTGCTCAAACAGCTCCTCCACCAGATCTTTGCATACTGGAAGTAGACCGGCATGGTGGAAGGCAATACCCTTTGTCAACATCCGCGCCAGGAGGGTAAAAGTGGCATGATCCTGTAGACCGTATTTATCCATATACTTGTCCAACGTATCTTTAACCCGCTCCGCCTCTTCCCGGTTCAAGAAGGTGGGTTCTCGTAGCAGTTCCTTAGCCTTTTCGACACACTGGCGTCTACTGAAGACAAAGCAGAGAGCCGGCAAGTAATGATGACGCAAAGCATTCACCAGCTGCAAATGCTCGGTGGGACGCAGTTTCCCCTGGCGAATGGCCTTCTTCACTTCAACCAGCGTAGTAATGCCTGTGGCCGCGTTGTAGTAACGGCACAACAAGGGCACGATGCGCCGTTTCTCTACCACCAAAGCCACCGGTTCCTGGCGTACTTCCGACAGCCAGCCAATAAACTGGTCCAGATTGCCGATGGTGGCGCTGAGCCCCAACAACTTCACATGCTTGGGAGCGAAAATAATGCTCTCTTCCCAGGCCACACCTCGGTCGGTATCAATGAAGTGGATCTCATCAAAGATCAGATAGTGAATAGATGCGGCTCGTTCTGGGTCGGTGAGAACCATATTGCGGTAAATCTCGGTTGTCATCATCAGTACCGGGGCTTCACTATTAATCACCACATCCCCCGTCAGGATGCCAACCCGCTCCTCACCCAGACTAGCCTTAAATTGCCTGTATTTCTGATTACTTAGAGCCTTAATGGGAGCCGTATAAATGATACGTTTGCCTTCTGCCACCGCCTTCTCAATGAGATAGTCGGCGATGAGGGTCTTCCCCACCCCGGTGGGGGCACTAACTATGACTGATCTCCCAGCTTCAATATGAGCAAGGGCCTGCCGCTGAAACTTGTCCAGAACAAACCCTTTGTAAACCGCCAAGCCCTGATCATCTTGTAGCATGCCAACACTCCTCTGCTAACGGCCCCCTTAGGGGCGAAAAGGTGATCGTAACTCAGCCAGTTTTACCTGTTTGAGAGACATAATCCACATACCTATGGAAAGAGGAACGACTCCCATGGCTAAGACCGTGTGTTGAGTCGAAAGTAGCAAATCATAGATTCCGTGCAACAAAACGGGTATGATGAGGGCACGCCTCATATAGTACCGGGCTTTGCCCTCATTCTTAGAGAAACGGGCCCTGCCGAGGCAGTATCCCATGGCCGACGCAAAGAGGGCATGGGCTGGCACGGAAAGAAGACCGCGTGTGATAGCAACTTGTAATCCCCCCTGCGCCACGTACATGATATTCTCTAGGGCGGCAAAACCAAGGGAAGTTGTGATGGCATAGAGAATGCCATCATAGGGCTCATTGAAGGCAGGATGAAAATAGCTAGTGCGCCAGACAACAAAATACTTGAGAGATTCTTCTACCAATGCCACCAAGAGAAAGTTCTCGATCAACAAGTAGAGCCAACTATTGGCAGGCAGAATGGAGGCAAAGATGCGGATACCAAACAGGCTTACTGCTGCAGCCACGATGGTGACCAAGAGGCCGCGCACGAAGAGCTGGGCTAATAGCATCCGTGGCTCCTTATCGTAACGATCTCGAACATAAAAAAAGGTGAGCAATGCCCAGACTGGCGCCATGGCCATCACAAATGCAGCTAGCATCGGTTGCCTCCTTTCAGTTTATATACGTATCTTAACATGCCCACTGCTAACCTCAAATAGTTGAGGCAACTCATAGCAAGACAAAGGGAAAGCAGGCAGTTGTTTGCCTGCTTTCTCCGTCTATTTCGCTTGGTAGGCCAGGTCCAGATGAACTATCTTACGGTCGCTGTCAGCCAAACGGGTACACTTTCTATCTACTTCCAGGAAAGAACCGTCGGAAAAACTGATCTTAAGCCGCAAAACAACCGGATCCATGCCGTGGGACGTAACCTCCGTTATTTGCACATCGCTAACCGTTTTACCAACAAACTGCTTCAGCTGCTCCGCGTCTGCTACAAACCGAAACGATTGCCACGGGGCAAATGAATGCCGGGGGGTAACCTGAACGCTGATGACCACCGCCTCCTTCATTATTCACTGAACCGCTTCCTTACTAATAAGTATTACTTCTCGGCTTGTCAGTTTCCTGCTCCAAGGCTACGTCATGTGTATGTAAATTTTGCCCATTGAGACATGAAAATACCCGCATTTTCCAGGGCCTATCCTATAGGTAGGCGCACAGTAAAACAGCTGCCGACGCCAACCTCACTTGTAACCTGAATCTCACCCCGGTGTTCTTCTACTATCTGTTTACAGAGAGCAAGCCCCAGTCCGGTGCCACCTTCTTTAGTGCTATAGAAGGGGTTAAAGATGCGCTTCAACACTGCAGGGCTCATCCCCGTCCCTGTATCCTGCACACTGACTAGAACCGAATCGCTTGTCTGGCGAGTATATATATGTATGGCACCGCCTTTCGATGTGGCCTGCAGTGCGTTAGTAACTATGCTTAAGAAAACCTGTACCAAGGCTTCTGCCTTGCCGCGGACTAGAGCCAGATTGGGCGCAAACTGCCAGGTAAGATACACGCCCTTGAGCATTGCCTGATTCTCCACCAATTGCAACATTTTCGTCAGCAGCTCATTTATATCCACCTGTCGCCAAGCTTCTTCCTTTGGTTTAGCCAGGTTGAGGAAGTTGGTCACCACATGATTGGCCCGATCAATCTCTTCTAATACGTAGTCCGCATAACGGGTCTCGACCTCCATTTCCGCATCCACCAACCGCTGTTTCAACAGTTGGATGAAGCCGCGTATAGAGGTTAATGGATTACGAATCTCATGGGCCATGCCAGCCGCCAGCTCGCCCACTGAGGCCAACCGCTCGCGTAGGCGTGCCTCTACTACATGTAGGTCCTGCCCCTTAGCTTCCTCTTGCACAGTAACTACATAGCCTAGTACCTCTGCTTGAGCAGTAACAGCGGGAGCAACACGCACAGCAAGGCGTCGCCCCTCGGGTGAATTGGTGGTGAAACTGAAGCGACTTTGCTCCTTTCCGCTGGGGATGCGCTTCAGGATCTGTTCCAAAAGGGGCAAACTTACCTCGGCACTTTCATTAACCACTGCCTCGCCCGTCAGCAGCCCCACTGCTTGCTCATTGGCGTAGACCACATTGCGGGACACGTCCAATAGTATCAGCCCCATATCAAGGGCCAGAGAAACACCATCGTAAAACGCCTTATCGGTGATAATGCCGCGGCAGAACACGCACTGACCAAAGGAATAAAGGGCCAGCGAGTATTGCTGGTTGAGCACACTGATAACATGGTACACCACATCATTGAGCAGTTGCTGCACCAGGGGTTGCCGGGAAATCTCGTAGGAGACAATCTCTCCACCGGTGGCTGCCTCTGCCACCAACTGGGCTTCCTGACCCCACACCACTGCCACAGGGAAATAGGCCCCTTCAAAACTCACTGATAGTAGGAGAGTTCCGGTATCAAATAGCGAATCCAAACGGAAACCTATACTCGAAAAGGTTGACGCATAGTTGGCAGCGATCCCCATTCCATGGGGCGGCAGCACCCCAGGCCAAGGAGAAACCGCAGTAAAGGCAGAGGCTTGAGCAACACACTGCAGAAGGAAATCCCATTCGCGGAAAAAGCGCTGGACCCAAGCACCAGGGGAAATGAAACGGGCCTTGCCCACCAGGAAGTCCTTAACTGCTGCATGGCAATCCCTATCACAGCTGCCCTCACCGTTAGCCAGAGCACATTTGGCAAGATGCTCCCGTCGATAGCGGTTTAGCCTGGCAAGGCGAAGTAAGAGACGTATCTGACCGATACTTACCATTGTAATGGGCCAAGCCTCATCGACCCCATTGGCCCATTGCAAGTCGGATTGCTGCTGACAGATTAGTACTAGATAGCCCCAAGGCGCTATTTCGCGGAATGTGGTCAACAGTTTTTTGCTTCTCGCATGATAGGCATCCAAGAGGAGCACGTCGGGACGGAGCTGCTTCAGCTGTTCCAGTAACTCGGTTGAATCATCAGTTGCTATCGTATGTACTCCCACCAAGGCATCAGTAATGGCAGTATCCTTCCCTTGCAAGGATACTGCTAGTACAACTCCTACCATTGCTTCACCTCCCAATAGCACCCCATATACCTATTTGGCTATAGGGGGCACATTTCCTGCAGCAATAATTGCTAAATTTGGGCCATGGAATATTTAGCCTCTTGAACGGCATGGCAGTTGACAGCCTAGCACCAATCGTTTATAGTCTTTAGCAACAAGAAGAAGGCAATGAGAG
Organism: Bacillota bacterium; assembly: GCA_029781045.1. Taxonomy (GTDB): domain Bacteria; phylum Bacillota; class UBA994; order UBA5500; family UBA5500; genus UBA5500. Next base: position 34,274 of record JAKOXL010000032.1, on the reverse strand, counting down.
GGAGAGTAGCTATGGGCACGGCCCCAGAGAGCCGGGAAGAGGTGGGAGCCCGGTGCAACGGCTTATAGCGAAGAACACCCAGGAGCTTCCGCTCGAAAGCGCTGCCAGCGTTAGTAGTACCGGACGGGTATGCCCGTTATAGCTTGCAGAGTTGACCTGGCTGTCGTAGTTCAGGTAATTTGGGTGGCACCGCGAAATGGCCCTTCGTCCCAGAGTGGATGAAGGGCCTTTTTTAATAATCTTCGGGAGGGAATGAATGTGAGTCTAGTTAAGGTAAAAGAGATTTATCGCCAAGCAGAAGAGTTAGTGGGTCAGGAAGTGACCGTGCAGGGATGGATTCGTACTTTACGAGCTTCCAAGACTACCGGATTTATCGAACTCAACGATGGCACCTTTTTCAGAAACCTGCAAATCGTATTCGGTCAGGACATGAGCAACTTCGAGGAAATCAGCAAACTGCCGATTGCCACCGCCATCACTGTCCGTGGCCTCCTGGTGGCCACCCCCGAGGCCAAACAGCCGGTGGAAGTCCAGGCTAGGGCAATAGTTGTGGAGGCTCCGTCCCATTCCGACTATCCCTTGCAGAAGAAGCGCCACTCGCCCGAGTATCTGCGGGAAATTGCCCATTTGCGCCCTCGTTCCAATCTCTTTTCCGCCGTTTTCCGCGTGCGCTCGGTGGCCGCCTACGCACTGCATCGCTTTTTCCAAGAGCGAGGCTTCCTGTATGTGCACGCGCCCATCATTACTGGCAGTGACGCCGAGGGCGCGGGAGAAATGTTCCGAGTCACTACCTTGGATCTCTTGAACATCCCTCGCACCCCCGACAATCAGGTGGACTTCAGCCAGGATTTCTTTGGTAAGAAGGTGGGTCTATCGGTCAGTGGTCAACTGGAGGCGGAGATCTTCGCCTTAGCTTTCCGAAATGTTTATACCTTTGCCCCCACCTTCCGAGCAGAAAACTCCAACACGGCCCGCCATGCCGCCGAGTTCTGGATGCTGGAGCCGGAAATGGCCTTCGCCGATTTGCAGGACAACATGCGGGTAGTAGAGGACATGCTCAAGTATGTTCTTACCTACACCATGAAGGAACTGCCGGAGGAGTTTGCCTTCTTCAGCCAGTTCGTAGACCCGGGCCTGTTGGAGCGCCTAGACAATGTGATTAACTCCGACTTCGGCCATGTCACGTATACGGAAGCCATTGAGTTGTTGAAGCAAGCAGACCAGTCCTTCGTCTATCCGGTAGAGTGGGGCATAGACCTGCAAACAGAGCATGAACGTTATCTCGCGGAAAAGGTCTTCCAGAAACCCGTTTTTGTAACTGATTATCCCAAAGACATTAAGGCCTTCTATATGCGACTGAACGATGATGGGCGCACAGTGGCCGCTATGGACTTGCTGGTTCCGGGAGTGGGTGAACTGGTGGGCGGTAGTCAGCGTGAGGAACGCTATGATTTCTTGAAGAAACGCATTGAGGAAATGGGCTTTGATATGGACGACTACTGGTGGTACTTGGAGTTGCGTAAATACGGCGGGGTCAAGCATTCCGGTTTCGGCTTGGGCTTTGAACGCCTACTGATGTACATGACCGGGGTCAGCAACATCCGCGATGTCATACCTTGTCCCCGTACTCCAGGTAACTGCGAATTCTAGCAAAAGAGGGGCTGTCTCAGAACAGCCCCTCTCCTGTTTGATCTACCGACATACTAGAGCGCCAGTGCCTAACCTCTGTCTAAATAAGCTTCGTTCACCAGGCTCTTCTTATAGTTCCCTTAAGCATTTTAGTAACGGCTCCAGCCCGGTCTGCTTCTCCAGTTGCCAAACAAAGTCCAGCAAGAGTTGCTGCTTTTCCGGGGTGAGCGCACCTTGGGTTAGGGTACGGAACTTATCAACCAACTGGTCATCGGCAGGGGGTACCTTCCAGCGAGGCGCATCCGTCTCCCCTTGGATAAGCGCGCCATTCTGAAACCGAATACTGATAATACAGCCCCTGCGGCCGAAGGGCCCGGCACCATAGGCTTCGTTTTTTGTCACCTTTATCTTCTTTCTCAGCGTCAGGTAGCGCTCATCCCGCAGTTTCTCCGGGGTAAAGGCCTCGGGAGAAAGACAGCCTTCAATCAAAGCATAGGCGACTGTATAGCTGAGGGAAAGCCGGGCTGAGGAAGGGTTCAAATCGTCCCCCACACCCTTGTCTAAATCGTAGGAATAGGGATAGGTATCCACCAAAACCTCCTGGATTTGATCCGGATCGATGGGATGGTGCTCAACTAAGTCCAAGACCACGGTCATAGCCGGATGAACCGAGTAACAGGCGGGAAACTCTTTAAAAGAAATGTCGTTGATATACAAATGGGACCCGGGAGGCGCATCGGCAGCCCGGTCATCGGCAAATATGGCCTTCAGTGACTTGGGGCCATCGAGTATCCCTCTTGCCCCTGTCAGTCCCTGCTTCGCCCCTTCTACTGCCACCAACCCCAAATAGGCGCCCCAGCCACCATAGAAGTCTTTGGCGTCGGCTCCTTCTATAAAGCTGACGAAAGGGCACAAGGGAAGTAGCGACCCGGCCAAAGCCAGCGCGTGCTGCAACTGCTCGGGGCTAAGGCCATAGATCATACCGGCGGTCGCCGCTGCCGCCAGACCACCTACCAGCCCCGGACCATGGAGACCTAAATCCCGCACCTTGGCCGTAGCCATTAGCCCCAAACGCATGCAGATGTCATAACCGAACACTACAGCCGGCAGCACATCGGCTACTGCAGCCTCCATGTGCTCGCCAGCGGCCAAGGCGGCCGACCAAACGTAGACCCCGGGATGCACCGAAGCCCCAATACCAGAGCAATCATCTAGTTCAATGTTAGACGTGCGGGCCCCATTAGCAAAGGCCGCAAGAGCAGGCAATACCTTTTCCCTCTCGCCCCAGATACTAGTCGTCCCCTCTCCTCTCCCCATGGATTTGATAAGATTCAGCAGTTGGGGACAGCAATCATGCTTAGCCGCATAGATACTACAGCCCAGGTAATCGATGAGTGTTCTTTTCACCTGGCGTAGGGTTTCGGCATCGATGTCTTGAGCCTTGTAGCTATGAAAATAACCCACCAGGTCTTGCAGATAGTTATTCCCCATAAACTACACTTCCTCGTTCATCTTAGTTTGGGATCCAAGGCATCCCGTAAACCATCGCCCAAGAGATTGAGCGTTATCACCGTTAACATGATGGCTAAGCCTGGAAACAACACCATATAGGCATGATCCCGCATAAATCCACGGGCAGCAGCCAACATAGATCCCCACTCGGGTGTGGGCGGCTCTATCCCCAGCCCTAGGAACCCAAGAGCCGCCGCCAACGTAATTGCTGTTCCTACACCTAGAGTTGCTTGTACTATGAGGGGTGCCATAATGTTGGGCAGGATATGGCGATTAATGATACCCATATTGGTAGCCCCTAGGGCGCGGGCTGCCTCCACATAACCCTCGTTCTTAACACTGAGGGTAGAAGCCCGAGCCAAGCGGGCGAAGGCCGGCAGCGAACTGATGGCCACAGCCAGCATGGTGTTGGTTAGGCCAGGGCCCAGAGTGGCTGCCATGGCTATAGCCAATACGGTCCGAGGAATTGCCATTAGGACTTCCACGCAGCGCATAATCACCAAGTCCAGCCAACCCCCAAAGTAGCCAGCCACAACTCCTAGCAGAGTGCCAGCAATAGCCCCACCCGCCAGAGAAACAAAGCCTACTTTCAGCGAAACTCGCCCACCATGCAAAATACGACTAAAGATATCGCGCCCTAGATGATCCGTCCCCATCGGGTGTTGCCAGGAAGGCGGCTGCAACACATTGGTATGGTCCTGGTAGTCATAGGGATAAGGAGCAATGATATCGGCGAGCAAGGTCAGTCCACAGATAAGGAGAAAAACGCACAAGCTGACTACCACTAAAGGGCTCTTGCCCATCCGCAGCAAGACATCTCGGGTCCCCATTTCTAGTGGCCTCCCACTTGGCCGTCCATCTGCATACAAATGCGCGGATCCAGCCAGCCATAGAGCAAATCCAGCCCTAGGTTGAGCAAAACATACAACAAGGCCAGTACCAGCACCCCACCCTGCACCAGCGGGTAATTGCGTGCCTTTATGGCGTCGATCATCATCTTGCCCACACCGGGTATGGCGAATATCTGCTCATTCACTACCGCCCCACCCAGAACGCTAGCCAGCTGCATTCCCACCACCGTCACAATAGGGATTAGGGCATTGCGTAATGCATGGCGCAAGATGACAACTCGCTCCGCCAAACCCTTAGCACGGGCGGTGCGGATATAATCGTGTCGAACCGTTTCCAGCAAGCTGGAACGAGTCATACGAGCGAAAGTGGCAATCGATACGGAGCTGACGCTGAGTACCGGCAAAATGTAATACTGGGGTCCATACAACCCCGACGGGGGCAGCCAACCCAGTTGCACGGAGAAGAACAAAACTAGAAGTAGAGCTAACCAGAAGTTCGGCATAGTAAGACCCAAGAGGGATACTAGTCTGGCCAGATTATCAATGAAGGAATTCTGCCTGACAGCTGAAATAACACCCAACGGAATACCTACCAGCATGGCAAAACCAATGCTCAGTAAGGCCAGTTTGGCGGTGACTGGCAATCGAGCACGAATCTCTGCTATGACGGGCAGCCCTGTTTGGTAGGAAATACCCAGCTCACCGCGCAACAACCCGTGCAAGTAGGAGATGTACTGCTGCCAAAAAGGCCTATTGAGCCCCAGTTCCTCCCGCAGGGCTAAAACCTCTTCTTCACTGGCAGTATCGCCCAGAATAATACGAGCCGGGTCGCCGGGTGAGAAGTAAAGCATAGTGAAGACAAGCAGAGTTAACCCAAGTAACATGGGCAGGGTAATTAGCAGACGCCGCATTATTAGTTGTAGCATCGATTACCCTCCCCCCTCTTTCCTAATCGGCAAAACGCACGCGAGTTAAATCAGGACACAGATTCGGATAGAACGGCAGATTAGCGATCCGACTGCTGGCCCCATAGGCATTCTTGGGAAATGCCACCGGCAGAGTATAAAGCTTGCTCCAAAGATAGTCTTGCAACTCCTGATAAACAGCGCTACGCTCCTCTTGGCTGTAGATTCTTTTTCCCTTTTCCAGGAGCTCATCTATGTGGCGGTCGTTGTGGCGCAAGGAAATGGTGCGATGGGTGGGCCAAGCCAACAGAGCTGCATCCGGGTCTGGGATAACTGCCGTGTTGTTCATAAGTGAGACGGGAATTTCACCATTATTGTTCATGGTAGTGAAAGTGGCCAAGTCAACCACTTGCACCGTTGTGTTCACACCGATTTGCTTCCACATGTTCTCCACCACTTCCGCGAAAGCCAAGTTGAGCTGGCTCTCATAGGTAATATAAGTGATGTCCAGCCCGTCAGCATAGCCGGCCTCAGCCAAGAGCGCTTTGGCCTTCGCTGGGTTATACTCCCAAGGACCCACCGGCTTATAGCCCAAAATATTGCGGGAGTAGTAGCTGTCAGCTACATCGGCCTGTCCCTGCCAGGCAGTCTTCACCAAGGCTTCCAAATCCAAACCATAGGCCAGGGCCTGGCGCACACGAATATCGGCAAAGAGCGGCAGCGAATTGTTGAAACAGAGGAAGGAAATACCCTGTGTTTGCCCACCAATCAGCTGCGTTTTCGCTCCCTTGGCGATCCGCTCCCAATCAGCTGGTGAGAGGTCGAAGGCAATATCAACCCCTCCTGTTTCCAGCTCAATGCTACGCGATGCGGCTTCCACAATAATACGGGCCCTGAATTTGTCAAAGGCTAACGGCTCGCCCCAGTAGCCCTCGTAGGCCTCCAATTCAATGCGATCACCGAGAATCCAGTTGGAAACCTTCATGGGGCCGGTGCCAATAGGCCGACGACCCAACTCTTCCTTGCTACTGGACTCATATACGGCTTTGCTGATCATGGCCCCTCGATGAGAAGCCAAGGCCTCCAACAGAGGAGCATAGGCATACTTGAGCTTGATATCAATGGTCTTTAAATCGTGAATCACACTGTTCTCTATATCAAGGCAGCCAAAGAGGTTCTTAGTAAAAGAACTCTCCGCAGCTACAGCCAAAGAATATAAGACATCCTCGGCCGTAAACTTGCTGCCATCGTGGAAAGTTACATCATCCCGTAGTTTAAAACGCAGGGTAGTGTCATCGAGAAACTCCCACTCGCTAGCAAGCCAGGGATTGAACTCCCCATTATCATCCTTCTTGATGAGCGTTTCAAATACTAAAGTAGTGCAAATGAAACCGTTCTGATTGGAGTGGGCATAGGGATCAAGGGTCTGCGGTTCTCCTGGCAAGGCAATAATTAATGTGCGGTCACGCTCAGAACTCCTACTGTTACATCCAGCCAAACTGGTTACAAGCACCAGTAATACCAGAGTTAGAACCAGCCACTTTCTTGCTGAAAACATCTATCTTTCCCCCACCTAAACACGTATGGATTGGAGCCAACAAAAACTCCCTCCGATATTATAGTGTAAACATTGTCCGTGAGCAAAAAGGCATAAGAATAAAGAAAAAAGGCTCCCGCCTCTTGAAAGCCCCTTCCTCTTTACTCCGTTCTGTCCCCTCTGGTACCCCCAATACCTGTTATCCTTCTTTCTTTGCAGGCGCCCACAAATCAGCATCTGCCTTCTTATCATTGGCCTCACAGCTCTTTTCCGGACAGCCATCAGACAGCCGATTCAGCAACTCCGATTTGTGCAATCCTGCTTTCTCGCATCTGCTTTACGCCAGGAGTCGGATAAGGGGAAGTAGACGCCATCCTTCGCGTCCGCCCCCATATCCCATAAACCGTCGACTCCGCGGTTATGTAGCAACCATTCCACTACAAAACCGAGCTGCTCTGGAGCGGAGCCATACTGGGCCAATAGCTCCACCGCAGCCAGGTAGTGGCTGCATTTTCGCGAAGCAAACACCTTAGGCAGAATTCGCAATGGTTCATCGTACACATAGTAAATACCTCCAGCACAGTTGAGCACATAGTCAAGCACTACCTTCTCAGTCGATGGTGCTAGAGTTCCAGGTAGCAACGCCAGGTGGTAGAAGGTGCCAAAAGCAACCGGCCGCGATCCTCTCAACCTTGAGCTGAATTGAGCATTATAGGTCTGGATATAGTCATCATGGTTATACTCACCGCCTGCAAAGGTGTGCTCGACCACCTCCGCCCACTGCCTGGCAACAGACAAGGCGGCAGCACTCTCTCTACCAAATAGCCTTAACCATGCGGCGAACATTAGGGACGTGAAAACATCCCAATCTATAGCCTTTTCCCTGCGATCAGGAATGATGGTCTCCCTAAGCAGGCACCTCTCAATGTAATCTAAAACCCGACGAATCGGGTCATCGTCCTTGGTGAGCCCCAACGCCCTCAGGCGCCGGAGGGCCTGCTCAGTGGTTATCTCTTCCCGCTTCATGGACCTACTTAACCCATGAAAATATCCCCAACTGCCATCGGCGCGCTGTAGGCCAACAATTTGCTGCACCCACTTACCCATAACGCCCCTCCCTCGTCGAGCATGATCCTATTCAACGGTAATTGTACCATAATGGTTAGCCATCACTCCTCAGCCAGTGGCTTAGGGCACTCTGCCTGGCCGGTACCCTCGCCGTGCCTAGTAGTACTCCCACTTCCGCGCAGGACTCCTGATCCATTCAGCACCAGGTAGGTAGCCACAATTATGGAACCAACCAGATCAACATAGCGGGCAGCCAGTGTATTGGGAGCAACAGCAACAACGGTAAGGGCCGTTGTGACACAGGCATCCACTAGGGACTTGGCCCGATATAGCTTGCTCTGCACAGCTAAGACCGGGTCGGGTTGTACACGATTTAGTTTGCTGTAGCGCAGCCAGAACCAGGAATTGGTTGTCACTCCCAGCACCGCAATAATTAGCCCTGGGATCACATTTCCCTGCTGGTTCCCGGGCGAAAGCAGGGCAATGGCCAGCATACCCAGGCCCGACAAGACCATGGCCGCCCCTACCCACTGGTTAGCCAACCGCTGCAAGCCTGCCTTCTTGGCCCCGTAGGGGTTACCCGGTTTATGCAATAGTCGAAAGACCAACCAGGATACAATAATGGCCGCCAACTCGGCAGTTCGCCGGATAAAATCGGCCAATTGGGTGGCTGATCGGCCAGATAACAGTGCCAAACCGACGACTATCGGTCCGGGGGAACTTAATAACACGGAAGCTAGGAGCGTACGCTCCCCCCTCTCGACCAACAAAGGCTACACCCCCCAGAAACGAGTCAAAGGTATCAAGACCGCAGCGGCAGCCAAAGGACAGGTTAGGGTATCCATGCCACCCCGAGTATAAAGCTCAACCAGAGCGCAGACCACAGCCGTCACCAGCGCCGTGGGAACATAGGCATACCATGCCAGCGAGCCAGAGACCAATAACACTAGAAGCACCGTAATGAAAGACACGGCAAACATGGCTATGGTTCCCTCCAAGCTCTTGCGCCCTTCCACCATCTTTCCCTCAATGTAGTGGCGGCCAAAGCGCTTACCGACTAGGGCGGCCGCCGCGTCACCAAACCCCCAAGCAAAAACGGAAGCGACCACCAGGTACTTCTCACCCAGCCAGCCCCAGCAAACAGCTATCAACGCGGCAAACATACAGAAAGCCACAACCAGGCTGCGTTTGATCTCTCCCGGCTTGCGTTCAACCAGCAACTGAGAAAAACCGGAGATGCGTTCCGCCAAGGCCACCGCTGGGAAGATCATGACCATCAGCACAAGGGCCGCCACAGCTGCCAGCCACCATGTCTCAAACACGTAAATGAAGACCAGTATGGAAACCAGAACAATACAATGGAGGATCTTGCGAAAAACCTCATCGGGCATGGTGACAAAACACCTGGCCACCATTGCACTCACCGCACACACAAGATAGTAACCGAGCAGCACTCCATAACCAGTTAGGAACTCTTGCGGCATACCCCATCCCCCATAACTTACACTTGAATTAAATTGTATCAACAAAATAGTTAACCTGGCAACCACTTAACAACAAGAAATGCCGCTCTCAAGAACGGCATTTCGACTAGAGCCCCTAAGTACCCCGCTCTCAGATTCTTCTTGCCTGCCAAAGTCTGGCGATTTTCTCAGGCACGAGTTTCACAAGATCATCACCACACATTCGTTCTGCCATGTCAGCAGTTGCGTAAAACTTGGTGAAAGCCTCTTGAACCTCCTCAATACTATCAACTAGTTGATCCCTATAGTAGAGGTGCGTCAACTCCATTGCTACATCAAACTTGTTTCTCTGCATAAGCACTGGTGCTACCTTAGTTTTTTCAGTCATCAGTTCATCCCCTTCTAGAAGCTCAATCTCTAACCTCAGAAGAGACCTTGGCATCATACCCCCATCTGGGGACCTATTCTGCGCAAGACCTACAAATCCTTCTTCTCAACAATTCCCCTGCTCGGCTGCAAAGGTGCTCTCTTTCCACGGTGACAAGACTCATTGACAGCCGAATTGAAGCTGACCTAAGCAATCTGCTTAGCCAGGTGGAAGCAAAAATGCCAGTGATGATGAGTATACATCATCGGTTGGCACTGACAACAAGTCCAAAGCGGACAAGATATTGACAAATCTGGTGGAGGCGAAGGGATTCGAACCCTCGACTTTCACGTTGCGAACGTGACACTCTCCCACTGAGTTACGCCCCCAAACTTACAAGCCTATTATACTCCTCTCATTAGATTCTGCAAGCTCTACGTGGATGTGGTCACATAGGTGGAGTCGATGTTAACGATAACATGAATAGATTTCCTTCCTTGCTGTACCGCCTGTACAATGCGTCGTCGAAACTCCTTTTCCGGTATGTCTACTTCCGGGGGCACAACCACATCAAATATGTAGTTTACATGGTTGCGGCCATTTATCAGGCGCAAATCGTGGATGTCTAGACGGTCATCTATACCTTTGACCTGCTCTTCCACCCAAGCCCGGATTTGGTAGGTCTCCTCGTCGGCCACAATAGGGTCATGATGGAGAATCAGGTGGATATTGTCATTTTCTAAGAAATCCCTTTGAATTGTATCGATGATATCATGGGCTACGATGGCATTTAGGTCGCTGGACATTTCCACGTGGGCACTGGCAAATCGACGACTGGGGCCGTAGTCGTGCACAATGAGGTCGTGGGTGCCTAATACTCCATCATACGAGGCAATTTTCCTGAGAATATAGTCAGCCAGCTCCACCGGCGGCGCCTCCCCCACCAGTGGGTTTAGCGTTTCTTTCACCAGCTTTACACCACTATAGAGAATGAAGCCAGCAACGACCAAGCCCATCCAGCCGTCCAAGTTGAGAGTGAAATAGTGGGATATGACCATAGCAACCAACACGGCTGCAGTGGCCAAAGCATCATTACGACTATCAGCGCTAGTAGCCAGTAATGCCGTGGAGTTGATTCGCTTACCCAGCTCCCGGTTAAAGGCTGCCATCCAGGTCTTCAGTAGAACGGCACCTGCTAGTACTATAAAACTCCAGAGCCCAAAGGCTATGGACGTTGGTCGTATAATCTTGTGGATACTACTCTTGCCCAGCTCAATGCCAATCACCAGTACTAGAGCCGCCACCACCAGACCGGCTATATACTCATAACGGCCATGGCCGAAGGGGTGTTGTCTATCGGCTTCTCTGGCTGCAATCTTAAAGCCCAGCAAAGAAATGAGCGAGCTGGCTGCGTCGGAAAGGTTATTCAAACCATCGGCAATTATGGCCACGCTGCCGGAAAGCAGGCCAACCAGCAACTTGGCCGCCACCAAGAGACCGTTGCTGACAATACCTACCCAGCCGGACAGACTGCCGTAAGCGGTACGGACGGCCGGGTCATCAGTGCACTCATAGTTTTTCACAAACAAACGCAGCAACCAGTCGGTCATGTTTCCACCCCATCATCTATTATCCCAGCCTGGGGAGCTATTACCGGTAAATGCATTGTATCACAGGATGCCATTTCTTGCTAGACAACAATCTTTTGCCACTGGCAGGAATTGATACCACAAAAGTATAACTTTTAGGATTGGCAATCTCTTCTCTGAAGTAAAGTAATACAATTACTGTAGAGAAATCAGAATGGAGGATGAGTATGACCAAAGCTCTATTGACGGGTAATGAAGCCATTGCCCGCGGTGCCTACGAGTACGGCGTATCGGTGGCGTCCGCCTATCCGGGAACTCCCAGCACCGAGATCCTAGAGAACATCGCCAAGTATAGAGAGATCCGCGCCCAATGGTCGCCAAACGAGAAGGTCGCACTCGAGGTGGCAGTTGGCGCTTCCATTGCTGGCGCCCGTACCCTCTGCGCCATGAAGCACGTGGGAGTGAATGTGGCCGCCGATCCCCTGTTCACTTACACCTACACTGGTGTCAATGGGGGCCTAGTGCTGGTCTCGGCCGATGATCCCGGCATGCATAGTTCCCAGAACGAGCAAGACAACCGCAACTATGCCCGCTTTGCCAAAATAGGTCTACTGGAACCCAGCGACAGTCAGGAAGCCAAGGAAATGGTGGGCCATGCATTGGAGATCAGTGAACGTTTCGACACACCCGTCATGCTCCGCACCACCACCCGCATCTCCCATTCCAAATCGCTGGTGGAACTCAAGGACCCCCAAGAACGAACCTTAAGAGAGTATAAGAAGGATGCCCGCAAATACGTGGCAGTGCCAGCCAATGCCAAAGTGCGCACCCACATTAAGCATCAACTCCTGGAAGAACTCAAGGAGTTTAGCGAAACCACCGAACTTAACCGTGTTGAGTGGGGCGATAAGAAGATTGGTGTGGTAACCAGCGGTATTGCCTATCAATATGTGAAGGAAGCCCTGCCGCATGCTTCAATTCTTAAACTGGGCTTTACCAATCCTTTGCCGTTAAAGAGGATAGCCGCTTTTGCCGAGCAGGTGGAACAACTGTGGGTAGTAGAAGAGTTGGACCCTGTCATGGAAGAACAGATTCGAGCCGCCGGCATAACGGTACACGGTGGAAAGGACCAACTCACCCGCATTGGCGAGTACAGTCCTAGCCTTATCCGTCAAGCAGTCTTAGGTGCAACAACAACAACCAAGCAACCGGCATCCGCACCTATTCGTCCGCCAGTCCTTTGCCCTGGCTGCCCCCATCGCGGTGTCTTCTACGCCTTGCGGAATAACCTTAAAGTAGTCACCGGCGATATCGGTTGTTATACCTTGGGTGCTATGCCGCCGCTGGATAGCTTGGATACCACCATTTGCATGGGTGCAAGTATCCCTGCTGCCCTCGGTATGGAGAAAGCCCGTCCCGACCAAGCCCAGAACATTGTGGCAGTCATTGGTGACTCCACATTCCTCCATTCCGGCATAACGGGTCTGATCGACATGGTCTACAATAAGGGTACCTCCACAGTCATGATCCTTGACAATCGCATTACCGCCATGACCGGACATCAACACCATGCGGGTACCGGTCAAACGCTACAAGGGGAGCCAGCTTCCGAGGTGGACCTGGTGGCCCTTTGCCACGCAATAGGAGTTAAGCGGGTACGGGTAGTTGATCCAGGCGACCTGGCAGCCCTTGACCAAGCTATCAAGGAAGAGACGGCGGTGCGTGAACCTTCTGTGATTATCGCCCGTCGGCCTTGTGCGCTCATTGTTAAGCAGACGGAGCCCCGTCTACGGGTGAACCACGACAAGTGCGTGGGCTGCCGCATGTGCATGCGTATCGGTTGCCCGGCTATCAGCTTTGCCGATAAGAAGAGCAGCATTGATCCGGCCCTGTGCGTCGGCTGCAAACTCTGCCAACAGGTCTGCAAATTTGGCGCTATCGTACCAGAGGAGGGACAATAATGAAGACAGTTAGTATTCTCTTGGTCGGCGTTGGTGGCCAAGGTACCATTCTAGCCAGTAAGATCCTGTCCGATGTGGCGCTACGTCAGGGATATGATGTTAAGATGACGGAAATCCATGGCATGGCACAACGGGGCGGTAGCGTGGTCACTCAGGTACGTATGGGAGAAAAGGTGCATTCCCCTCTCATAGAACCAGGGCAAGCTGATTACATCGTGGCCTTTGAGCAACTGGAAGCTCTACGTTGGCTGCATTTCTTGAGTGACGAAGGCACCATGATTGTGAACACACAACGCATTAACCCCATGACGGTAATCACTGGTGCTGCCGAGTATCCGGCCGATGCCTTGGAGCAGATTAAAGCCAACGCACCACGGGTAGTGGAGCTAAATGCCCTCGAGATTGCCAAGCAACTGGGCAACATGCGGGTTGTCAACGTGGTACTGTTGGGCGCCATGGCCAAGCAAATGGATATTCCTAAGGAAGACTGGTTGGCCTCTCTGGAAGCCACCGTTCCACCTCGCTTCTTAGAACTCAATCGGCAGGCCTTCCAAGCCGGATATGAAGCTTAAGGCCGATTAGGAGACATGGGGCTGTCAGCTAAACAGCCCCTTCTTTCTTTTCAGGAATAATGGGCCGTGATCATATTAGACTGCTGGTCCTCACGTTTATCGGCACGAGCCCGATTCACCTTTACGCCATTGGTTTCCCACCTACCTCCGGGCATGCTATACTGAGATAACCAAGTCTCAAGGAAGGTCGAGCAATGAAGAAAGGTGATTTCATTCTAATAGTGCTTATTGCCGTGCTGGCTGCCGGCAGCTGGCTTTATATTAACAGCTTAAAGAGCGATCAGGTCGTGGCCCAAGTCTTGCAAGACGGAGTAGTAATCCAGGAGATCGATCTATCCACCGTAGAAAAACCTTTTCAGGTGCGGGTAGAAGATGGTCAGGGTGGATACAACATTATAGCCGTAGAGCGCGGACGAGTGCGCGTGATAGAAGCCAATTGCCCAGAACAGGTGGATGTGCTGCAGGGATGGATAAGCGAGCCCCATCAGTCGCTGGTCTGTCTACCTCATCGGTTGGTGGTTAAGATAGTGGGTCAAGAGAAGTCCGATGTGGACGGTATAGTACGATAGCAAAAGAGGGACTGTGGCAAGAACAGTCCCTCTTTCTTTGAAGTATCAACTGACCGTGGTCATACTAGAGTGTCCAACCAAAGGCAGCAACCGTCTCTCTGATTGAGCTTGCATATCAATGGATATTGGGCCCTTATCTTTAATGCGATCTCAAAACAGCCTGCTTGTTGTGACTGCCGGCTCTCTTAACTACTGAGCCCAACGCTCCAAGTATGACGCACCGCCCTTTAGCTACAGTTGCTTGGCACGCCTAAGTCTTCGTGTGCCAGCCCGGTTTACTCTTAAGGCAACTCAGCGCCGGCGTCGATCAAAATCTGTTTCAGCTCTGGCAGATGGGCCTCATCTAGCGGCAGCATGGGTCGCCGCGGCAGCCCACCCCGATAACCCAAAAGGTCTAGAGCCGCCTTTAATCCGGCAATACCCCAACGAGAGGTTACAGCCGCGTTGGGAGCCAGAAGTTTGTGTTGCAGCTCTTTAGCCAGCTGGTGGTTGCCTTCCATCACCGCATCGTACAAGCTGACACAGAGCTCGGGCAGAATGTTGGCCACAGCCAGGGTTCCGCCCACACCACCCAGGGCCAAAGTGGGATACAAGAAGCTGCCGGAACCAGCAAAGACGGCAAAATCGGCTGGTGAATTGTGGATAATATCAGCGATCTGCACTATGTTACCACTGCTGTCTTTAACACCCACTATGTTCTCGTGTTGGGCTAAACGGCACACCAGCCCCGCCGACATATTGAGCCCCGTGTTACGCGGCATGTTGTAAAGCATAATGGGTATAGGAGATGCTTCGGCCACATCCAGAAAGAAGCGCTCCAGGGCCTTCTCGTTCATGCTTCCTTTGTAGAAGCTGGGCGTAATCACGAGAGCAGCATCGGCACCAACGCTAGCGGCAAACTTAGTCAAGCGAATGGTATCTCGGGTCGACTCGCAACCGGTACCAGCAATGATGCTCTTCTCCGCCGCCGTATTCTGCCGTACAAACTCTATAAGGAACATCTTCTCATCGATATCCAGATAGGCAAACTCCCCATTGGACCCGAGCACCACCAAACCGGCTAAGCGGCTGGCCGAATAGCGGTCCAAATTGGCCCTTAGCGCTTGTTTATCTATCTGATCATCAGCAAAGGGTGTAGCGATAGGGGCATATATACCCTTAAACACTCTTCCTTCCCCCTTCTCCCCTTATTTTAGATTCTCGTGAAAAACCCTCTCCAACTCGGCAATAGCCTGCTCTCCATCCACGTCTTTGCCCATGTTCTTGAGCACCTCGGCCATTACTCGCAGAGCCCGTTTGAAATCGTCGAGGGTGGTGTTACCCATATGACCGATGCGGAAGGCCTTACCAGCCAAACTGGCTAGGGCACCGGCCACTACCACACCACGCTGCGCCAAGGCACTGCGGAAAGCAGCATCTTCCACACCCTCCGGATAGAGGACGCAAGAAAGGGTGGGTGCTGCCACCGATTCATCGGCTAGAGCCTTCATCCCAAAAGTGGCTAGTGCGGCCCGCATGGCGCGACCAAGGGCCCGATGCCGTTGATAGCGCTTCTCCAACCCCTCTTTCATGATAGTTTCTAGGCCCACTTCATAGGCATAGACCATATTGACGGCAGGAGTGGCAAAGTACTTGCCGGGGTTATGCATAATGGGAATCCAGTTCTTAATATCGCCGTAGTAGGCCGGAATACGTTCCATAGCTTCCCGGGCGGCTAAAGCTTTGGGGCCGAAGCCGAGAACTAACAGGCCTGGAGGTACGCCAATAGCCTTCTGGCTACCGGTAAGAACCACGTCGATCTTGTAATCCGGATTGCCTTGATAGGCTTTGCTCATATTCTCTTCCACCGCTGCTGTGGCACATACTCCATCAAGAACAAAGAGGGCCCCGTGCCGCTTCACCAAGGGTACCAGAGTATCCAGATCGGCCTCTACACCAGTGGAGGTGTCCACATGGGTGACGGTAACCGCCTTATACTCATGCTTTGCCAGCTGTTCTTCCACCAACTTGGGACAAACCCGCTTGCCCCACTCACTCCGCAACACATCTACCTCAACACCGAAGCTATTGGCCAACGCCTCAAAACGATCGCCAAAGTAACCCTGACTGAGCACCAAGATCCTTTCTCCCGGAGCTACCGTATTGACGATGGCCATCTCCATAGCCAAAGTACCACTACCAGCCACTACAAAGACCTCGCCATCATGGCAACCCAATAGGTCGCGGGTCATCTCCAGACTATGCTCAACTATGCGCACAAAGCGCGGATCGGTATGGGACCAGGTTTCGGCAGCTAATGCAGCTTTAATCTCATCGGTCACAGGTGTGGGACCAGGAATCAGTAACAGTTCTTTGTTTGGCAAGAGATTCAACCTCCTTAGCATTGTGGGCTTGCTTGACCTGATTTTGCCATCGGCCTTACTTAGACACACGTGGGTATTCGACACATACGGCTATGGCTCCTGCTCGAGTCACAGATATACACCCGCGCATACCAGACATTGCCGCTAGTCAGTAAAATAGGGCCCGCGTTATAATGCTTTTACAGAGAGAAATTTCGTGCTGGGCAAACACTTGGTAATTGAGGAAGATAAAGGACGCCACTTTCTGTAGCAACAGAAAGGGGAATGAAGTATGAACCGTTTTCTCAAGCTATCTGTAAAGGTATGTTCTATAGTATTATTATTAGCCGTCGTCTTTACTATGCTGCCCAGCAACTCGGCTCTAGCAGCCACTACTACCAGCAAGCGGCAGGCGATTGTTAACACCGCTTACCGCTATCGTGGTCGCCCCTATGTGTTCGGCGCCACTGGTCCACGCTATTTCGACTGCTCTGGTTTTGTGCGTTATGTTTTCCGTCAGCACGGCATTTACCTGCCACGCACAGCAGCAGCCCAGTCACGAGTAGGCACCACCATCAGCAAGAGCAGTCTGGTGGCTGGCGACCTGGTATTTTTCAAGAATACCTATAAGAGGGGTATTTCGCACGTGGGTATCTACGTGGGTAACAACCGCATTATCCATGCCTTCCCGCGTAGAGGCGTCACTGTGGATTCCCTATCCAACTCTTATCTGAGAGCCAAGTACGCTCTATCCAAGCGCGTACTCCGCTAACGCGAAATTTACACGAAAAGGCGTGTCGCAAAACGTTTCTGGGGAACGTGGCGCGACACGCCTTTTTTGGTGCATCTCAAGAGTTCCTTCTCCTAGCGGCTGGAACCACCGCCGCCACTATTAGAACTACTCTGCAGTTGTATATAGTAGTAAACGGCACATGCCAACAGAGCGCCCAATAGAGGATGGACTTCCGGCTGCAGCCAGAGACAAACGTCCTTGCCTAGCACATCGCCACCAAGGCGCCCAGTGAGCTGGCCCGGCTGCACAAAACTCAGATCACAATCAAAGCCAAAGATGTCGCCGCCACAGCGCCCGACAATATTCTTTCCGAGCAAGGAGAGATTCACGTCTATGCCAGAAAGCTCCCCGCCAATACGGCCTGTCAACTGATTTTCTTCCAGCTTAGCTACCACATCGCGCCCCATGAGGAAGCCACCCATACGCCCAGTCACCATGGGACCGTCAATATCCAAATAGATATCCCAGCCGAAGATGTCGCCGCCCAAGCGACCCCAAATGCGGTTGCCTTGCTTGCTGCAATAAATATCCCGGCCGCCAATCGCCCCGCCTATACGCCCCCTGATCGCCACCTGGCATCCCCCCTGCGAGCAGTCTCACTTACTCATACGCTGACACTGTCCAAAAGTTTCCCTCCGCTAGCGACAGGAAATACAGCCAATGGTCAATAACTTAATTAGAAGAGAGACTGTAAAGGAGGAATCACATGTACCGCGCTAAGCAGATTCAGACCGACGACAAAGCCTTGTTTTATAAGGCAGTTCTGCACCTGTTAGAAAACCTGGTGGCCGACGAACCCGATTGGCTGGCTAACCTTTGTAATGCCGCTGCTCTTCTAGGCCACCAGCTGACGGAGATTAACTGGGTCGGTTTCTATTTATACAAACAGAATGAGTTGGTTTTGGGTCCCTTCCAGGGTAAGCCCGCTTGCACCCATATTTCTATGGGTTCGGGAGTGTGTGGTACGGCAGCTCAGAGGAGGGAAACAGTACTGGTGCCTGACGTGGAGGCATTCCCCGGCCACATCGCCTGTGATACCGCTTCTCGCTCGGAGATCGTGGTACCGATCATTAACAGGGAAGGAAAGCTCTTAGGCGTGCTGGATGTGGATAGCCCTGTGCTGAACCGTTTTGACGAGCAGGATGCGGCCGGTTTACAACAAGTAGCGCAACGCTTGGCCGCGTTACCTGGCTGGCCAGAGACCCAATGATGGCATCAACAAATAAGCTGGTTCTCAGCAACGAGAACTAGCTTCGCCCCTAACAAGCGAATACGATATATTTAGATAAACAAATATCAGGAGGAAAAAAGACAGCGCACTATACGCTCTGCTTCCTCACTTACCACATGGTAATGAACCTCAACTCCGTCCCGGACCCCCTCAATCAGTCCGGCAGTACGTAGTTTGGCCAAGTGCTGTGAGATGGTTGATTGCGGGATCTGTAAGTGCTCTTGCATGTGGGTCACATTGCAACCACCTACGAAAATCAGCCCCCGCATAATGCATAGACGCATAGGATGGGCAAGGACTTTCAACATTTCCGCACACCTGGTCGTTCGCTCAAGTTCTAACTCGAACTTTTTGTCTTGTATGTTCATTTTTTCACCACCCCAAAACAACTATATCATAGTTATTTAGATAAGTGAATAAAGTTAACTCCGCAACGGTTAATTTTTTCTCAAATTCAGTTATTTTGTTGGCTTTAAGCAAATAGAAAACAGCCATATGCTATGCTAGATGCAAGTAATTCGCTTAACTAAACAATACAGTGCTAAAGGAGGAACTTACCTTGATAAGAACATCGGCAGGCGACTCAAACCTTTGGGCTTCTAGGCCGGGAAAAATGCGGGGCGTGGTTATGAGTACGGGTGGCATGGTAGCCACTGCCCACCCCCTAGCGACCGCCGTTGGCATCGACGTATTGCGTCGCGGCGGTAATGCCATGGATGCGGCCATCGCCATCGCGGGGGTAACAAGTGTGGTTTTGCCCTCCATGTGTGGCTTGGGCGGTGACACCTTTCTCATCTACTACGATGCCAGTAGCGGTAAGGTAGAAGCCCTTAACGGCAGTGGAATCGCTCCCTATGGTGCCACTCTCGAGTATTATGCGCAGCAAGGCTACACCGAGTACATGCCCCTGGAAGGGCCCTTGTCTGTAGCCGTACCCGGTTCACCCCATGCCTTTGCTACGGCTCTTAAACGCTGGGGCACCTGGTCACTGCCACAAGCAATGGAGCCGGCCATTAGATACGCGAGAGACGGTTTTCCCGTTTCTGCCATCCTAGCCGAGCATTTCCGCACATACCGCGAGAAGCTGGCCCATTTCCCGGAAACCGCCAAGACCTTCCTCAAACCCGATGGTAGCACCTATCAGGCGGGAGAAATTATGTGCCTGCCCGAATACGCCGATAGTCTGGAACTCTTCGCCCAAGGTGGCGCAGAAGAGTTTTACCGCGGCCAGTTGGCTGAGAAGTTCATTGCCCACATGGAAGCCACTGGCGGTCTAATTGGCCAGCGCGAGTTGGCAGCACACGAATCTGAGATTTACGAACCCCTCAGCATCGACTACCGGGGCTATAAGGTTTATCAGACGGCCCCACCTTCTCAGGGCCTTATAATGCTGGAAGAACTGGCCCTATTAGAAGGCTATGACATGGCGGCCTTGGGACCCAACAATCCAACGGCCATCCATCTCATGGTGGAGGCAAAAAAACTAGCCTATGCCGATCGTCTAGCCTATGCCGGTGATTCCCGTTTTGTAAACACACCGGTGGAGAGGCTCATCAGTGCCAGCTATGCGGCTCGCCGTCGCCAAGATATCGACCCGACCAAGGCTGCCACTGTCGTTGACTGTGGTGATCCGGATGGCGACACCACCTCCTTCGTGGTAGTTGATGCCGCTGGCAATGCGGTATCCTTTATCCATAGCCTCTCTCTCGCCTTTGGCTCGGGAGTTACCATTCCTGGTACCGGCATTCTGCTAAATAATCGGGCGGGAAGAGGTTTCGTGCTTGATCCCAAGCATCCCAACTGCTTGGCTCCTGGCAAGAAGACAATGCACACCCTCAACACCTACATGATCACCTATAACGGCGAACCTTATCTGGTAGGTAATACACCGGGCGGCGACGGCCAACCCCAGTGGAACATGCAGATAGTCGTCAACTGTCTTGACTTTGGTATGTCGGTCCATGAGGCAGTCATGGCCCCCCG
Organism: Bacillota bacterium; assembly: GCA_029781045.1. Lineage (GTDB taxonomy): Bacteria > Bacillota > UBA994 > UBA5500 > UBA5500 > UBA5500. The sequence goes on along the minus strand of JAKOXL010000032.1, from coordinate 13,902 downwards.
TTGGACCAGTATCCCAGGAACCGACCCGGCCAGCCTCAAGACTCCGGCAAAACTGCGGTTAGAAAACCGCTTCTCCGACACCATACAAGATCGGCTGCGAGAACTAGGACATAACTTGGAAGTAGTGGACGCCTGGGCCGGTGGTGGCGCAGTGCAACTGATCATGATCGACCCCAAGACTAAAGTACGCTACGGCGCCAGCGACCCCCGAGCCGACGGCGCTTGCCTAGGTTTCTAGTTGCCTAATAGTAGATGAAGCAAGAGTCCTGCCTGGGGCACCACGCCCCAGGCAGGACCAGCTTTAGCAGCCAATCTACTTATATCCTTGCAAACTACGGGCTCTATGGGCACCGCAGGCCCGCAGCAGCCGACGCAGTTGATTGAGCTGCCGCTGGGTCTCCTTTTCGTTCACAAAGACAACCACATCCAAGATATCCGCCTCTTGCACTTCCGGTGGCAGACAGCAACGGGGTAACACCACGCAAGAGCCGTGCACATAAAGATGGACTTCTTCTTCGGTTACTTGTTCAACAAAGGCTTGAAATTTCACCACAGCCCCTCCTCCAGCTTTTTTGTCTAGCTTATTCATGACAATAGTCATTCATTACCCACTGGGGACAAACTTTTATCTCGGTATATTTCCATAACAGTAAATTTATCATTTCGTAGAATAAGGTCTCAGCTGGTTCCGGCTTTGTGTTATAATACTTCATGTATTTGATTTCCTCGGAATGTCTTGCAGCTACGCCTCTACATCAAGACTTCCTGCTAAGGAGGACCTGCTTTGTTCTTTCGTCTCGGCTTCATCAACATCACCCGCCAATTAGGACGCAGCTCACTGGCCCTCATTAGTTTGGTGCTAGCAGCTATTAGTCTAACTAATAGCCTGTCCATAAGCCTGGGATACCCTGCCCAGGCCTTTGCTAATTACCGCGACTACTTGGGTGGCGACATTATCGTCTACCCCATCAATATCATGGGCAACCCGGCGACTTCCGAACGTTTAGAACTACAGCGGTTGCAACCAGATCCTTTCTCTACCCTTACCACCCTTTACCCGCACCTGGTACGAGAGGGCTTTCTTGCCCCGACCAACTCAGTTCTGCGCCCTTTCAGCAATACGGATCAACAGTTGCTTTTACAGCATGAGCAAATCAAAAAGGTTAGTTTCCTTTACCGCATGTCGGGCTGGCGCCAGATACTGGGCACCGAAAGGCTGGCTCTCTCGCTCCGGTCTGTCCCTCTAGACTCAGGGCTATGGCAATACGTAGAAGAAGAGCTGTCGACACAGGCCCTAGAGGATGGGCTCCCCGTTTGGCTCAATAGCCATCAGGACCCACAGCGCCCCCTGCCCCCTGTGGGCAGTGAAATCCACCTGATACTGCCGCGCATCTGGTTGGCCCCCGACGGATCTTTGCAGTACGATACGGGCCAGACCGTCACACAACGGGCCATAGTGGCTGGCCATTATGCACTACCGACGCGAATAATCAGCTGGCCCAGCCCCGCCGGTGATACCTTTTTGTCTGAGCAAGGATACTTCGATCAGGATGAGGTTTGGCTCCGGCCCCAGGATTGGGATTATCTCTGGCAACTAGCTGCCCCCGATTGTCCTCCGGCAGCCGGCAGCCTGGGACTACAGGTGCAAGATATGAGCATTCTCGAATCGGTGGTGAGTGAGCTGCAGATGATCCATCCCCAATGGACCATCGTAAGCGTACCCAACTTGGTAAAGCAGATCGAGGCTGGTTCGCTGCTGGATTCTTTCCGGATTGCACCTGCCGAATACTGGACCGGTCGCCAACCCCGGGCGCAACATGCCTTTCCCCTAGACATAAGTCGCACATTATCCACCTTCATATACTTGATAGCTGGACTGCTCATGGCGGCCCGCATGCTCACCGGAGCTGCTGCCCGCAAGAAGGAGATCGGCATTCTCAAGGCTTTGGGGGCACGCCGCCGTGATATCCTGCTGATGGCTCTAACAGAGGCGGTTGTGCTGTGCGTAATCGGTTCTACCATAGGTTTCATCATTTCTTACCCGACCGCCATCTTCCAGCAGTTAACCAACAACCTGCCCTGGTCCCAGATCGGTCAGTTGATGCTCAAGAACTACTCCCTTATCCTCGCGGAAACCCTGGTTGTGGGCGTACTCTTTGGTCTGCTGCCAGCCTGGCGTTTATCTAAAATGACAGTAAATGAGGTGCTACGCGCATGAGCCAAGTAATTATGGAGACTATCAATCTCAACAAGGCCTTTTCCCTAGGAGAAACTATTTATGCGGTCAACAATGTCAACATACAGATCATGGCAGGCAGCATGAATGTTATTGTGGGCCCATCGGGTAGTGGCAAAAGCACTCTGCTCAGTCTACTGGGAGGCCTAGATCGCCCCATGAGCGGTGACATTCTCTTGCAAGGGCAGTCGTACCGAGAACTGAATGAGGATCAACTGGCCCTGCTGCGGCGCCATAAGTTGGGCTATGTGTTCCAGTTCTTTAACCTCATCCCCCACCTGACGGCGCTGGAGAATGTGATGCTGCCAATGCAGTTTACCAATACACCCAACAAAATAGCCAAGCAACGGGGCTTAGAGCTGCTGGAGCGGGTTGGGTTGGAGAAGCGTAGTCATCACCTACCCCTACAGCTTTCCGGGGGCGAGCAACAACGGGTGGCTATTGCGCGGGCATTGGCCAATCGGCCAGCAATTATCTTGGCCGACGAACCCACCGGTAACCTGGACACCAAGACCCGTGATGGCATAGTGGCTCTTTTCCAAGAGTTGAACCAACAGGAGGGACAAACCTTTGTCATGGTGACCCACGATCCCAGCTTGAGCAAGTTTGCTGATCAGGTAATCACCATGAGGGACGGTGTGGTTGTTTACCAATGAGCAAGATGCTGCGCTTGGCTAGGCAACGTATACGCACCGACTGGAGAATCTATTTAGCCGCTCTCTTGCTCACCAGCCTAACCTGCTCTGCCTATCTAATCTACCAGAGCTACATGGGTCAAGTAGGCTTGAGTTTTGGACGCAAGACCGCTGAGTTAGATCTCTTGGCCGACTTTCAGGTGGAACTGGCGGCAAGTGACCTACTGCCAGAAGCCGTGCAACCCACGGGAGCCTGGAAAAATCGACCTATTCCAGAACTCAAAGCCACAGGGCGCAGCCTGCAACTTGCCTCGCCCTACGGCCAGCTGAGTGTACTGGCTCTGCAGCCAGGAACCAGTTATAATGGCCCCCTACCTCTAGCAGGGCAGGTGTTGGTCAATGAAAAGCTGGCTTCTGGGCTGGGGCTACCAACCAGCGGCAACTTAACCTTAGCTAATCCCGAGACAAGCGCTGAAATCACGCTGCAGATTGCGGGCAGTTTCAGTGCTGGTTCGACCTCCGGCCATGTGCTTCTTCTGTATCAGGACTTAGAACCCTTATTGACCAACTCTGGCTACAATGTGTTTCTTTATGATGGGGCGGACCAGCTAAAGCCGCAGTCAGCCTTAGATGCCTTAAACCGTTTTTACCCCGATTCCTTGATCTTAACCAGCCAACAGGCCCAGCTGGTGGCCCAACAGGCGGTGCGCGACACCTATCAAGGCTTTGGCAACCTGGTACTACTGGTGTTTGTTTTTCTTACCCTAGGTGTACTTACAGCACTAATGTTATCCTTTATAGACAGCAAGCGAGAGCTTTCAGTGCTCAAAAGCATCGGCCTTATGCCGCGAGAGCTGTGGTGCCTTTTCTTGTTTAGTGGCCTAGCCACAGCCGTTGGTGGTTTCCTGCTAGGGGTGGGGCTCACCTATGGGGCTAGTAGAGTGATGGAGACCCGCGGTGTAGCGATCTCCCTTCTACCCCATCACATTCTGTCTCTTGGCTGGCGAGTTCTGCTTGCCTATGTCTTGGCCATAGCTGCGCCCGCCGGCTTGGCGCGACGAGCTACCGTAAACCAGTTGCTCTACGACCAGCCCATTCCTCTGTTCTCTAACAAGGTGACCATTCTACGGCGTCACCGCCAGTTGTTTGAGGATGAGTTGGCCCAAGGCTGGCAAGTGGTGCAGCTGCCCGTAATTGAAGGGGTGTTGGAAGGCTTTGTCTTCAAGAAGGAAGGCGATCAGGTAAAGGTGGGTGAGGTTCTGGCCTTTTCCCCCGGCTGGTGGGGCCTATCTTACACCGAATACGTGGCCACCATTGATGGTGAGGTAGCCATTTGGCGAGAAGAGAGTGGCATCTTGGCCATCAAACCAAAAGCAGACAACGAAGCCGCCCACTAGGGCGGCTTAACTGTTGTTAATAGCTACGCTTCTCGATAATAGTTGAACCAAGCCAGCAACCTTTCATAGCGATCCACTCGATGCAGGGGTCGCTTGAGTCCATGGTACTCACCGGGATAACGAATCATGACCACTTCCTTGCCCAAGCGTTTTAGGCTGGCATAGAACTCCTCACTCTGGGCCACGTGGCAACGCAGGTCATCTTCCCCGTGCATGAGCATAATTGGCGTCTCCACCTTATGCACATGTCCTATGGGCGAATGCTCAATCAAATGCACATAGTCTTTCCAGGGCTGTCCACCGTACTCGTATTCATCGGCCCAGATGATATCTGAAGTACCGTAACCGCTGAGCATGTTGGTGACGTTAGCCCCACCGCAGGCAGCGCGGAAACGATTGCTCTGGGTCACGATCCAGCAAGTCATGTAACCACCAAAGGACCAGCCGTGCACAAACATACGCTCCGGATCAGCTAAGCCACGGGCAATAACCTCATCCACGCCGCGCATGAGATCCAGATAATCCACTTTACCCCAGTTCTGGTCAATGGCACAGGTGAGCTCCTGCCCATACGTAGTGCTACCCCGGGGGTTAGTATATAAGACCACATAACCTTGGGCGGCAAAGAGCTGGGCAGAGAACAGGAAGGCGGGACCATAGGCACTATGGGGACCTCCGTGAATCAGGAGCAGCAAGGGATAGCTTTTGCCTGTTTCATATCCGAGAGGATAGACGACCCAGCCGTCGATATTTACCCCCGGCTCACTCTCATAGCTAATCCTTTCCCAGTCTCCGAGTTCAATGTCTTGCAGGAATTGTTCATTGACCTTGCTAATGACCTGTGCTCCCTGCTTCTCGTCATACAGATAAAGCTCTTCCAGCTTGTTGGGTTGAGAGGCGGTGTAAACTAAGGCATCACCTCTACCGGCTATGCTGGTGATGGCCATATGCTCATCCACTAAGACCGGAGTTACCTGCCCCACCGCATCCGTACGGTAAATGCCAGCGGCTCCCCGGTTGCTCATGAGGAAGTAAAGGCTAGTTCCTTGCCAGAACATCTGGCACCCGCCACCATAGCGCAACTCGGCACCTGCATGGGAACCAAAGGGACGATCGAAGGGTCGCGTTACATTTATAGCCTGGTCCCTCTGCAGCGGTTCGGGTTTTTCGCCTGCGGCCAGCCGCCCTATCCAGTCCGCCACGGGCAATAACCAAAGATCGGTTGTGGTTGACACGTTGTGGGAACGATCATGGCCGCCAAAGGCTAAAGCACTCCCATCGGGCGACCACAAGGGCTCCCACACGGGACCGGGACCATCATAGAGCCAATAGAACTCTTTGGTCTCCAAATCCCACAACCAGAGATCGCTCTTCTGGTCGTAGTCGGCCGTTTCCGAGCGCCGCACACTGGTCACCAAATAGCGACCACAGGGTGAGATGGCAGGGGCACTGTGATTGAAGTCGCCGCTGGTCACTTGTTGACCAGCCGGCTCTAAGTTCTCGCTGGGGGTTTTCTCTGGTACTGGCGTGACAAACACCTGCCGCACCTTATCACCAAAATAGCCCACGCCATCACGCCGATAACTCAAACGGGTAATGACCTTCACGTTGTTTTGCTTAGCCTTGTCTTCTTGCTTCTCCTTGCTGCTGTCTCGCTTGGCAATGGCCTCCAAGCGCTCGCGATCATAGGCGGGAGCACCCGGATAGGGCTGCCAATCTTCGGGGTGGCTGAACACGTTGGCCGTGTAGGCTATGCGCTTCCCATCGGGGAACCATATGGGTGCGCCTCCCACCGTCTCCACCGTGGGCAGCTGCCAGGCTTCACCGCCAGCCAGATCTAGTATGTAGATCTGGCTTTTGTCGTTGCGGCTGGAGATGAAGGCTAACCGTTTCCCGTCAGGAGAAAAGCGGGGTGAACTATCTTTACCGCTGCAGGTCAAACGGCGAGTATCTAGCGTATTAAGGTCGCATAGATAGATATCGGTAAAACTCTTGTCCTGTTCTTTGTCAATACGCTGAACCACATAGGCCAGAAGCCTACCATCGGGAGACACATCGGCGTCTCCCACACACTTAATGTTATAAAGATCGTTGGGCCGCAAACCCCTCTTGCTCATGGTCATGCTATCACCTCGCAAAAATACTACCTTCTTATTTTCGGCTCAGCTGGTCTAATACCTCTCGACAAGCGTTTAGAAGCACGAAAAAAGCCCTAAGCACAGCGTTTGACAGTAAAAATGGTGAGGGTTAAAATGCTAATAGGAATAGCACAAATCTGTGCACAGGAGGTGTCGCCAGTGAAACGAGTAGTTAGTGTCAGCCTAGGCTCTTCTTCCCGTAACAGCGTAGGCGAAGCTGAATTCTTAGGCCAAAAAGTACGAATGGAACGAATTGGAACCGATGGAGATATGCAGAAGCTGCTTTCCCTTTTGCGTGAATTGGATGGTCAAGTGGATGCCATCGGAACTGGTGGGATTAAACTGCATGTGCATGCGGCCGGCAAACCCTTCCCTTTGCGCGGGTCCAAGCAGGTGGCAGCTGCCGTTAAGAAGACACCGCTGGTCGATGGTAGTGGTCTGAAAGACACCATTGAGCGTCGCACCTTCTATATCATGGAACAAGAAGGCATTCCTGTGCGTGGCACTAAGACTCTGCTAATGTCGGCCATTGACCGTTTTGGCATGGCAGAAGCCCTGTGGGAAATGAAGGCTGATGTGATTTACGGTGACTTCATGTTTGGCCTGGGCCTGCCTCTTCCCATTCGCAAACTGTCGACGGTCTGGCTTTACGGCTCCATAGTAGGTCCTTTCCTGCGCTTTATACCCTTCGAATGGCTATATCCGACTGGCAAGCAACAGGACGAAAATACCCCGCGTTGGGAGAAATACTATGAATGGGCCGACCTCATCACTGGCGATTATCATTACATAAAGCGTTATATGCCGACCAATCTAAAAGATAAGGTCATAGTCACCAATACGGTAACAGAATCCGATGTGGAAGACTTGCGGCGACGAGGCGTGAAGATCTTGATCACAGGCTCACCGGAAATCAACGGAAGATCCTTTGCTACCAACGTTCTGGAAGCTGCTCTGGTAGCAGTGGCCGGCGAGAACCGGCCGTTAACGCACGAAGAATACAACGAGATGCTGGACCAAATGAACTATCGACCTCGCATTGAATACTTACAACGTGCATAATTTGGCTCATGTTTTTTCGTCACTTGGACAAAATGAAAAAGAGGGCAAATGCCCTCTTTGTAAGATTAGCTTAACTGTTGGCCGCGAATCATGGCCTCTTGCGCCATTTGCACTAAGCGCCGCACCATTCGACCGCCGACAGCACCACAGTCGCGGGAGGAGATTTCGCCCCAGTAATCTTCCGATCCCTGATAGACTGGGATACCTAGCTCGGCTGCAATTTCGTACTTCATGTCATCTAGTGCTTTATGCGCGGCAGGCACTAGTTGACGTCCGCTGGTGTCGCTACCTCGTGCCATTGCTATCGCCCCCTTTCATTAGTTAGACTGCCCGCAAAGGTAGCGGCCCATGTTACAAAAATAAAGGCAGCAGTGCTAGTTTTTGCGACACATATAAACAAAGAGTCTGACTCGCGTTTTGCGGGTCAGACTTTTTCATTAATAGTCACCAGAAGATGATATTGCCGATTGCTAATCATGGCAGCTGAGCCCATAATTGGTATGAGAGCTAGCTCAGAAAGGGCTGATAGATGTGATAGAGCGGGAACGTACGGCTAGCCTACCTGAACTGCTGCGCTTTTTCGCGCCACTGGCCGTCACATGGATGCTGATGATGTTTACCCACACGGTAATAAGCGCTGGGCTGGCACGCACCTATGACCCCGCAATTGCCACTGCTGCCTACGCTATCGCCTTAAATTTCGGCGAGATTTTTGAAGCCCCACTCGTGATGATAAGACAAACCGGTGTCGCCTTTATTACTGGTCGGCTGAGCTTCCAGACCGTTCGGAAGGTAACATTTATCACAATCGCCATTTTTATGATTATCGTCTTGACCATCGCCTACATACCGCCTTTCACCCGCTTTATGTTTCAAGAAGTTTTAGGTGTATGTGATGATCTTTATGCTGCAACCCTCCTGGGGTTTCGGATCACTCTGCTGTTTCCGCTCGTCAGTGGCTTGCGCAGCCTCTATCAGAGCGTCATTTTGGTCAACCGACGTACCCTCTATATCTCTCTAGGGGTGCTCGTGCGAGTAAGCTTTGTTACACTGGTGGTTCTTGGGCTTGTCCGCACCCGAATAGTTCCTGGCGTGTTGGTAGGAGCCATAGCTATAGTAGGTGCAGTTATAGCTGAAGCGGTGCCCGCCTACTTCTTCAGTTCCCGCTTACAGACGGAACCGGGCTCCCCCGTAGCCACTCTCGCCGTTTGGCGTTTCTACCTCCCACTTATCGCCTCATCACTCTTTGTATCCATGGGGAGGCCTTTCATCAACGCCGGGTTATCCCGCATGCCACAGGCAACCATCTCTTTGGCAGCTTTCAATGTGGCCTCCTCACTGGCCGGTATGCTGATCAGCCCTTCCTACAACCTTCATCAGCTAACCATGGTGTTCGGTCGTTCAAAGAATAACCTGCCTCTGGTGCGTCGATTCGCCATCGGCTTTTCTTTGGCAACAACGGGGTTATTACTGCTTATTGCCCTCACTCCCCTTGGTGCGTGGATCCTGACTGGACCAGTGGACATCCCCCAGGAGTTACTAGCACCTACACAGTTGGCCCTGCGCGTCATGGCCCTATTTCCCCTGTTAATAGGTTGGCTGGAATACAACACGGGGGTTTTGCTACTCAACCAGGCCAGCAAACTAGTTGGTCTGGCCAAGACACTTAACCTTGTGAGCACTATTGCCTTCGTTCTAGTGCTCGCCCCCAACTTACCCGGTGCTCTGGCGGCCCCTCTGGCCCAAGCGGTTGGTCTCTTGGGCGAGGGTTGGGTGTTACAAATAGGCCTGCGTCACAATAATGCAGGCACACGCAGGCATTCTATACCAATGGCATCTTAGAATATACTCAAATGCAGCCGGCGCGAGAGGTCGGCCAGCACCTGTACTCCGGCAATACTATTGCCTTTCTCATCTAGGGCGGGAGCAATTACACCAATACCCATTTGTTGCCGAGGAGCCGTAGCCATTATGGCTCCAGAAACGCCACTCTTAGCAGGAATACCCACCTTAACAGCAAACTCCCCCGTCGCATTGTACATACCACAGGTATACATGAAGGTGCGGGCAATGCGCAACACTTCCGGGCTGAGCTGTGGTTCCGCATCCGGACCCAGGGCCAAACGTCGCGCTAAAGTGGCTAGGCCTACCACATCGGTCTCAATGGAGCACTGGCGGAAATACAAATCCAGCACCTCTTCCACATCCCCATCGATAGCACCCACATCGCGCAAGAAATAACCGATAGCCCGGTTGCGGTCACCGGTGGCCTTTTCCGACTTGTAAACCCGCTCATTGAAGCGAATGCGCTCATTACCGGCTATAGCTTTAATATACGAGTACAAACGCTCGAAGCGTTCAGCCACACTGTTGCCTTTGATTAAGGCAGTAGTAGCAATAGCTCCGGCATTAATCATGGGGTTTAAAGGACGGAGGGATGAAAAGGTTTCTAATTTAACAATCGAATTAAAAGCATCGCCCGTCGGTTCCATGCCGATGCGATCAAAGACACCGTCAAAGCCTTGATCTTCCAAAGCCAACATGAGGGCAAACACCTTCGATACACTCTGCAAAGTGAAGCGAATATCCGTATCGCCGGCCAAATAAGTCTTACCCTCCCCATCTATCAGGCAGATGCCAATAGCATCGGCATCGCTCATGGCCAGCTCCGGTATGTAAGTTGCCACCCGGCCTTGGGCCGTTAAGGCACGGTTCTGGGCGATAATGGCTTCTAAAGTAGCTTGCATGCAAACACCCTCCTTATCCATATAGTCACATTTTAGCCAATTTCGCCATTCCTGGCTAGGGCCCGTCCGGGCGCAGGACTTAAGCAGCGGTGCATAGAAATACTTTCACAAGCATTAATCTGGATAGAAGTATAAGGAGGCCAACATATGTGGTGGACCAAGGAGAAGTTAAAGGCGCGGGTACAGGAGCTTAGCTCCTACCGTTACCGGGATCGGCGGGAAATTCGTGAGTTCCGTTGGCGGTTGGACCCGGAGGGGCAAGTTGGAGCTCGTCCTCCAAAGGATGATGAATGGCAAACTAGACGTCTGGGCGGCCGCTGGGAAGGGCGTGACCTCTACGCCTGGTTACAGGCGGACGTTACCTTGCCAACCGAGTGGGCTGGCAAGCAAGTACTTGGGCTCTTTGATTTCGGCCGCACCGGTGGTGGCCACAATTCCGGCTTTGAATCGTTGTTGTTCGTTGATGGCATACCCTATCAGGGAGTCGATTCCAACCATCAGGAAGTATTCTTTGGCCCGGAAAACGTAGGGCGCACTATTTCACTAACCTTCCGCTTATGGTCGGGCCTAGAAGGTGGCGGACCACCCCGGGTGCAGGAACATCGCATACAGCAAGCTGAGATTGCCTGGCTAGACCCGATAGTCGACGACCTCTATTTTTGGGCTCAGGCTATCGTAGAGACTCTAGATGTATTAGACCAAAATCAGCCCGAGTATCACAAGCTCTTACAGACGCTGGACCGGGCCCTGCAGCAGTTGGATTGGTCAAAGCCGGGCTCGGCCAGTTTCTATGCCAGCACGGAATTGGCCAGGGCTACGCTGAAAGAACACTTAAGCCGCTTGCCTAAGAACCATCCGGTGGTGATCCACTGTATAGGTCATACCCATATCGATGTGGCATGGCTCTGGCGCTTGCGGCATACCCGGGAAAAGACGGCCCGTTCATTGGCCACAGTTTTGCGCCTCATGGAACTTTATCCCGAATATATATTCTTGCTGGCCCAACCCCAGCTCTATGCCTATATCAAGCAAGACTACCCCGAGTTATATGAGCAGATACGAGAACGGGTGCGGGAAGGCCGTTGGGAAGTGGACGGCGGCATGTGGCTAGAAGCCGACTGCAACCTGCCTTCTGGCGAGTCTTTGGTGCGCCAACTACTACACGGCACCCGTTTCTTCCGCGATGAGTTCGGGCTGCGCTGCTCCTATCTCTGGCTGCCCGATGTCTTTGGCTATAGCTGGGCTCTGCCCCAGATACTTCAGAAAGCCGGTATTAATAGTTTTATCACCACCAAAATCAGCTGGAACCAGTATAACCGCCTGCCCCATGACACCTTCCGCTGGCGCGGTATCGATGGTAGTGAAGTGCTAACCTACTTCATCACCACACCCCGCGTACGCGGTGCCCATCGCTATATCTATGAAGGGGATATTTCACCGGTGGGCATTGTCGGTAGCTGGGAAAACTATCAAGATAAGGTGCTCAATCAAGAGCTGCTGCTCTCCTATGGATATGGTGACGGAGGCGGTGGCGTGAATCGTACCATGCTGGAGATGCGGCGTCGCTTGGCAGACATGCCTGGCTTGCCTCAGGTGCACACCAGCCGCGTCGATGACTTCTTGCGCGGCCTGCATAGTCGGCTGGCTAATAGTGACCAGTATTTGCATACCTGGGATGGTGAACTCTATCTGGAATACCACCGGGGCACCTATACCAGCCAAGCCTATACTAAGCGCATGAACCGCAAGTTGGAGCTACTCTACCGCGAGACCGAGTGGCTAAATGTGCTCCGGAGTGTTGGCTCTTCCTGGGCCGACTACCCGCAGTCCCAGTTACAGGAAGGCTGGCGCATTCTCCTACGCCAGCAGTTCCACGACATCATACCCGGTTCTTCCATCACCGAGGTCTATGAAGATAGCCATCTGGAGTACGAGGAAGCGAATCAGCTAGCCCAGTCGGCTTGGCAAGCGGCGGCCCAAACCCTTGCACCAGCGGGGAAGGGTCGCTCGGTAACGGTTTTCAACTCTAGCCCTTGGGAGCGCACCGATTTAGTGCAGCTACCTTGTGCCGACTACCCGGCGGCGGGTACTTGGGTTGGTCCAGAAGGGGAGAAACTTACGGCCCAGCACTCGCAAGACGGTTGGCTGGTGCGGGTAAAGGTGCCCGCCATGGGCTACGCCGTCATCCACTGGGAGCCGCAGATACCGGCAGAAAGCGAGAACCCTCTCCCCTTCAGCTGCGAAAAGAATGGCATTACCACGCCCTACTATAGCATTGAGTGGAACGAGCAAGGCCAGCTGACTAAGCTCTATGACCTGGAGCAACAGCGTTCGGTGCTGGCAGAAAACGCCCGCGGCAATCTCTTACAAGTGCATGAAGACAAACCCCTGCGTTTTGACGCCTGGGATATAGATATCTTCTACAAGCAAAAGTACCGGGAAATTAATGAGCTACTGTCGGTGGAAGTGGTGGAGGTGGGGGATCTGCGTGCCGTGGTGCGCTTCACCTGGCGCTACCAAAACTCCACCATCAAACAAGACCTGATCGTCTACGCCCACCACCGCCGTATCGACTTTGTCACCGAAGTAGATTGGCACGAACAGCAACAGCTATTGAAAGTGGCTTTCCCCGTGGAAGTACGGGCCACCGAGGCCACCTATGACATTCAGTTCGGTAATGTGCGCCGCCCCACCCACTGGAATACCAGTTGGGATCACGCCCGCTTTGAGGTGGTGGGCCATCAATGGGCCGATCTTTCTGAAACCGGCTATGGCGTCAGCTTGCTCAACGACTGCAAGTATGGCTACGACATCAAAGATAATGTCATGCGTCTGTCGCTGATTAAGTCGGGCATCTACCCCGACCCCAATGCGGACCAAGGCCTCCACTATTTCACCTATTCCCTCCTACCCCATGCGGGTGATTGGATTGAGGGGCAGACGGTGCAGTCGGCTTGGGCGCTAAATAATCCCCTGAGTGTCACCGCGGGGCAAGCTGCCCAGCCATCCTGGTCTATGTTCCAGATTAACCGGGAGAACGTAATGATCGATGCGGTCAAGAAGGCGGAAGACGAAGAGCGCTTGGTACTAAGGGTCCATGAGTTCACTGGTCGGCGGGGTTCGGTGGAAATTCGGAGCCAGCTGCCCATTATAGCTTGGCAGGAGTGCAACCTGCTAGAGGAACCCTGTAGCGAGCTACAGGAGCAGGCTGTGCTACGCTTTGAGCTTAAGCCTTATGAGATCAAGACATTTCTAATAGATATAGAGCCTGCGGATAGCAGAAGGAAGGGATAAAGTTGCGACAAGCAATAGGTATAGACATCGGCGGAACCAACGTGGCCGTGGGCCTGGTGGATGAGGCTGGCCGCGTGCAGGCCCAGCAGACCATCGCCATGGACCCTGAGCTTACACCGCAAGCCATGATTGCGAAGATAACAACAGTAGTTGATTGCCTTTTACTCCAGGCCGGTATCACCGGCCTGGAGTTAAGCGGCATTGGCATAGGGGCCCCCGGGCCCATTGACGCCCATCGGGGTATCATTACTTGCCCGCCCAATTTGCCTAACTGGCGACAGGTGCCAATTGTAGCTCAGTTGGAGCGGCGCTTTGGCGTACCCGTGGCCCTGGCCAACGATGCCAATGCGGCCACCTTGGGTGAAAAATGGGTAGGAGCAGCCCAAGAGAACA
>JAKOXL010000030.1 GCA_029781045.1 Bacillota bacterium | reverse complement strand
CCCCACGCGCCGGAGATTGTGGCCTTAAATTTAAACCTAACAGAAGAACTGGCTGCCTTCGAGCCCGTCGGTTGCTCCCATTGTCATAACACCGGCTATCGGGGGCGCGTCGGCATCTTTGAACTGATGCTGGTCAACGACGATTTGCGAGAGTTGATAGCTCAACGGGCATCCCTGGCCAGCTTGCGCCAGGAAGCCATGCGGCTGGGGCTAAGACCTCTGCGCTTCGATGGTCTGGATAAAGTTCGTCAGGGCCTTACTTCCGTGGCTGAAGTGCTGCGGGTTACTTTCCAAGATTAGGGCAGGGGAGGTGCTTTTGATGCCCCGTCTGTTAGATTTGTTGCAGTCCGCCGTTATTGAGGGTGCTTCCGACTTGCACCTGACCGTTGGACAACCGCCGGTGCTGCGGCTTCATGGGGATTTGGTGCGCATGGACTTGCCCCGGCTGACTCCTGTGGATACCAGTGAAATGTTTGATGAAGTGGTTCCCGATTGGCAGCGGGACAATTTCAATGAGCTGGGAGAAGTGGACTTTTCTTTAAGCTTCCCCGGTATTGGCCGTTTCCGCGTCAATGCCTTCCGCCAAAGGGGAACCATTGGCATAGCTTGTCGCCTGATTCCGCAGGCCATCCCTAGCATCGATTCTCTTGGCTTGCCCCCGGTGGTGGAGGAGTTGACCAATCGTCGCCAGGGACTGATTCTGGTTACCGGCCCCACCGGTAGCGGAAAGTCCACCACCCTGGCTGCCCTGATCGACAAGATTAACCGCGAGCGGGCCGAGCATATTCTCACCATTGAAGATCCTATAGAGTTCTTGCACCGTCACCAGCGCTCTATTGTCAATCAGCGAGAAGTGGGGGCCGACACCAAAAGCTATGCTAACGGGCTGCGGGCTGCTCTGCGCGAAGATCCCGACGTTATTCTCATCGGAGAAATGCGCGACTTGGAGACGACCCAGGCTGCGGTCAGTGCCGCTGAGACCGGTCATCTAGTTCTGGCGACCCTACATACTCCCGGTGCCGCCGAGACGGTGCACCGTATCCTAGATATTTTCCCTCCCTACCAACAGCAACAGATTAGAACGCAGTTGGCTCTGGTTCTGCAAGCGATCATTTCCCAGCAATTGCTGCGCCGGGCCGATCGGCCAGGCCGGGTGGTGGCGGCCGAGGTACTGGTGGTAACACCGGCCATCCGTAACCTTATTCGGGAAGGGAAGGTGCATCAGATCAACTCCATGATGCAAGCGGGAGCCCAGTTTGGTATGCAGACGATGGAACAAGCTCTGCAAAACCTGTACCAGCGGGGGCTTATTAATAAGGCCCAAATGGATCTCTATGCACCGGAAGCCGGGCTGCTGCAGAGTTTGTTGCAGCGATAAACTGAGGGGGGGTGTTCAATGCTAGCCTATAAATACCAAGGACGAGATAGCCTCGGTATACCTGTGAAAGGACGCCTAGAGGCAGCCGATAAGCAGGCTGCTATTAGAGAGCTGACCCAGCAGGGTTACTATATCTCCAACTTGGAACTGGATCGGGACGTGCAGGTGAGCGCCCTCAAGGGGGCGTTGCGTAAAGCCCGCAAAGTTAGCACCCGCGACTTGGCCATCTTTGCTCGCCAGTTCGGCGTACTCTACGAGGCGGGAATCCCCACTCTGCCGGCACTCACTGCCATCCGGCAGCAACAGGGGGAGCAAAGCCCTTTGGGTATAGCCTTAAGCCGCCTGGAGCAGCAACTAATTGGTGGCGATAGCTTGGCTTTAGCCATGCGAGAAAACGGCGCTTTCCCGCCCATACTGGTCAACATGGTGGCTGCTGGGGAAGTGGGGGGGACCCTGGACGAAGCTTTGCAGCGGGCTGCCACCTATTTCGAGCGGGAATATCAAATCGGCGAGAAGGTAAAGAGCGCTCTCACCTACCCCAAATTTGTGGCTTTAGTGGCGCTGGGCATCACTTGGTTTCTGTTGGCCAGTGTAGTGCCTAACTTCGCCACCATCTTTTCCAGTTTTAATATGGAGTTGCCAACTATTACTAGATCCATGTTGACCATAAGTTCTTTCCTTGTGTCCTGGAGTTGGCTATTGTTGATTGTGACTCTCGGCCTCTTCTTGCTCTTCAAGCAGTGGAGTGCCAGCCCGGGGGGCAAAACCTGGCTGGACAAGCTGTCGCTACGCTTGCCACTGCTGGGCAGGCTGGCCAGCATGAACGCCATTTCCCGCTTTTGTCGCACCTTGGCGGCCCTATTCCGCAGCGGAGTGGATATGGTTACCGCCCTTAAGCTGGCGGAACAGACGGTGGATAATGCCGTCTTTACCCAGGCGGTGCAGGAAGTGACGGTGGCAATCAGCCAGGGCAGTCGATTGGCGGCCGAGCTGGAGCGCACCGGCCTTTTCCCGCCCATGATGCTGCATATGGTCCATGTGGGCGAAAGCAGCGGCTCTCTGGATGCCATGCTCAACCAGGTGGCCGACTTCTACGACCAAGACCTTAGTACCCTTACCGAGCGCCTCGGTAAGATGATCGAGCCGATTGTGCTCTTGGTCATGGCTTTAGTGGTAGGGTTGATTGCCCGAGCCATCGCCCTACCCATGATGCAGATGGTAAACGTTGTGCAGTTCTAACGAAAGGAGGTGAAAGCAATGCGAAAGATGGACAAAAAGGGCTTTACTCTCGTGGAGCTTATGGTAGTGTTGGCCATTCTTGGTCTCTTGGCAGCCGTAGGTGTACCCCAGTATAGGCAGGTAATGGAGCGGGCCCGCATAGGGCGCGATTTGGCTGCTATCGCCACCGTTCAGACTGCTGTTAACGCCTTTCTAGGAGAGACAGGCTGGGACCCAAAAGACAGTGAGCTTGAGGGCCTTACCGCAACTAGCCTGATTACGGGACAACCCGTAAGCTTCTTTGAAGACTTCTGGGTTGGCGACCTGCCTAACCTAGAATCAAGACTCTTAAACGAGGGAGAAGGTCCAAAGTGGCGAATCGACAAGAACGGAAACGTCTACGTTAAGAATGGAGAGTACACTCTCCCAGGGCAGCCCGCAGAGCAGCCTGGCGGTGGTAACTAGTATGAAAGCAAAAAGGTAGTAATATGGTAGCCGCTATTTCATTGATCATAGGCTCTTTCCTCAATGTCTGTATCTATCGCATTCCCCGCGGGGAGTCGGTGGTGTTTCCGCCGTCTCATTGCCCCAGTTGTGGGCACAATCTTAGACCGCTGGAGCTGATTCCGGTACTGAGCTTCTTAATGCTGCGGGGCCGATGTGGGTACTGCAGGGAACCTATTGGGTGGCGCTACCCCTTGGTGGAGCTACTTACGGCCCTGCTGTTAATGCCAGTCTACTGGCGTTTT
>JAKOXL010000026.1 GCA_029781045.1 Bacillota bacterium | reverse complement strand
CAGTGGCTTGATGATCTGAGACAGAAAATCACTGACAGCGACGCCTGGCAGTGGACAATAGACATTGCCCTTCCCGCGGTCATCGAAGGCGGCAAGGCCGTAATCACCGCCGTAGTTGAAGCGGGCGGCAGGATGTATGACGCTATCAAAAAGGGCCTAGATACTGGTGATTGGTCTGATTTCTGGAGCGTCACCAGCGATGTGTGGAACGCTGGTGTGGCCGTTGCTTTGAGCCTCCAGCTGGCTAGCCAGGCGGCAACTGCAATACTCGCTGCCATCGGGAGCATCTTTGGTAATGCTGCAGGTGCGCTGGGAATCGGCGGCATACCCCTTGCAATCGGGCTCTTGACTGTTGGCATCCAACTCAAGGAGGCCCAGGCTGAGGGCAGCTATGAGGCGTTCGTGAAGAACGTCCTTGTGGCTGCTCTGGTGGGTGCCATTGGTGGAGCGGTGTTCGGCCCCAGTGGTGCACTGATAGGGTTTAACTTAACGTTGAGCTTCAAATTGGGCGAGAAAATTGAGGCAGTTGGAAAAGAAATCGAAGAGAGTGTCAACGAGCGGTTAGGTATCTCGAATGCTGACCTTGACCTACTCGTTGAATATCTAAAGTACAGACAGCAAATCATCGATGAATCGAACTTAAGTTGGTGGGATAAATTCCTTGGTCGCAAACCAGAAGGATTGTTGAGCTTTGAGGAGTGGCTACAGCTAAGAGATTCGATCAGGGAAACTAGCACCGAGTTTGACGCTTTGCTTGATGCAATCTACCGAGCCGAAGGTGGCGCTCAAGCCCGTGTACCCTACGGCATGACTGGGTTTGCCGATGCAGGAAATAAGTTCAGCAACCCCGACAACCAGGCTCTGTTTGAGGAGTTATCACAGGGCATGGTCGAGGGTAGCGATGAGTATTACCGCACAGCCGCCTTGGTAAGTGTCCAGCACTATTGGCGTACCTTTACAGAAATCTTCCCCGAAGTTGCGGGCAAGACATTTGACCAGTTGGAACCCGAGATGCAACAGCTTTTTGTGCTGCATATGGGGCGCTGGTTTAGTCCGCCGAATGCCCACGAACTAAACAAAAATTGGGTCCCTAATGTGCTAAGCGCATTGGGACACGGTGATGTAGCAAAAGAGTTCCGAGCTGGTTCGGAGAACCTCATTGACGCCTGGTTGGACGGCATATACGCCAAGTCTGGAGACGCAGAACAGGCTGCTAACTATATCGCAGGAATCTTTGCAGATTACCTGGTCGGCGAATCGCCGCCTCCAGAGGGACCTCTATCGGAAGTGGATGAAGGTGGAGAAAACGTTGCTGAGGCATGGATAGAGGGCATGGTTGATGGTGTGGAGGAAAACACTCCACTCTTAACCAGGGCTCTTGACCATATCAAAACCCTGCTATCGAGCGTATGGGAAAAGGTGCCCGAGGACATCCGAATACCGATAGAAAACGCGATTAAGCAAGCTGAGGATGCGCTGTTCCGTCTTGATGACTTGCAGGCA
>JAKOXL010000057.1 GCA_029781045.1 Bacillota bacterium | reverse complement strand
GCTTTGGCGCTCTTCTTACGGCTCTTTTCATCAAGTAGGCTGCGGAAGTAGGCTGCATCAAACCCTTCACTCAGTGGTGAGGGCTTACTGTAGGCTATTTTGTAATAGGGGTTATCAAACTCGCCCTCTCTAAAACACCACATACCCCCATACATCTGTACTGTTGCTACCAAGACAGAGCCATCTGCGAACTCCACAAGTAATTGGTGCTTCGGAGGGCGGCGCTGATCTGCTGCTATGAACCGGATGGCAATGCCTTCACCCAGTACTATGCAGGTATCTTCGAGGAAGATCTCGATCAGACCGCCCCTCGCGGTGGCAGACTGCAGTTCCTTGCCCCTCAGCAAGGCGTCATAGTTGGCCGGATCATCGTGATACCAAGCAAATTTGTGGGGTGAGTGATTAGCCACAACCGATTTAACTCTCTTACCAACCAGCTTTTCTTCGATCTGCTGTGCTAGGACATGGGCCTCGGGTATCTCAATCATTGCCGCGTCCTCCTTTCGACTGGATGGTTTTCCAGCTAGCATTTCTGTTTTCTTACCATCAATACCTTTAGCCTTGAACTACTCAAGGGAATATTCTTATCCGACGCGTGCTTGCACTAGCCCCCGGGTCTAAACTGCGGGATAATGAAGTTGGTTAACTGTGGTGATGAGGGGGTAGAAAGATGAAGCCGACTAGACACTTGTTTACAGCCATATATAACCGCCGTTCTGTCAGGCATTTCAAGCCGGACCCGATTCCTCCCGCAATACTGCATCAGATCGTGGAAGCTGCCCGTTGGGCACCCAGTGGGGGTAACTCCCAGGCCCATGTTTTTGGGATTGTTACGGACGAAAAGAAAAAGCGGGCTTTGGCCCAGGCGGCCGGTGGGCAGATGTGGATTGCTGAAGCTCCCGTCGTGATAGCCTGCTGCGCCAAGCTCTACAAGCCAGAGGAGGAAAGCGAGTTTAGTCAGGAGGTCAATCGCTTGCGTTGGGGAAAGGAAGCCTACGACTGGTTTCTGAGTTGCCCTAATCCCTACCATATGGCGCTGCTGTTCATGAACTCAACCCCGCTAATTCCAGGAGCCCACATTCAACTAGCGGCTGCCGCCCATGGCATCGGCAGCTGTTGGATTGGCTACTTGGACATTGCCCAGGCCAGTGACATCTTACAGCTACCGGAAGATGTTCGCTGTTATTTCCTTATGCCGCTGGGCTACCCAGCTGAGGATAAGCGCCGCCCCCGCAAGCCGCTGTCCGAGCTAACATTTCATGATACCTGGAACCAAAGCTGGGACGCCGCTACTGCCTATCCCTCCTTTGGCCAGTTAGTTCTGCGCCCTTACCAGCCGGCTGACGAGGACGCCTGGCTTGCCACCTGGGCGCAAGTGGCTGTGACTTCGCGGGCTTGGGTTACCTTGCATCAGCGCAAACCCAGCTACAAACGGGAGGCATTGGAGTTGGTGGCCGAGTACAATGGTGAGCTGGTGGGTTTTATGGATGTGGAAGTGGAAACAGAGCTAGGGGAACTGGGCTATGCCAAGGATAGTTGTTGCGGCTTCGTTTGGGAGTTGGGGGTAAGGCCCGATCACCAGGGAGAAGGCATCGCCAAGCGCATGATCGCAGCGGCCCAGGAGTGGTTGAGTGCCAGGAACATTCGGAGGATGGAGTTTTGGTCTATGGACCAGCGGGCCCAGGGCTTCTACGAGCACTTAGGCATGCAGGAGCTGGAGCGGCACTGGCAGTTTTATACTAGCTTGCCGCAAGATGTAACCCAAAGGATGCGGGAACAGGACAAGTTTGGCCTGCAAGTAGCTTTCGGCAACTGCCCTATAGATGAACTCCCTGTCCTGAACGAGAAGTACGGCGTGAGAGAGCCGCTGATCTGTGTTGGCTATGATTATCGGTGGTGAGCCATGATGGAGTTTAGCGAGCATTTGCGATCACCATTGGATTTATATGAGTTGTATCGACGGCTGGGTTGGGCGCAGTTCTTGCAGCTTAGCGCCGAACAGCTGGCTCGGGCTATGGCAGGAAGCTGGTATGTGCTTTATGTCTACGATGGGGATAGGCTCATCGGTACGGGCCGAGTGGTTTCAGATGGGGTTATAAATGCCTATCTCTGCGGCCTCGGGGTTGACCCTGAGTATCGCCGTCAGGGTATCGGCAGCCGTATAATGGCACTCCTGGTGGAGCGCTGTGAGCAGAGAAAATTGCATGTGCAGTTCTTCTGTGAGGAGTCGCTGGTCTCCTTTTACCAGCAACGGGGCTATGAAGTTTTCGCAGTGGGAATGAAAAAGAACAGCTCGCCGCCGGAGCTGAGGGAAGCCGAAGAGAGGAGACCATGAAAAAGCTCATTTTTATCAATGGCCCTATGGGCGTTGGCAAAACGACAGTCTGCCAGCATCTCTACAGACAGCTGCCCGCTTCCGTATGGCTGGATGGGGATTGGTGTTGGATGATGCACCCGTGGCGAGTGACGGAAGAGAATAAGCAAATGGTTGAAGACAACATAATCTACTTGTTAGGGAACTTCTTACGCAACTCCAGCTTTCAGCATGTCATCTTCTGCTGGGTGATGCATCAAGAAGCTATAGCTCAGCAACTTGTTGAGCCGGTTACAGCCCCAACACCATTTTGAGCTATTCTGCTTTACGCTTCTATGTTCACCCGAAGCGTTGAGTGTGCGTTTAACACAACGGGGGACACCTCAGCAAGTAGAAGATGCTCTCGCCCGCTTGCCTTTCTACCAAGGGCAGAATACGTTAGCCATAGACACTACCTGCCTATCGCCCCTTCAGGTGGCGGAGTTGATTGCCAGTAACGTGTCTGGTTAGGCAACAGAGAGGTAGGGTGCGGAACCATATAAACCCGTCTTGGGATTAGTCCCGGTTGGCTGGAGCTTTCACCGCGTGGAGCTCAGTGTAGGTCAGCTTGCCATTCAGGTGTTCCGATAGCATTAGGCTGACAGTGTCAACGGCGGTGTCAAAAGGTGTACCTAAGAGTATGTCTTTATCGGGTTCTTTCTGCAGTACTACTCGCCGTGCCAAGGTAATGTGGGGCGAGAAACCGCGATTATCCAGCTGAAAGCCGGCAGCGGTGAGTCGCTGGTGCAGGTCCTTCTGCAGGTCAAAAAGACCTTCGTTGTGCTCTAAGCCGAGCCACCAGATATCTCCGTCCCTGCGGGGGAAGTAGCCCACATGGTTAAAGCTGAGGCGCAGGCGAGGAACGGTCAGATGATCCATAAGGTGCTGAATGAGTGGCACCCGTTGCGGCGCTATCTCGCCCAAGAAGGCTAAGGTTAGATGTAGGTTTTCTGGGCGGGAGAAGTTGCCCTGGCCGTAGGCCTTCAGCCGCTGCTGTACTGCAATCATGTTTTTCTTGGTATCCTCATCGAAGTTGATGGCAATAAAGAGACGCATGTTTTCCCTCCCAGGGCGGAGTATGAACAGCTTCAGTATAGCACACCTCTGATTGTGGTGACGTCGAAGCTGAACCTGCTTGTGGCAGGGGCCAACGACACCGACATCACTTGGACGGCTGACCCGGCCGGTTATGTTAATCCGACGACTGGTGCAGTTACTCGCCCGGAGCATAACCAGGGTGACCAGACCGTAACCCTGACCGCGACAATTAGCAAAGAGGGCGGCACTGCTCAGACCAAAGACTTCACTATCAC
>JAKOXL010000005.1 GCA_029781045.1 Bacillota bacterium | reverse complement strand
TGAAGCGGCTAAGGTAAAAACATTGAAAAAGCCCCAGGCAACAGTAGGTGTTGATACGTTATACCGCTCTTTCAAGTCGCCACCGAGGAGCAGCGTGGGCGGGAAAGAGACCTCGCCAGCCACGCTGTCGAAAAAGTCGGGGTTGAGCTCTAGTCGGTTGGTCACCTCAGCCATTAGCAGGTGGGCATTGAGGCCGCTGTATACCGTGCCCGCATGGGTTTCCTTACCAAAACAATAGATTAGGGGCAGTATCTTACCGTCGGTGCCCGTTTGCACCACATGCCCCTCGTCCACAATTCCGTGGGACTCACTGTTAAGGGCAGCAGTAAATTCTAGATCATATTGCAGTTGCATCTCTCGCAATAACTCGATGGCGTGCCGCATACCCAGCGAATTGTTCTCTTCATCTGGCACCGTTAAGAGTAACAAGTTACCGGGCAGCGCCTCCGGTTTAGCCGCCATCTTTTCAATGAGGGCAATATGTATGGCTAAGCCATAAAGCATATCCATGGTGCCCCGCCCGAAAAGCCACTCGCCACTCTCCAGATCCCGGCGTGCCGCCTCTGGCAATATGTCCGGATTCTGCTTAAAAGCTTCGGTTAGTTCTTCCGGCTTAAAGGCTAGATCTTTGTAGACGCCATAATCTTCAATGCCCACCACATCATGATGGCTGAGCAGAATAATCGTTTGTTTTCCTTGCCCGCGCACCAGAGCCGCTACCACCGCCGGCTCATTGGCGGCCGGTAAAGGCATTAGGCGCAAATAATCGGGGTTGGCTTGAAAATAAGGGTTGGCTGCCAACAACGAATGCACGTAGTCGGCCACCTTCCTCTCCCCCTCACTCTGAGTTATGCTCTCACAAGCTGTCAGTTGCGGAAGTAACTGCCATGCCCGCTCACCAATATTCATGAGAACACCTCCTAATATTTTTCTGCAGACTTCCTCTCTTTTTTATAAACTAAATAAAGAGAAGTCTTCTTTTATTCATATTCCCCCTGGGTATGCATTTTCCTGCTTTAATTGGGCACCCCTTTATCTTGCTCCCGTGCGATCTAAAAGGCAACAATTGAGCCCCATTTTCGTAATAGACAGTAATGAAAACTAAAGTTGAGGTGATGACAGTGGCTGATTTTGTGAAGGTCACCGTTCCCACTGGCAAGATACGCCAGGAGCCTAAACCCGATGGTCACGTGTTACTTGAATTAAAAGCAGGCCAGGAGTTAGAATTGCTTGAGCGTCAGCGCCGTTATTCAAGGGTGCGCTATAGGGATCATTTTCAAGACATCACCGGCTGGATTGCCAATGTGGCCATTAATCTACCCAAGGGGAACCACGAATCTATTACCGACGACCTCCCCTCGTGCCCCTTCTGCGGCAGCGAAACCTGGCTAGAAAAGGGCATTCGCACCGGAGGCAACTCCTTACTGATAGGCAACCTCTTCTCAGGCGACTACGCTCACAGCCGTATCTGTCTGGGCTGCGGCTATATACAGCTTCACATAAGCTCCTCGGCTCTACGACGCATACAGGCAGAACAGGAGCGGCAAGCACGGGAGTAGACAACCCCAGGGGGCTGTTGCCTCTCTTTTGCAGGAAAAGAGCAAAATGTAGCGAATATAATATATAACTTACACTCCATTGACTCGTCAGAGAGGACTGAAAGCAAAAACCTCCAAAAAGGGGGGCTAACGTAATGTTACCCCCCGCTGACTCGTTAGAGAGGACTAAGCCATAAGAAGAAAAACACCTCGCATGGCAAGATGCGAGGTGTTTTTCTTCCCTCTAATACACTCCGCCGCAATATCTCCGATACTCACAATCCCGACACTTAGCCCCGGCCAATTCCGCCGGCAATAACTGGCTTACCGCCTGCCAATAGCTACGCCGGCTTGACCTTCTGCAGCCATGATTTGCTCACGAACGGCATCGATGTTGTCGCCATCAATCTTTTTTATTTGCCTGATTGCTGTTTGCATGGCCTTTAATGTAGGTTTCACAAATGGCAACCAGGCTTTCGTCTTCTTTGCGACTTTTGAGAAAGTATTTGATGGTGTTAGTCTGGTTTTGCACCTTAGCCCGGGCAACCTCTCTGGCAAAGTTCTCACCCCGTTGATCATGATAGGCCATTAGCTGCGCACGTCGAGTTTTAACTGTGCCGTTTAATTCTAGCCCACTGAGCACCCCATAGGGCTGTCCTTGGTGATTGGCAAACACAATTTGTACTCCCCGGTTCATACACTCCCGCACGGCATCACCGGAAATGCTTACCCCGTTGGATGAAATCATTATTTGCTCTATGTCAAACAGCGGTTTTTCTTCTTTCGTCCCATCCCTTTGCTTGATTACTAGCCGTTCGCTCTTTTTTCCTACAAAAGCACCATATGAGTCGACCATAACAAGCATTCGTATTCCCCCCTATCCAATCACTATTTGAGGTATTGACAAAAACAGCTCTTATTATGCATAAAGAAAAGCCCTAAGGCATTTTCGCCTTAAGGCCTAGGTATAATTTATGTTGCACAGTCGGTGCGTAGGTACTCAGTATAGCGGTGGGAGGAGCGGACCTGTTTATAGGGAATGAGATGATGCTCAAATATACGGTGTTTATGAAGCTCTGCACGCTTTTCGCTGTAGGGATTAACCCGTTCAAAAAGATCCTTACTAGCCGTATTTCCTAGATCATCAAGGAATTGGCCTAGATAATATTGCCCAATATTATCTACCGGCTCCCCCATTCTTACGGTGAAAGGTCCCACAAGGTGTTCGACCACCTCATCACCATAATATTGCATGAAGCTACCTCGCTTACCAAGATAATTAATATGGGCTGCCGCTTTTCTGAGCAGCTGGACCTCTGACCTAGTTAACCCCTCTACGTGGATAGCAACTTTAAGGATTCCCTCAAAAAAGCAGAACTCGCGGTAAGCAATGGTTTGAATATAGGGGGAGTTGGTCAGTTCTTCAATCTGTTTTGCAGCAACGACCGGGTCTTTACTCTTGCTCTTAAGCTCCCGTCGGCGCATTATCTTGATAAAAGTGTTGGTAACCACACTTCTCTTTGGCGGTTGAAAGCGAATCGACCGTTGGCAAAGGATGTTAAATACCTGCTTAGCATGTTTCAGGTCCGAGTAACGAAAGGCCGCATCAACCATTGCTAGTTTGAAAGCGTAGGGCGTGGGGACCAACAACGTTTTACCACCTGAACTAGTTGCATGACTCATTCGTAAGGAAAATAGGGTGGTGGGGCGATAGTTGATCACAAGCCAGTTGGCCATAGTTATGCACCCACGAGATCAAAATTGCCAATTATTGATTCCATGCAAGAGGCAAAGCTGGCGAGGCTATCAAATTTTAGCAGGCTAACGGCCCCACTCTCTAAACTGTTTAGCGTGTCGACCAGGCCTTCTATCTCACTTAGATAATTTAAGTTCAGTGCACTAGCCTGGGGCGCCGGGTAAGTGCTATGGCTTAAGGTAATGGCGCCTTCAAAGGCTAGGATATGGGGGTTCTGTGTATTACGCTGCGCACCACTGGGCTTTAAGAAAGTAAAGAGAATACTCTTTAGTAAGGCCTGAGCTCTGGCTTTGCGCTCTGCAGCTGACAGGGCATACTCTCGCGAAATATCATTTAAGCCCAACCGATACAGATCCACATTGAGCACGACTGCATATTGCCCTGAAGATGCGGGTCGGTGAAAAATGTTCTGGCCCAAGTTAGCCTCATCCCCCGATCCGTCCGCTCGTGCCCTATTATCGAACTTCACATGGAAGTAGGAGTCGGTATGGGTTCTTTCCGGGTGCCCTACTACCCATCCAAATTCCACCGCCGACTTGCGTCCAATGGAACGATCCTTGCCCCCTATTTTCCTGCTAATTAAGATACCTTCCGCGTCGTCTAACACGCAGCGCCGTAGAACACCATGCAGTATCTCTTCGTTAGTTGCCCCTTCGCTAAAGGAATTTGCAAATTCCGCATCGGCGCTTATTCGGTTAGCATCAAACACGGCGCAACCTTGGCAAAGGGGCAAGCCTTCTTCTTTGGCCAACTGGAAAAGATATTCGGCTTGTATATGCTTAAACATGTCACCAGAAATGGCATTAACCGAGTGCAGGTGGCCCTTTTCATCAACGATCTGTACTTGGCGCGTCATTAGATGGTTTCCTTCGGCCCCCTCATTGTTCAAGGAATGCAAGTTCATGTTTAGCAAACCAGAAATAGCGAGGGAATGCAATTTCATTACCTTATTCCTCCTCTTCTTTGGACTCCTTAGCATAACCATAGGCAAGTAGCAGCATACCAACTAACTCGGATCCATATTGCTCGATGAGGTCAATCACTTGATCCAGATCTCTTGTAGTAATGCGTGGTCTAGTTTCCTTATCTTGTTCTACATGGCGGGCATTTTCGTTATTGTACTGCTGCACGAAATCTGCCAATGCGGCGACGAATTTATCTTTAAAGCGCATCTTCTGTTTCCATTCTTGGGCAAGACCATACTTAATTTCAAATACTTGCTTACCAGAAATAGCTTTACGATATTGGGCAGATACGGTTGAACGCCGAATGGCCGCGGCGATATTTTGAAAGCCCGAGTTGTCTATCACCGAACGCAATTGATAGCTCATAAGCAACCTCCTTAAACTCTTGGTGGTGTGCCGTACCCATCTCCTATCTTCCAGATGGCTCATGGTCATAATTCCATAACTAACGAGGAAATCTAGCAAATCCTTAAGACGCCCACCGGAGATAAAATCTCGATAAGCAACTAGGAGCGGCAAATGATCCGATTTATTTTCAGCTAGCCCTCTAATTAAACGGGAATGCTCATCTAAAATGGCAAGCCATGCATCCGCATCTTCTTGCGTTTCAATAGGGAACCAGCCGGGAATTCCGAGAAAGGCATTATTCATCAGCGCTTTACCCGTACCTAGACTCTTAAAGTAGGAAATGTAAATACCGCGCACCAGCTGGTTAGGCCTTCTTCCCCTTAGGCGAATTACACCGCGATTAGCAAACTCGGAATTAGCAATAAGGGATTGCGCAATAGATAATGTGGCGTTTATCTCCACCTTCAAGTTGCCCCATAACCCCTTCCTGAGCAGCTCCCTTCGGACTGTAGCTAGGCCGTCAAGGGAAATGTCCTCGGGAGCGATGGCTAACACAATCGTATTGTCACCGGCCCGATGGCTACTAAGTATGACGTGCATGGCTATATACTTCATCCACTCTTCAAACCAATCGATTAGCTTCTTACTAAATTGCCCCACTCCAGCTCCATCGGCTTTGGGCCGATGTACCCCTTTTCCTGTAATGGGGCTAAACAACTGCAAACTAGATGCGGGTAAGTTGGGCTTCGGCACCTTAGTCCATTCGACAGTTACTCCGCTGGGCAGTAGATCGCTCAGCCGATTTAAAACAAGCAGGGGCAACTCTTCCGGAATCTCCTCTAATGCCAAGTAAAGCTTGCTATAGGCGGGCGACCCCATCCGCAGACTATTAAAATCTTTAAATAGCTGCAAGTCTTCCCTAGGAGTAGGCGGGGCCGTTTCGGCTACCTGGGCAGCTTGTTTGCTCTCCCGATTTCTTGTTGCCTCCACATACTTACGGTATGCTTCCTCAATTTGCCTTTCATGGGAGTAATCGATTAGCTCAGAAGCCGCCTTGGGCTTAGGATCGGTGGGCTTAAATAGAATGTACGGGTAAACCGGACCCAAAGGAGCCTGGCGCGCTTGTTTCCAGTCTAAGGGTTTCGACAAAAGTAGTTGGTAATGGGCTCCCCGATCACGCAGCTGAATACTGTTTGTTTGCGGCCAAAGGCTCAACAGCTTGGCCAAGCCAACGGCGACTAAAACATCGGCATAGGTTTGAGTTCGTTTAGGAACGTGGAATTCATTAACCAACATTTTCTTCCCTCCCTTCTATTTGTGATGCTTGGTCGGCTAAGCGCAGTATGCGCACAATTAACCAGTACAGCGGGAACCATTTAAAGTCCGAGACTAAATAGTGTTTAAACTGCCTTTGTTCCTGCGGACAGGGGGAATCTAACAGGCTATCACTTCCCAGAGGGGATTGTATATCTAGCAAAGCCAAGGCCCGCTGCACTTGCATGATAGCTTCAGGCACCAGTTTAAAAGGACTCAACGAATGGGCACTGGCCACATGGTGGCGGGCGATGGCACTGATAATGCAGGCGGTGGCGCCCTCTACCTGCTCTTCTGGCCAAGAGGCGCTTAACAGGCAGTCATATATTAATGGTTGTACTGCGAAGGCACCGGGCACAGCATGGGGACCTCGGCGGCGATTGAACGCTGCTTGCAAGGCCTGATGCTCTGCCCAGTTAAACGTACTATGGGCCAAGGGCTCACCCAACAAGAAAGTTTCATTATTAGGGTCAGCCCGGCTCTGCCAGAAACGAATGTGTTCCTGCCAGTCTACACTGAGCTTCCCCACATCGTGCAGCAACAGCGCCAGTTCCAGTGGCAAGTTGGAATCGGGCAATTGCAAGCTTTCCTGCACTCGCTGCCAACCGATGGCGTGGGCGACTAACAATTTCTTCCCCTGGCCGAGCACCGCCTCCGCATGTTGTAACCAGGTTTCACACACATAATTGGGTTTAGGGTAGACCGACACTGCCCGGGCCGGGTGCTCAACAAGTGGGCCAGCTTCTCCTAGCACCAAACCTCTGGTGGGGCTATAATGGGCAATATCTGGGTGCAGAGCTATTAGCCAGCCAGCAGTAAAAAGATCAAGGGACTTTTGGGCTGGAACCCATGTATAAGTATCAGCTTCCGGGTCTTCCTCGACCAAAATACGGGCTCCCAACTCGCCTGCCTGTTGCAGATAGGGCTCCAAGGCCCAGAGGGATACCCGGGGCAAACTCAGATATTCGATATCCAAATAAGGCGACCAGGCGTCGGTATCGTCGGTAAGCAAAACACTGACGTTATCTATATGGCGAATTAAATTTCGCACCTCGCTGGTGCCAGCCCCATCGGCCCGTCTTTGTAACTCGGCTATTTGCTGTTGAATCTGCATCAGGTCTCGTTCTAGCACCTGTAGTTGCTCACGTTCCATGGTGGCTAGCACAGCATCAAGTATTTGTTGCTCATCATGAAAGCTGAGTATTTTCCCATGGGATGCCAGCAAGGCCTGCCGGGTGGCCTCGACAATGCTTCCCAGTTCCCGATAGGGGCCTAAGCGCATTTGTCCCTGCCTATTGCAGGGCAGCAGGTAGCAATGGACCTCACCCCTGCTGCGCTCGCCG
>JAKOXL010000051.1 GCA_029781045.1 Bacillota bacterium | reverse complement strand
CGCCTGTCTTCTGGTTATAGAAGTTAATCCCCGTAATATCCGAAGGGAGCAAGTCGGGGGTAAACTGTATGCGCTTAAACCCTAGGCCCAGGGTTTTGGCAAAGGCCTTCACCATCATGGTCTTACCCATCCCCGGCATATCTTCCAAAAGCATATGGCCGCCAGCCAAGAAGGCTACTAACAACAGCTCGATTTCCCGCTCCTTACCTACAATCACCTTGGCCACATTGCCAATTACCTTTTCCTTAAAGGCTGTATATCTCTTAATCTCCATTCGTCTTCCTCCCTTAACTGAAAACGCCAGCCCGCAGATCAGAACTTGCCACATAAGAATATTCCTTTTATTGACCCGCAATCCCTGCCCGTGCTTTTCTCATTTGCAGGATTTGCCCACCCTATCTCGAAAACCCCCACTAACAACCAACGACGGAGGTATCCGAATGGAGATCGTAATCACCGCCATGACAAAGGTAAACAACATGGTCTGTCTGGCAGGAATCAACTTGCATGACTACACTTGGGCCCGCCCCCTATGGCGCTATAGCGCCGGTGTCTGGCCCGGCGTTAATTATTATCAATCCGATGCCCTAATCGAGGTGGGCGATGTTGTCCGGCTTAAGGATCCCCAGCCATGCCCAAATTGGGCCCACTATGAGGCCCAATTTCTACAGCTGCTTGAACAGCGTAATACGAAAGAGCTATGGGAAAGTCGCTTTCAGCACCTTGCTCGGGTATGCCTGCTTTGCAGTGAGCATGAACCAAAACGCTGCCATCGTCGTATTGTAGCCGAGTATCTGGAACAGCACTTACCCAACATAACCGTGCAGCATCTATTCTAGTCAAGGAGGGGTCCCCGTGGTCGGCAAAGTAATCACCACCAGCCTAAGCAATATGAAATACTGCCAAGCCGATGAGTATTGGCTAATCACCCGCGGTGGTGAAGATATCCCCGACCTGAATCGCCACATAGGGCTATCCCCCAGCCCCCAGCTCTTTGCCCGCTATTGGCACAAATGGCGCGGCCAAGACCCAGCCACCTGGTGGCCAACCTATGAAGCCGCCTTCCAGCAGGAACTACAAACTGAAGAAAAACTGGCCGAACTGCGGACCCTCTATCGCCTAGTGCAATCCGGCAAAACCATCGCCCTGGTGTGCTATTGCGACAGCCCCGACCACTGCCACCGGCACCTCGTGGGCGAATTCTTGGCTCAATATGGCATCGAGGTCAGCGAAGCAGAAGCGCCGCCAAAGCTGGTGCAACTCACTTTAGATTACTAACGTGTTTCCCGACTGGGAGTCCGGTAGGGGCGCTGCGTTGCTGCGCCCGTGACTTTTAGAATCATATTATGTACGGTTGTAATACGGACTAGCGCTACGGGATTCTTAGAGTATCCCAAAAGCGTGCCGATGCTACCCACTGCTCCTAAACCTTCTATGCTTAGGTTTTTTTAACCTAAGAATTCTTCGCCTCCAGCGGTCCAAGGCATCGCTAACGACGTTTTTCGCATTTCTACATCCCACCCCTAAAGTTTCTCTTCCTCCTGCCGACATATATA
>JAKOXL010000049.1 GCA_029781045.1 Bacillota bacterium | reverse complement strand
CTAAGGCTTTCAATTTTTTTAGGTAAGCATTCTCCATACGAAGTTGGGCATTCTCAGCTTCTAGTTCTTCTTCGCGGGATAACGGTTTCGTGGGTTTGGTTTTCTTCTTTTTCATATTTGGTGGCCTGCCTTTCCTTGTATCTTGCAGACCGTCCAATCCTTGCTCTAGATAAAGCTTTTCCCATGCTTGTAAAGTGCTGTTCTTAGGAATCCCTAGATCAGCGGCTGCTTGAGCATAGGATAAACCATTGGCTTGCCTGCAACTTGAATTCTTGCGTGTAGTGCTGGTTTGTCGCTATTAGTTGCTCCATACCGCCAGCCTGATAGCGAAGAAACCAGTTCTGCAGGGTGGTTCTCCCAACCCCATACCTGCGTGCAACAGATGTTAGCGACTGTCCACCTTCTACTTCCAACACTAACCTTAGGCGAAAATCCCTACTGAACTTGGTCAAAAGAAATGCACCTCCAAATGCTAGATTGGTGTCTAACATCTGGGGTGCACTTCATTGCGACAGCCCCCCTTTGCTTGTTCTACCGATGGGCGGTGGTCATACTAGAGCGCTTGCCCACCTCTGTCGGAATGAGCACGGTTTGCCAAGGGCAGCGACGAGTTATCAGCGCTGTAGCTTACAACTTGCGGTTGCTTCCCGCAGGAAAAAGGCCCCTTCTTGTCGAAGTGAGCCGGTATCACTCGAAGAGGGGTGTATTACTTTGCGACAACGACGTGTAGTGTTATTGATACTTCTTCTGCTGGCGGTCGCAGTTTGGCCCTATTCGCCCGCTCAGGCACAAGCTTCCGGTCCGCTCCGGGTTGGGTTATACTATAACTCAACCACTTCGCCGCAGGTTACCATTACGGGTGCCAATGGTTTGCGGCTAGGCTGCTTGCAGCCGGGGGAAGTGTGGCCTACAGAGATATTGGCAGCACCAGGAGCGGCCAGTTGGCTGGTGCGCCCCGAATCGTCGGGCTATTATTGGGTGGCTAGTAACGACTTGCCCGATCGAGTTGCGGCTGAAGAGCTCCGAAGCCTGCTGAATCAGGCCGTTCTAGCTTGGACGGGAAGTCAGTGGCAGGTCTGGGTTGGCTCCGCCACCGATGCCAGTGCAGCCCAATCCCTGGCTAGCGACTTGGCTAACCAGTTTCCCGCCCATATCTGGTCGGTGGTTGCTCCCAATTCCAACCGCAGCGAGCTCTGTAATGCTGGTGGCCAAGTATTAGCCGTCTTACCGGCCGCCGACATCTACATCGGTGCCCTTGACGGAGGTTTTCTCAACCTGGCCGGCAAGTTGCATCGGGGTTGGCTGCAACTGACACAGATGAGCAGTCGCTACCGTGTCATTAACTACATAGACATAGAGGACTATCTCCTAGGTGTGGTTCCGCGAGAAATGTCGCCCAGTCAGCCGCTGGAGGCCTTAAAGGTGCAAGCGGTTGCTTCGCGCACCTTTGCCCTGACCTGCACCAAGCACAAAGGATCAGGCTTTGATGTCTGCACCACCACCTGTTGCCAAGTGCTTGATCATTCGCGGGAAGCTGCCCGCTCAACTCAGGCCGTACGTGAGACCGCGGGGCTAGTGGTCACCTATAGGGGTCAAATGGTTCCGGTGTATTTCCATGCCCACAGCGGCGGCCATACGGAGAACCCTATATATGTTTGGGGCAATAGTGTACCTTACCTTATTGGTGTTCCTGAGCTTTACCCCATCAACTCGGGCTATGAGTATTGGGAAGAGCGGTTGACTGCTGCAGAGATTCAAGACTTGCTGGGGCAGATGGGTATTAATGTGGGCAATGTTCTGTCACTGGAGCCGCTATCCTATACCCCGGCCGGTCGTGTACAGCAGCTACGAATAGTCGGTTCAGCTGGTAGCACCATCTTAGAGAAGGAACAAATTCGCCTAAACCTAAGGCTCAAGAGCCGCGTCTATACAGTTAAACCCGATGTTCCCGCCGTCAGCGTTTTGGGAGCTGATGGCCGTGTGCAGGCCCTGAACCCCAGTGGGCTGAAGGTGGTGACCGCCAGCGGCACCCAGACTCTGCAACCCCAGCCCGTCTATTATTTGCTGGGTGCCAACGGGCAGAAGCGACAGACAGCGGCACAGGCCAACAGCTTCCTGTTTGTGGGCAGCGGGTTCGGCCACGGGGTGGGTATTAGCCAGTATGGAGCCTACACCATGGCCCAGAATGGGCATACCTTTGAGGAGATTATCAAATACTATTTATCGGGTGTTGAGATCCTAAAGTTAGGAGATTAACTTAGAATGACTAGCATAAACGACTATGATTACTATCTGCCGCCTGAGCTTATAGCTCAGGCGCCTTTGCCCCAGCGCGACGCCTCGCGGCTCTTAGTGCTCAACCGCAAAACAGGGGCCATTTCTCACCGCCACTTCCGCGATTTGGGTGAGTACTTAAACCCAGGCGACTGTCTCGTGCTTAACGATACGAAGGTGCTGCCTGCCCGCTTGTTTGGGCAAAAGGTGGGGGGCGAAGCTGAAATTGAAGTGGTTTTGCTTAAGCAGTTGAACCTCACCGACTGGGAGGTCTTGGTGCGCCCCGGGCGCCGGGCCCGTGTTGGCACCCAGCTTACCTTTGGCAATGGAGAGTTGACAGCCACCGTTATTGGCAACACCGATGCGGGTGGCCGTGTTTTACGCTTTCAGTTTGAAGGCCAGTTCTTAGAGATACTAGATCGGCTGGGACAGATGCCCTTACCGCCTTATATAGTGGAAAAGCTGGCCGACAAAGACCGATACCAGACGGTCTATGCCCGGGAACTGGGCTCGGCAGCGGCGCCCACCGCGGGCTTACACTTTACAGAAGAGTTGCTGCAGAGCTTGTCCCAGCAAGGCATCAGAATTGCTCGCCTTACCCTGCATGTGGGTCTGGGCACCTTCCGCCCGGTGCATGTAGATAGGGTGGAGGAGCATAGGATGCACTCCGAGTTTTATCAGGTGCCAGATGAGGCGGCCGCTCTCATTAACCAAACCCGGGCAGACGGTGGGCGCATTGTAGCCGTTGGCACCACCTCAGCCCGCACCCTGGAAACGGTGGGACAAGCCGATGGTACTGTGTGCGCTGGCTCTGGCTGGACCGATATCTTTATCTATCCAGGCTACAAGTTTAAAGTGGTGGATGGGCTCGTTACCAACTTCCACCTGCCCAAGTCAACGCTCATTATGTTGGTTAGCGCTTTAGCGGGGCGAGAGCAGATTCTGGCGGCTTATGAAGAGGCTATTCGTGAGCGTTATCGCTTCTATAGCTTTGGTGATGCCATGCTTATTATCTAACCGTTGGAGGAGAATAGATGGCCATTAAATTCGAGATTTTGCATGAATGTAAGCAGACGAGGGCGCGGGTGGGGCGCTTGACCACTCCCCATGGTGTTGTCAACACGCCGGTCTTTATGCCCGTAGGGACCCAGGCCACTGTAAAGGCGGTGCCGCCCCGTGATCTGAAGGAGATAGGAGCCGAAATCATCCTTGGTAATACCTATCATCTCTACTTGCGCCCGGGCCATGATCTGGTGGAAGAGGCCGGGGGGTTACACCAGTTCATGAACTGGGACGGCAGTATTCTCACTGATAGCGGCGGTTTTCAGGTGTTCAGTCTCAGCAGCCTGAATAGAATCAGCGAGGAAGGCGTGTTGTTCCACTCCCATATTGACGGTAGTAGACATTTTTTCAGCCCAGAACGGGCGATCGCCATTGAAAACGCCCTGGGAGCCGATATTATCATGGCTTTTGATGAGTGCACTCCCTATCCCTGCGAGCACTCGTATGCTAAGGAAGCTATGGAACGTACCCATCGTTGGGCCATGCGCAGCAAGCAGGCCCACAAACGACCTGATACCCAAGCCCTCTTCGGCATTATCCAAGGCAGCACCTATGCCGACTTACGGCAGGAAAGCGCCAAGTTCCTGGTTGACCTAGATTTCCCCGGTTATGGCATAGGCGGCCTCAGCACCGGTGAGCCTAAGCCTCTTATGTATGAGATGCTGGAGGTTACGGTGCCCCTGATTCCGAAGGATAAACCTCGCTACCTGATGGGTGTGGGCTCCCCCGACTGTCTAATGGAGGGTACCATTCGGGGTGTAGATATGTTTGACTGTGTCTTGCCGACCCGCGTGGCGCGTAACGGAACCGCCTTTACCAGCCAAGGCCGGGTTGTGATTCGTAACGCCACCTATGCCCGCGACTTTTCGCCTCTGGATCCCAACTGCGATTGCTATGCTTGCCGGAACTTCACGCGGGCCTATTTAAGACACCTGATTAAAGCCCAAGAAATCTTGGCTTACCAGCTGCTTAGCATTCATAACCTGCGCTACCTGATTAGCATTATGCAAGGTCTGCGGCAAGCGATCTTAGAAGATCGTACTCTGGAGTATGTCCGTTCCGTGCTGAGTAGCTACGACAGTGAGCCCTACAATTTGTAAGGCTGCCGACCCTAATGTTCACATGAGCTCAATACTCTAAACCATAGAGATACCCCTTTGTACTTGTTTGCGGGCGACTATGGGGTAGGAGTACTCGACGTGTTTGAACAGATTCATGCAGGAGTTCTGTCTAGAGTGGAAAAGAACTAATTGCGGGAAAGGGGGATGAGTATGGCAGGGATAGAGCAATCCGCTTCCAATGATGGTAGGCATGCTACTCTCTCGAGGTTGGAGAAGGTCAGGGTGGACCGTGAGCGGGAGATTAATACCATCCGAGTGCAGTATGAGGCTCTGTTGCAAGGCAAGAGAAGTGTAGCCACTATCACTGGAGAAGTGGGTTGCGGAAAAACTACCTTAATCAAAGCTATCCTCGCCGAGCTGGCTCAGGGCGAAGGCATCTGCGTTTATGGGAACTTTAAGCAGTATAGCGGGGATGAACCATATGTTGCCCTTAGGCAAATCGCGGGGCAGATGATCGGCCACATTTTGACCCTTCCCGATAACAAGTTGCGCCGAGTAAGAAGGCGGCTCATCAAAGAGCTGGGTAAAGACGTTCCTCTTATTACTTGTCTGGTCCCCCAGTTGGAGAAAGTTGTCGGCCATCAGGGGACAGATACTGTAGATGACGTAGAAAGGTTTGAGCCCCGTTTTGAGAAGGCTTTTCGGAATCTTACGGCAGTAGTTGCAGGAGAGCTCTATCCTCTTACTCTTGCCCTAGATGACCTGCAATGGGCCGATGAAAGCTCTCGGGCTATCATCCAGTCGTTACTCGATCCTGCATTCAAACAGGGTCTTTTTCTGATTCTTGCCTACAGGAGTAGCCCACTCGCGTATAGCGCCAAAGTGTGTAGAGTCTTGCACCAAGTGGCCCCAGTAGACTCATTGCGAATAGAGCTGGGAGGGCTAACAATGGATGCCATCAAGAACATGCTTGAAGATGTTTTTGGTGGCGCGTTGCAGGAAGGCCAGCAACTCACACGCTGGCTATACAGATGGTCGGCCGGTAACCCGTTGTTTGTTAAGCAAATGCTTAGCCGTTTACTAGAACAAAACGGAATCTACTATGACCAGCGGATGCAGGTCTGGCGGCTTGATTGGCGAGTCATGGGTGTTGCCAGTTTGCCTGACAGCAGCGTAGAGATTATTCAGGGCAAAACGGAGGGACTGAGCCCCGATCTGCTACAGTTGCTGGAAGTTGCCTCGTGTATTGGTAGTAGATTTAGTCTGGCCTCTTTACAACTGATAACTGGTGAATCGTTGCCTGTCTTAGAGTCGAGAATTGAAACCCTATCCCGTCTGGGCTTAATAGTAGACGCTTCTGACCAGGCAAGTGAGTACGGGGTCAGGGAGTATGAGTTTTTCCACGAGCGGATCTATCAGAGTGTATACCAGGGAATTGACCCAGACAGAAAAGAACAGCTACATCTGCGTATAGCCACAGCGCTTCTCTCTCATCCCAACAGAACCATGGTAGAAAGGAACTTACTGTCTATAGCCTCCCATCTGTTAGCTAGTCAAGAAGAACTCAACAGGAGGGGCGGTAGTGAGAAAGATACCCTGTTCGACATAAAAAGGAAACAGATGGTCCTCAGTTTCTATATGGGAGAGTACGATCGGGTTATCGAGTTAGGCATTGAGACACTAAGTTGTCTTGGGGTCAGGATCCGGTTGCATCAGCTGGATGCCCAGATTGCCAAAGAGGTTCTGTTGGGGATGAGGCATTATAGAAATACCCGCCCAAGGAGAATTGAGAACCCATCGCTGGCAGCTAGTCGCCACTGGAAGAATGTCTTGGAAATGCTATACATGATGGCCACCTCTGCTAGGTTCAGGAACGGAAAACTATTTGCTTTCCTTACGCTTAAGATCGGTAACATAGTGTCGGCGCAGGGCCAGTCGCCGTGCTCCCCTGTAGCCTATGCAGCCTATAGCCTAATTCTGGGCTCGGTATTGGGCCAATATGATAAGGGCGCGAAGCTAAAAGTCTCTCTCTAGAGCTTGTGGAGCAAACTGACGATGTGCTAGCGGCCGCTCCTACCTATTTCTGTCTCGGAGCCCTTGTCATCCATTGGACATCCCCCGCTAGACAAAGCCTTAATTACCTGCAGAAGGCCTTTGACTGTGCTCAGAGGATGGGTGACCATTTATATGGAGGCTATGTGTTGTATGCGGCCACCGAAATCAGGTATTCAATGGGAGTACCATGCTCCGAGCTAGAAAAGATACTGACGCAGGATGAGAGATATGCACGGGCCACCAACAACGAGTTCCTATTACGATCCATTTCCATGTTTCGGGATCATATAAACACGTTGGCTCGGCCTACTTCCAGTGCAGAAGATGGGCAAGTGATGAAGGTAGATGCGGATAGCTTGGAGCCCAATCAAGCAATGATGTATCACCTGCTGCAAGTGCAGAGGCTGTATCTGAAGGGAGAGTTAGAGGAGGCCTTTAAGTTAATAGAGAACTCTATTCGGCGCCTGGACTTGGTGGCTGGTTCTATCATTGAGGTGGACTATGTCTTTTATTTCTTGCTGATTGCCTGGGAGATTTTGAAAAAACAGCGGGGAAAAGTGTCACTACCTTTAAGAAGGCAGTGCCGAGACTATAAGGAAAGGCTTAAGAAGTGGGCCAAGTTAAGCCCAGAAAACCATGGCGGCAAGTATCTGCTTGTGGACGCTTTGTGGCAGACCCCAGACAAACAGTATCGGGCTCGCCAACTATTTGATGAAGCCATTCGCCACGCAGAAGAGCAGCAGAACATTCTGCTGGCTGCCTTAGCCAACTATTTGGCCGCCAGATACCATGGGGACGGGGGTAAGATTGCAGCTGTCTATGCTCAGGATGCCTATCGCCTGTTCTTGCAGTGGGGAGCAGACCAGGTGGCTGAGCGAATTGCGAACATGTATGGTCTTTCACCGGAGCTAGTGTGGTGGGAGATAGGAGTTACCAATTCCAGCAGTTCAGCTCAGGCCGAGCCGAGAGTCCATGCGTTTAATGACCTCCATAGTGATTTGGAGGTATTGCCATTAGACGCTGCCTACAGATGTTTCTTAGATAGGATATGTGGGGAACTGGGATTAGATTTTGGTGCAATCCTTCTGGCTAGAGACGCGTCTTTGAAACTGGATTATGTATGGACCCCAGAGGGATCAGCGTCAAGACTCCTGTCGGCAAAGGATCAGGAAGAGTATGAGCGTTATCTGCCGCATAAAGTCGTTCGCTATGCGAGCCGAACTCTTGAGGAAGTCATTGTCGGCACTAAACCGGAGGGAGGCCCTTTTGCCAATGATAATCTCCTGAGGGAGAGATCCAGTATCTCCTTTGTGTGTCTCCCTGTGGTGTTCAACCATGTTTTTGCTGGTTTGGTTTATCTGGAGAGTCGGCACAACGGGCATTTTGATCAGGCGATGGTTGAACATATCCGGCATCAGTCGTTTTACTTGCTGATGAAGCAAATGTTAGAAGGTGAAAAGGCTAGTAGCGAAGGGGTCTTCGTTGCGCAAAGCGTTAAGGATAGGCTGACCCGACGAGAGTTAGAAGTTCTCAACTTCATGGCAAGAGGAATGTCTAATACTGAAATTGCCGAGAGACTATACATATCTTCTAGTACAGTTAAGACCCATACCCTAAATCTTTATAGCAAACTGGAAGTTAAGAACCGGGTGCAAGCTATAGCAAAAGCTAGAAGTATAGGATTGCTAGATTCCAAGGGGCTGTCGTAAAACAGCCCCTTTTTTCGTTGTATTCCGCAGGGCTGTGGTCATACTAGAGTGCCTGTGCCCAACCTAGTCGGAAAATGAGTAATGTCGCGCCACCCAATAATCCACCATTTGGTGGAGTCAAGGAGAATGCAGACTTGGTACGTTAAAATGTGCAAACAAATGCTTAGCGGAAAGGGGTTAGACGCAGCCAAAGGTGCAGTCTGACTGTACGAATAGTCGGTTCCCACTACGGTAAAAGTCACAGTTCCCGTAGGAGCTAGTGCATGATTGGAATCTGGGAGGAATGGAGAAGTACTATTCTAACAACATGGACCCGGGTAACTACACGGTCTATCCGGTCCCAATGGGCCAGGGGAATGACCATTACCGCAACTACAGCATCAGCTATGTGCCGGGCCTCTACACCGTTATTGGTGCTACCTATGAGTTGGAAGCTATAGCTGCCCCGTATAGCGATCAATCGGGCAGTCGGCCCGTGGGTACTGTGGGTATAAGCAATGCCAGCGGTGGTTTCGCCTACTACACTGCTGGTACGACGGTTCTCCTGTACGCCACACCTCAGCCGGGCTACGAGGTTGATACTTGGACGGCTACGTTTGACAACGATACGGTTAAAACCCAGTCTGGGGGAACCACCTACGTGCTCACTACAGAAGCCCAGCCTGTGACAGTCACTGTGACTTTCAAACCAGCGCTATTGAGGCTGTATGTGGTAGCTCAACCCGCTGAGGGCGGGGTAGTCACCTGTGCAGATGAGTACTTCTCGTCTGGAGCCTATGCCAGCTATGGGGCCGAGTATACCTTCACTGCTGCACCGAAGGCCGGGTACCATTTCAGTCAGTGGCAGGTAGTTGCGGAAGGAAAGACTACGGTCTTCGCTGGCACACCTGGCGAGGATGGCTCTAACAGTCTTTCTGTTACTGTTGACTCTTCATCTATGACGGTGTATGCACTCTTTGAACGAGACAGCTATACCCTTAGTCTAGAGGGAGACATTATTGCCTTCTATATGTATGATCATGACAATGACCCGTCATCAGAACCGGTAAAGAGGACCATAGTCAGCGGCGCTGCTGTACCCGGTGACACGGAGATTACCGTGGTACCGAAAGTGGGCTATCAGGCTGCCGAGGACGCTTTCTTCATAGTCAATGGAGAAGTTACTGATGAGAAGGACAGTTATATCTTCCGCATCACTATGCCGACTGTCATATCGTTAGATACGGTGCGCAATCGTTACAGTGTGGAATTGGCATTGCAGAATGGTTCTCTTGCTGTAACCATCAACGGCACCCCCGCCACGGAGGCCGACCTGGCTTCGGTTGAGGGTGGTTCGCAGCTAGTGTTTACCGCCCGGGCCGACCGGGGTTACATGTTTGCCAAGTGGCTGGTAAACGGTGACGAAGTCGTAGATCCGGCTGGCAGACTCACCATTAGCGAACTAGGTAGTAATGTGGAAGTGGAAGCCGTTTTCGTGCCCAATATCCCATATACGGTGAGGGCTGCCGTCAATGACCCCAACCGGGGCGCGATGGTCTATACCTTGTATGACATATACGGCGATTTGGTGGCAGAAAAAGTACCCCTGCCGGAGGAGGGCCTGACTGCCTATGCTGGTGAGTCTCTAACCCTTAGTGTGCTGGTCAATCCAGGTAGCATGGTGGAACAGTGGAAGGTGGGCCAATCCTTCGTCTACACCACGGATAAGAACTATACCATCGACCGTGTCTCTGGTGATCTGGAGGCCACCGTCTATCTGAAAGCCGCCAGCCTCTATAAAGTATACTTCTCCGCAGTGGGTGGGGTTGGTAGCAGTCTAGCGGCCAAAGCTGATGGTGTAGAGATAGTCAGTGGCGATCTGCAATACGGCGGGAGTACATTGGAGTTTTCCGCCTATCCGGCATCAGAGTACATGCTAGACTACTGGACGGTAAATGAACAAGTGGTTGTAGACGACAATGGCAGGCACTTTATTGAACCTAAACTTGCTATTAACCCATTGAAGAACGAGACCGTTGTCAACGCGTACTTCACTACCGCCGTGATGCATCGCATTGAGCTGCAGGGAACAGGAGACATGGGTGATTCAGTTATCACTTATGTTACGCCTGTGAGCGCCGATGATGATGGAATGCGTAACGACGAAACGGCGGATGTCCGGGATGGCGGTACCCTTGTCATGAAGTTTGCTCCGAACTCTGTGGCCCAATATGCCACCGATGTGGAGTTCTTAAGA
Organism: Bacillota bacterium; assembly: GCA_029781045.1. Lineage (GTDB taxonomy): Bacteria > Bacillota > UBA994 > UBA5500 > UBA5500 > UBA5500. The sequence continues at coordinate 3,503 of JAKOXL010000049.1, read as the reverse complement.
AACGCTTTAGAGGCTAAGCTCACAGAGGCCTCTTCAACGGTAACCGTTGAGGAAGTCGACGATAACGGAGACATCTACTTTGTGGCAACGATAGATAATGTGAAGGAAGGCCTAATTCTCACAGATGAGGAGCTGTTTTACCCGGTCTATAGCATCACGGTGCCAGAAGGAGTTACCGCATCGGTAGCAGCAACAAAAGAAGGGGTTACTGTTACGTTGACAGTGAAACCGCCCGCCAAGCATCAGTTGGGCGCTTTGACTGTAAGCGAGAAAGGCGGCACAGGCATTGTGCCTCTAAATGAAACAGTTTCTCCAGAGCTGCTTGAGTACACGTTCACCATGCCGGCCTACGATGTAGAGGTGATTGCAGAGTTCCACTGGGTCTATGAGATCACTGTCCCTCAGGGGGTAACGGCAGTTCCAGCCCTTGCTATGGCGGGTACTGAAGTCACATTGATGGTGACGCCAGCTCCCAACTATAAGCTGGTTTCCCTCGCTGTCAAAGATAGTGCCGATAATCTGGTTGCACTGAAGGAAGAAGTCACTGCCGACGTTCTGACTTACACTTTTGACATGCCCGCCGCTGATGTGGAAGTGAGTGTACAGTTTAGATATGTGCCGCCCTACATTCCAGCTCCAGATCCTGTTACACCCACGCCAGACCCGGTTACCCCAGGACCCGGCGATAGCCAGCCCGCACCGCAAACCGAGTCAACTACTACAGATGCGGGGCTTACTGCCTATGAAGTAAGAGCCACTGGAGCTCTGTTGGCGGACATTGTCTCAACCAAAGCTAAGGGCGAGACTTCTTATGCCCTTGACATCGAAGGCGCTTTGCCTGAGGAGGCGGAAATGGACCTCTTGACTGTCACTATACCGGAAAACGTTGTTAGGTCTTTGGCTGGTTTAGAGCTAGTGACAGACACACCTTATGGTAGCCTAGGCTTACCACAAGACCTGGTGCGAGCACTGGCAGAGGCCGGCCAAGAGATCTCCCTGACCATGCAGCGAGTTGGCGCCGAGTCGGTGCTGGATAAACTGGGTGATAATGACCAGCTTCTCGGTGAGCCACTGGACATTACCACTGACCTTCAAGGTGTCCAAGTCAGACTGGCCTGCAATGTGGCTCTGCCCAATGATCCAGCGGAGCGGGAAGCCTACTTGGCTAATCTCTACGTACTCGGTATCCACGGTGAGGATGACGTAGAGAGGATAACCGCCCTGAGTTTCGAGATTGACGAAGAGACTAACACTCTAGTGGCTATCAGTTTCCATGCTGAACGTTTCAGCACCTTTGCTCTGGTTGCGGTCGGGGTAGCGGAGCCTAGTTATCCCAGTTATCTGTATACAATCATTGATAGTACTAGCTACGTGCTGGACGGAGAGAACAGATCCTTTGATAACCTGACTGCTTACCGTGCCAACGACAATACTACAGTGATGGCCATACGTCTCTTGCAGGGACTGGGGGCGAAGATAGACTACAGGCGAGTTGGCGGTGTGGGTGTTGTCACTGTGGCCTATGGTGACATCACTGCTACCCTGCAGGAGAAGTCGACCGTAATGACGGTGACCGATAGTAGTGGTACCCGCCAGGTAACCCTGCGTACTGTGTTCACCAACAAAGATGGTCGTACTTACTTACCAACTCGGGACGTGACAGAGAACCTAGGTTTCTTGGTGCATTGGCAAGCCAAAGACGATAGTATCACCATCAAGGTGAGATGACGTTTCACTAACGCTGAAAAGGGTGGCGCAATCGCAAGCCACCCTTTTCTTTTTCCCCATCTCTTCGACAGTGGCCCTGTAATGTGGAGGGCTGCCGACCGTAGTGGCCAATACTAACAAACCACACCTGCCGAGGTGCGGTTCTTGCTTACTGACTATCAAAAATGGGAACAAGGGATTGTTGATGTTCTTATTGACCAGCAAATTATCTCCATACTTACTATAGAACTAGGCAGGCAGTTTACCATCGGCAGATGCTGGGCAGGGCTTATGTTTGTATGATTCCCTTGTAGGCGCCAAAATGTGACACCCTTGAAGAGAGAATCTTGGCATGCCCAAAAATAGCCTTATTGCTTGGCCTCCTCCAGGGAACAGGCAGGCGTCAGTACCGTGAAGCACTTGGATAGCTATGGCAAACAATGTGTTTTGGGGAAACGGAGGAAAAGGGGGTAAAGCGAACAAAATACACCCTACTAATTGTCTACGTAGTAGAGGCGAGCAGAACGGCTGTGCGTGATAGTAGAGAGTAGAGTGGAGATTATTATGGGGGTGGTGATAAAGTCTGAAGAGGGTATTCTGTATTTTTCTGATTGATGCACTTGGATGCGCCGGATGTGTGCCCCTCAACAAGGAACCAGATTTTTCTTGGAAGCCAATACTCGTAGAAGCTCCTAGAGACGGTAAGCCATTTCTGTCTGATCAGCTGCTTAACCAGATAGAGAAGGAACTCATTGGCCTGGAAAACGCTATGGATTTCGTTGAAGTAGAAGCGAGGGCAGAGTCTGATACTCAGTTGAGGAGCTTGTATGGTGGATATCTGTTGCATAAAGAGCAGCTTAAAGCCGCGAAAAGTGATAATGCGACCGCCTTCACTGATAAGCTGCAGGTTATCTCCGATCTGAAAGCAATCAAAGGGTATGTGCATAATAAGGGAGAAGGTTTCAAGCTTCCTGCGTTAAAGGCTGCGGCCCGTTTTGACGAGGCAGTCAAGGGTTTTGAAGAGGAATTCCTGAGTTTATCCCAGCAGGAGGCAATCTCGGTCGAGATGGGTAGCTTTCTTATGGAGGCTGAACATGTATTCTCAGCCTCAAAGGCATGGGGCCAAGCTGCAAGACGCGGAGTTGAGCAGGCACTTCCTCATACACTGTTCTTCTTAAACCATTACCCGTTGTTCTTAGATCTACTTGTAGCTCGTTACTCAGACATGCTTCAGACTGCTTTAGACGTGAGGGAGCATTCTACTACAACTCTTGCTCGGGAAGACGTGCTTGATCTGAGAGAACGTCTATGGGCTATGGTAGCCGAGCTGCAACAGCGAGATAGACCACCACGTGAGACAATTAGCTACATCCTATTTGACAACCTTGAAACATTTGACAGAGTAAGCAAAGAGCGCAGTAGTTCAACCTATGCATCGTTACGCCTTGCTCTGCACGCATTGATAGCAGGGACGCTACTAGAAGAAATGGAAGCCGAGCTGGGGCAGGTTCCTAGTGCGGTTCATAGCCTTACAAACGCTGAGAAAACCAAGGTTATGAACTGGTTCAGGGACCTAAGTATTGCCAGCTACCAGAACGCTCTGCAAGTTATCGACGACAACTTCCGCGTGGCTGATACCGCACGCTGGCCACTAACTAGGCTAAGAACAGCTCATACCTTGATGGCCCACCCTGGCCCCGATGATGAACTCACCATTATCTTGTCACTTATTGAGGCAATCGTCTCTTCTGAGCTAGTAGCTTGTTCGCTGAGGCTTGACACCTTGGTCCAAGCAG
>JAKOXL010000039.1 GCA_029781045.1 Bacillota bacterium | reverse complement strand
AACTCGGCAGGTATTCTATTCATCAAAAGATGGCACCCGGGTGCCCATGTTCTTAACCTATAAGAAGGGGCTGCAGTTGAATGGTCAGAACCCCACCCTGCTCTACGGCTATGGTGGGTATAACATTAGCATGACCCCCGCCTTCGCGCCCCATATTATTGCTTGGCTGGAAAAGGGCGGCATCTATGCGGTGGCCTGCCTACGCGGTGGCAGCGAATACGGTGAGGGGTGGCACCGGGCGGGAATGCTGGAAAATAAACAGAATGTGTTTGACGACTTTATTGCTGCTGCCGATTGGCTCATTGCAGAGGGTTATACCTGTACCCCTAAGTTGGCTATTATGGGGCGCAGCAATGGAGGCCTCTTAGTAGGGGCTTGCATTACCCAGCGGCCCGAACTCTACGGGGCAGCCATCTGCTGGGTAGGCGTTTTAGATATGTTGCGTTACCATCTTTTCAGCGCCGGCCGCTATTGGACTGGTGAATATGGCAATGCCATTGCCAATGCGGACCATTTCCGGTTCATGTATCGTTATTCACCCATTCATAACGTCAAATTCGCCACCGTTTATCCGCCAACCCTCATCCGTACGGCTGAGACCGACGACCGGGTGGTTCCCATGCACTCGCTTAAGTTCTATGGAGCTCTACAATCGGCCGCCGGCAATCCGCAGGATATCTATTTGCAGGTGGAGCGCAAGGCGGGCCATGGTGCGGGAAAACCCATCGGGAAACAGATTGACGAGTTTGTCGACATCCTAACCTTTATCTGCGCCCAACTGGGAGTGGATTGTTAAGGAATCGGAGCCGAAGGGCCTGGCCGACTACTGCGCCTCACAGCCCTTGCGGCTCCTTAATTCTATAAAACAGAGGGCGCAACCTCATCGTCCTAAGTCTTGCCAATGCTCCTCAGCGGCAGCTAGTTCAATAAGGGCGCCATTCCTATCGGCTGCTTGCAATGCTCCCCTTAGCCGCGCCAGGCTAAGGGTTAACCCCCTGATTTCGTCCCGCTCCACACTAAACTGCAGACGTTTAATCATATAGCGCCATGCCGCATCCAGCTGCTGCCATGCGGCTTCGGCCTGCTGCCAATCTTCCGCTAACACGGCAGCGCGCAATCGTTCAATATGCAAGGCCACGTCATTATGTGGACCTCGCGGCTGTTTCCAATACCAATCGCTAGTCATAAGTAATGCAAAAAGCAGTAAAACGGCTAAGGGCAAAAGAGTTTTCAACCAGCGTTCCATTATTTCACCCGCTTTTCCGGTTCGTCGTCCACATCGATGAGGGTGACGATTTTGTCCTTATACAGGTCCACGTAGAGCTGCTTATTGGCGTCGATGGTGGCGAGGAAAACCTCGCTTACGTCTTTAATGCCCCTACCTTGCAACTGTTGCCGGAGCCAATCGCTACTCACGCCCGCCTGTCGCAAGTTCGGCTCAATCAGGACTCCATCAAAGATAAGCTCGATGTTTACTCTTTCGATAGGCCCCACTAGATTAAGGTCTCTCCGCCTCACCGCTTGATAGTCGGGCTTAAGGAGCACCGACAGCTGACCACTGGTTTCCACTATAGCGTAGGCCACCTGTTCGAGATCAAAAACATCCTTCTGCCGCAACTGCTCCAGTAAATCGGTCAAGGTATAACGCAATGAGCGCATCGTCTTTTCCATGATTTTACCGTCCATGATGATAATCGTGGGCTCGCCATTTATATACTTTGCTGCCACTCGCCATCTAATAGTTACATGCTGGGATATTATTACAGCCACTATCCACGTCACCAGTCCCACCCACTGGGGGAAAGCTTTGATTGAGAGGTCGATGGTGAGCGAAGATGCAATAGAACCAATGGTTATGCCCAGGACGTATTCAAAGAAATCCAGCTGTGCAATCTGCTGTTTGCCTAGTACCCGCGTGAGAATCAGCAGGGTAACAAAGGCTATGACTCCTCGCACCATAACTACTAGGCTTTCATTCACGTACTTCACCTCCAAGGCACCTTTAGGATACCCCGAAGCAATGCAGAAAATGGACCAGTAGCTCCACTGGTCCATTCTTGTAGCCGCTCAACGCTCATATGCCAGTTCCATGAGCATGTGCATCAGGTCATCCACCATTTTGCCAAAGGCCACGTCGCTGCTGCGTCGTGGATAGGGTATATCCACGGGGAAATCAGCGATGACCCGCCCCGGTCTGGCACTCATGACGATAATACGAGTGGCCAGGTAGACAGCCTCTTCCACACTATGGGTAACAAACACCACTGTCTTTTTATCCTTAAGCCACAAGGAAAGCAACTCCTGCTGCATTTGCCGCCGCGTGAAGGCATCCAAAGCCCCAAAAGGTTCGTCCATGTAGAGGATACGTGGACTGGTGGCCAAGGCACGGGCAATGGCAGCCCTCTGCTGCATGCCGCCGGAAAGCTCGTAGGGCGAGGCATGGGCAAACTCGGCTAGACCTACCATTTCCACCATTTCATGGGCGATGCGTAGCCTTTCTTCCTTAGGGACTCTTCGTAGCTCCAACCCAAAAGCCACGTTTTCCACTACGCTCCTCCAAGGTAAGAGAGAATAGTCTTGCAGCACCATACTGCCCTCTGATCGCGGTGCCCTTACCTCTTGCCCCAATACTTCCACCTTGCCAGTAGTAGCGGGGGTCAGACCGGCTAACATGCGTAGAATGGTGGACTTGCCCGAGCCGCTAGGCCCCAACAAGCAGACGAACTCAGATTCATTAACCGTAATATTCACATTATCAACGGCCAGCACTTCGTGACCCTTTTCGGAAACAAAAACCTTGCTTACACCAGCCAACTTGATAATCTCTGGCATTACTTCACCCCTATCTCGCCAGACTCTGCCATTTGAACTTTTTCTCTTCCACTAGGCGGAAGAGGAAGTCGAGAGCAGAGCCGATAATACTAATGGCAATCATACCGGCCATAACAATATCGGTGCGGG
>JAKOXL010000038.1 GCA_029781045.1 Bacillota bacterium | reverse complement strand
AACTCGGCAGGTATTCTATTCATCAAAAGATGGCACCCGGGTGCCCATGTTCTTAACCTATAAGAAGGGGCTGCAGTTGAATGGTCAGAACCCCACCCTGCTCTACGGCTATGGTGGGTATAACATTAGCATGACCCCCGCCTTCGCGCCCCATATTATTGCTTGGCTGGAAAAGGGCGGCATCTATGCGGTGGCCTGCCTCCGGGGTGGCAGCGAGTATGGTGAGGAGTGGCACCGGGCAGGAATACTGGAGAACAAGCAAAACGTCTTCGACGACTTTATTGCCGCCGCCGAATGGCTCATTGCGCAAGGCTATACCTGTATCCCAAAATTGGCCATTATGGGACGCAGCAATGGAGGGCTCTTGGTGGGAGCCTGCATTACACAACGGCCCGAACTCTACGGTGCCGCCATCTGCTGGGTGGGCGTGTTAGATATGCTGCGTTATCATCTATTCAGTGCGGGACGCTATTGGACCGGCGAATATGGTAACGCTATCGCCAACCCAGACCACTTCCGTTTCATGTATCGTTACTCCCCCATTCATAACGTCAAGTTTGCCACCGTCTACCCGCCAACGCTCATTCGTACGGCTGAGACCGACGATCGGGTGGTGCCAATGCACTCGCTCAAGTTCTACGCTGCCCTGCAGTCGGCGGCTGGCAATCCGGAGGACATCTATTTGCTGGTGGAGAGGAAAGCAGGACATGGCGCTGGCAAACCTATTGGAAAACAGATTGACGAATTCGCCGATATTTTAGCCTTTATCTGCGCCAAACTGGGAGTAGAGTAGCGTCACGGTAGCATCATATTTCGAGCCGAGGGCGTCTTATACACCCTCGGCTCCTTATCTCCCCTCAAAGACCCGGGTAGTTGATAGCCTACTCCAAACCCCTATCTCCCTAGGTCATGCCAGTGTTCTTCGGCACGGCCAGCTCAACCAGCGCCCCGTTCTTATCGCCAGCCTGCAACGCGCCTCGCAGCCGCGCTAGACTGAGGGACAACCCTCGTATCTCGTCGCGCTCCACACTAAACTGCAAACGCGTAATCATGAAGCGCCAGGCCGTATCCAACTGCCGCCAAGCCTCCTGGGCCTCCTGCCAATCTTCGGCTAATACTGCGGTGCGTACCCGTTCTATGTGCAACGCTACGTCGTTATGGGGACCCCGCGGCTTTTTCCAATACCAATCGCTGGTCATTAGTAGTACAAAAGCCAGCAGTATAAGTAGGGGCACGAGGGTTTTTAACCAGCGCTCCATCATTTCACCCGCTTTTCCGGTTCGTCGTCCACATCGATGAGGGTGACGATTTTGTCCTTATACAGGTCCACGTAGAGCTGCTTATTGGCGTCGATGGTGGCGAGGAAAACCTCGCTTACGTCTTTAATGCCCCTACCTTGCAACTGTTGCCGGAGCCAATCGCTACTCACGCCCGCCTGTCGCAAGTTCGGCTCAATCAGTACTCCATCAAAGATAAGCTCGATGTTTACTCTTTCGATAGGCCCCACTAGATTAAGGTCTCTCCGCCTCACCGCTTGATAGTCGGGCTTAAGGAGCACCGACAGCTGACCACTGGTTTCCACTATAGCGTAGGCCACCTG
>JAKOXL010000022.1 GCA_029781045.1 Bacillota bacterium | reverse complement strand
TCAGTTTGGTTTTAGACAATGCTCGTAGCAGGACGAGGGTAGTGAATCCTACCGCTAGTCCTGTTAGACCGGCCGACAGCAATAGCAGGGGCAGGTAGAGAAAAATGCCTAGAGTTCTCACAATCAGGGCTGCCACCAGTAGCTGGCCCAAATTGTGAAAGAGAGCTCCCATCACGCTAATAGCCGGGAGGCTGAACCAGGTAGTGGCCCGATGGACAAGGAAATACATGACTAACATACTTAGCAGGCCACCGGCCAGGCTAAAGAGAAACCCAGATAACCCTCCACCAAAAGCTGCTGCTAAGATAGTTCTACCCACAACCAGCAATGTTATTTCGGGTAGAGGCAAAATAAAAATCGCCATTAGTGTTACTATATTTGCCAAGCCCAGTTTTACACCTGGTACCGGCAATACGGGCAGAGGCAAAGCCCTTTCCGCCACATGCAGCGCCAACGCCAGTGCAATCAATATGCCTAAAAGCACGACTTTTCTTCCCGTGTTCATTTCTATCCTCTGCCTATGGCATTAAAGTGTATTTGGGGTTAGTAATGGTAAGCTGGTCCCTAATACCCTGGGTGGCAAAGACCCGGTATTGGTTATCAATGACAACGGCCTCCACATCGGCCAAACTATTTACCAGCTCAAGGCCGGCTTCGCGGCCCAAAGCAAAGACACTGGTGCTAAGGGCGTCTGCGTCAATTGATTTGCTGGCCACGATAGTTACGCTTAGCAGCCCCGTATCAGCTGGATAGCCGGTGGTTGGGTTAAGGATGTGATGGTATACGGTGTCGCCAACCTTTAGAAATCTCTCATAGGGGCCCGATGTAACCAAGGTGGAATCCTGTGTTCTGACAATGGCGATGTACTGATTCCGCTGGTTTTCTGGATCTTGAATGCCTATTCTCCAAGGCTCATTGTTGAGGTTTGTTCCTAAGACGTAGACGTTACCACCCAAATTGATAATGGCTTTCTTTATCCCATGGGCTTTGAGGATAGCTACGGCCTCGTCGGCTGCGTACCCTTTTGCTATACCCCCAAGGTCAAGTCCCATACCGGCCTTGGGTAAGAAGACCGACTTCTGGGTGGGGTCCAGCTGTACGGCCCGATAGTCTACCAGAGGAAGGTTAGCCTCGATCTCGGCCGGTGACGGTACCCGGGCCTCAGGGGAGCCAATCTGCCAGAGCTTAACTATTGGCTGAATGGTGGGGTCAAACACTCCCCCTGTTAGGCGGCTATACTCAAGAGCCTTTTCGATGACAAAGAAGGTGTCTTCGCTAACTCTGACCGGCTCGCTGCCGGCCTTTGCATTGACGGCCGCGATTTCACTGCCCGAACTATGCTGTGTCATCCGTTCTTCGATCTCGCGTAAGCGAGCGAACACTTTTTCCAGAGCGGTAGGGGCACGGCGGCCAATGGCTCTAACTTCCATGTAGGTGCCCATCAAGAATTCGGACTTGCTGACATCACGGTTATCGGCCACTCGCCATGCACCGACAGCAATGATTAACACGATAAAGAGCAGGCTAAGCCAGACGAAACCTTTTCGCATGTGCAAACTCACTCCTAGCCAATGTTTGCGAGAAACTTGAATCCACTTATTATAGCATAACTCTTCCGGGCCGAGGTCAAGACAAAGAATAAAGCCGGAGCCATCGGGCTTCCGGCTTGTTAAGCTTGCTTGGTTGTTACCTAGCTGCCTGAGCTAATGCCTGGTCTACTGCCTGAATGGCTTGTTCAGTGGTGCCAGTTGCGCCAGTAACAACTTCAATGTCGGTACCGTTCTTCTCTACAATGCGCTGCGGAATGATCTCTAGGGCTTCAAAGTACTGCGGATAAGGATAGCTATCATCTTTGCGTACGAAGGTGCTGCTACCATCTTCGTTGGTCTTACTGGTGGTGGAGATGATCTTCACATCGGTGATGGTGTCATTCTCCAAGGTAACCCAAGCGATAGTCCAGCCCTTGTCAGTCTGCTCGGAAATAGCCATGAAGGTGCCATCAAAGTACTTGTTGCTGGAAGCGGGTTGAACAAGCGCCTTTTCCATGGCCCGCTTAGCAGCCTGCTTGGCTTGCTCAGAGGTGCTGGTTGCACCAGTGATGATGTCCACATCCCAGGTGTTCTTGCTGACCATTTCTTCTGCTAGGTCAACGATGGCGGTGTGATACAGTTCGTAAGCATAAGCTTCTGTCTTCTCAAGACCGAGGCTGTCGATACCGACCAACTTGACTGATTCGATCTTATCGTTCTTAATGGTAACTTCGGCTCTTGTGTAGCCCTTGTCGGTGGCATCGGAAACGGATACATAGGTGCCATCCTTATAGGTTGTGGCCGGTGCCTTAGGCTGATTGCAGCCAGTAAGCAGGCTAAAGGCCAAGACAAGAATGATAGACAGCGACAGTAGTTTCTTCATCCTAAGTATGAGTCTCCTCTTTCTTCTCAAATATTACGTTTAAAATTAACGTAATATTTGTATATAGTGAATGTGAAACTCTTAGCTAATACATTATAGCATATTTGTCGGTTTGGCAAGACATGAGGGAGGCGTTTTGTCATTTTGTTAACGAGACACGTGCTTTGTGTATCTAGAGAACAAAAAGGGCTACCCACGGTTTAGGATAGCCCAACACTGGTCGGAATATTTGTCTTTAGGCCTCAACACCGATACGAATGCCACGGAAGCGGGCTGGTGCTGCCCCGTGGCCCACATTAGCAATTTGCACCGGCTCGCCCTTAGCACATGACGGTAACCCCCAACAATGCCAGTATTCTTTGCTTGCCACCGCATCGCAGGAGTTCCAGAAATGGGGCGTAAGATCGGTGTAAGCGTTGTTGCGTAACAAGCGGGTTATCTCTCCGTTTTCAATTTCCCAGCCTATTTCACAGCCAAAATGGAAGTTCACGCGCTTGTCATCAAGACTCCAACTCTTCTGCCCATCCATGAGCACGCCTCGCTTTGTGTCCTTGATTATTTCTTCCAAAGTCCAATCGCCTGGGCACAGAGAAACATTAGTCATGCGAATTAGCGGGAAGTTGCTCCAACCGTCGGCCAGCATAGCTCCATTGCTGGTCTGACCAAATTGAGGGGCCGTTTCACGGGAGGTTGTGTAGTTTCTAAAAATGCCGGCCTCAATCAGAGGAGTACATTGGGCTGGCACACCCTCGTCGTCGTAGGCAAAGGTGCCCAAACCACCTGGAATAGTGGCATCCATATCTATGTTAACTACTTCTGATCCGTAGCGGTACTTATTGAGCATTTCTGGCAAGAGAAAGCTGGTACCAGCAAAGGTGGCTTCACTGCCTAGGGCCCGGTCCAGTTCCGTTGGATGTCCCGTCGACTCATGTAACTGCAGAGCCATCTGGTGTCCTCCTAAAATAAGAGTGTTTTCTCCCACCGGACAGTTGTCGGCACTGAGCAAGGCAACGGCTTCCCCCGCAATACGAGGAGCCTGTTCCCGCACTTTCATGTTTTCAACCAGCTCATAGCCACCGGTTCCATGGTCGGCAAATGAGCGCCGTTCGGCCCGCCCCTTGCCGGTAGCCAAAGCACTGGCAGCAATACCGCTTTGCAAAATGGATTGCTCTATGTGACTGCCTTCCGTACTGGCAAAAGTCTTCTGCTCTTTGAACAGGCGCAGACTGGCAGTGGTAACGCGAATCTCCGGTAGACAAGCCAGAGCCTTGGTTATTTCCGTCAAATCCTGCAGTTTCCGTTCCAGTGGCATAGCGAAAGGATCGATCTTGGCAGGGGTCTTGTAAGTGGTGCGCACACTTTCTACTGGGGCGAGCTCTACCGGACGGCGATTTACACGGCTGGCGGCTTGTGCGATGGCTACCGCTTTTTGCACCACCGCTTCGATTTTTCTCTCCAGATCACCCTCTCGTAGGATGGGGGTGGCCGCAAATCCCCAGGCCCCATTCTTGAGCACTCGCACTCCAAAACCTTCATCTCCGCCCCGTGTCAGGTTCTCAATATGGCCATTCTTAGCTGTTATTTGCTCCGTTTCCCGTTTGGTCACGCGGATGTCAGCATAGCTAGCTCCCAGTTTGGTGGCTAAATCCAGCCCTTTGCTGAGAATATCGCGCATTCGGTAATCCTCCTTAGAATGTAGTAGCGCCAGTGAAATTGAAACCGTCAACCCGGATGGCGGGTAACACGGAAGTATAGGTCGACCACCAGTCCCGGGCGAGACGGCGGTCGGGAGAAATGCCCGAAACCCGGGAGAAAGCGGTAAGCACACTGTCGGTAAAGCGTAGGTTCTTTAAGCGGGCCACAATCTGACCATCTTCAATAAGGAAGGTGCCATCGCGAGTGGTGCCGGTGGCCACTACCCGCAGGGGATCGGGGCAGTGAGTATAGTGAAAGCGGGTTACCAAAATACCGCGTTTAGTTGTGCGAATCATCTCCTCTAGGGGCATATCGCCTGGAGCCATTAACATGTGTCTTGGTGTGGCTCCGTAATAACCGCTACTGGCATGGCCTGTAGAAAGCTTGCTCTCCTTATGGGCGGTTTGGGTATCATATACCACCCCTACAGCAACTCCTCGGTCGATCAGCCGCACCTTTTGCTTGGGAACCCCTTCGATATCAAAAGGTTGGATAATACACTCCGGATCTAAGGCATCATCCCATATAGAAACACACGGACTCATCACCTGCTGCCCCATTTGGGTGGCCATGAAACTGCGACCTTCTTGCTTGGCCGCTGCACCAAAGCTGGTGTAGGCCAAAAAGCGCAGCAAGTCAGCCACCGCCACCGGTTCAAAAATGGTCACATATTCGTCGGGAGTTATATCTATTGACTGGTTAAAAAGAGTGGCTTTCTCTCTGGCCTCGTTCGCCACTGGCTCCACTTGGAAATCGTCTGCGTTCTTGATAATGCGGTCCGCATAGCCGGTGATATCCCCGTTGTTCATAATCGTACGATAGAAACCGCTGGCCGTTTCATGATAGGCTTCCACACCCTGGGAATTGAGGATGAGATGTTGCTCAATGCCAAAGGATATGGTGCCCGATGAAGATAGATTGGCACTACGTGCTATCTCAATTGTACGCTGGGCCCAAGCTGCCCTTTGCTCCGGCGTAGTCAAGACAACGCTGTAGTCCAGCTTTGGAGTTGAGGGAATAGGGCGGGGAGTAGGTAGGTCGGCCAAGTCTTCATTGGGCGGTTGCAGGCTGGCGAAGAAACGGGCCTGATCAACAGCGGCCTCAATATCTCTGGCAGTTATCTTGTTGGTGCTAGCAACGCCTATGCGGCTGTTGTCAATAACCTTAACCATCAAAGTTAAGTTATCCCGCGAGAGGCTCTGATGTATCTCATTGTTGTTAAAACGGGTTAGATCCATGGTTTCGGCGATGACACTTACTTGGGTTTGTTCAGCTTGGCTATAAGAGAGAGCCCGCCGGGCAATCTCTACGAGCCCTTCCTTATCAAACATGAGCTAATACACCCGCTTTCTGCTGGTTATTTCACTAGAGGGCTAATTCGCTATGGTTGTTCCTTCTCCTTCTGTTGACAGCGAAACAATTAGCGCCGCGAAATACTTTCTCTTGTTCAGATAGGGAGTTTTGCCCGCCAACGCCGCCAGCTTCTGGACAGTTCGCGCCCAGCTTGTCGGCGCAAAGTACTATCCCAAAGGGGATAGCTGATGATGGGCAGGGCCGGTATCAGCGCCACTACGAACAGAGCCAACCAGTAACTGCGCTTGGCCAGCCAGTAAATAACGGGAGCGGGGAGGAAGGGGAAGAACATGCCTACCCACACTTTGCTTTCATACTTGCCCGGCGTCTGCGCACTGACCTTGAAGCTGGCCTCCAGTTTCTGTTCCTTCAGTAAATAGAGATAGTCATGGCTAAAACTTATCTGCCTATCCTTGGTGGTGCAGGTGCTGACTACGGGCAAGAAAGTCTTGTTGCTCAGTTCTACTAGAGGCCGCTCTATCTCTTCACCTATTGGTAAAATGCCTACGTCGCTGCCCATAAGTATCCCTCTACTGGTATCCGAAACCTCGTATAACAGCGTCAGATTTTGACTGGCAGCTAGCATGGATGCGGTTAAGACCAGGCTTAAAGTTGTTCCCCCAAACACATACAACATGGCCTTGTCCAGTTTTGACTCCCGTTTAGATCGTCTTCGCTTTCCATCTGGTACCAGCTCGCTGGCGGCCAGAATAAGAGCCAAACCTAGGCCAATGAGGGGGAAAGAATAGGTATTTTTCTGAAACTGCTCTACCCAGAGGGGGATGTATCCTAGCAAAGGCACTTTAATGGGCACACCTGCGATGGTCAGGGCTCGGCTGGCTATCCAGTCCCGTTTGATAGGAGGGGCTCCCCCGTTTTCCTGGTCGGTCTCCCCATTGTTGTCTCCTTGGGTAATATAACCATCCACCTCATTGCCACCCACAATACGATGAATCACCCACCCCTTGTTAGCCAAGTTTCCCTTCTCTGTCTTAAACAGAACAATATCCCCTGTGTGAAGGGACTGTTGAGAACCTACTGGGGCTATCAAAACCAGGTCTCCGCGCGAGAGTAGCGGGTACATACTGTAGGAGCGAATAACCGAGAGTAGAAATGGTCGTCCACTGATGCCAGTACCAATGGCCGCCAGCAATACAATAATTACCATTGAAATGTAGGTGCCTTCTTCAGGTGCACTCCTGACTTCCAAGCTTCCATTGAAGTTGGCTGCCAAGCTAACCATGTTGCCAAGGCCCAGGCCTTCATGCTTCCTGCTTTGCGGATCAAAACCTATTCCATCATCCTGAATTTCTGGCGCTAGGCTACCAGGCTGCATAGCCAGTTCAATGTCAACCGTAGAGCAGCGGCCGTGTCTAATGGCGTTAGCCACTGCTTCTTTGACAATGCGTGTTATTGCTTGCCGAAGTGCTGGACTGACCGCATCTTCATTACCTGTAGTTTCTAGATTGATTCTTACATCATTGAGTTTAGCTATATCGTCCAACTGGGCGGCTAAGGCCGTTATGAAGGCTTGACCACTATTGGCACTGGGTTTGATGCGGTAAATGGAGGCTCGCAGTTCTTGAGCCGCCCGGGTGGCTGTCTGGCTTATTAACTGCAATTGCTCCTGCGTCTCCCTGTCCTGAATATGGGAGTTCCGTTGTCGCAGACTGTGCAAAGCACAGACAATGCTGAACAGGTGCTGGGAGACCCCATCATGGATCTCATTGGCTATCCGGTTTTGCTCCTGCACCACCAGCAGGTGCTGCGTTTGTCTGTGCATGGCATCCAGCTGGGTGTAGGCTCTGCGCAGGGCGGCCATCAAGTAGGAAAACACCGATGCTCCAGCGGTGATCATAATGAAGGCGGCAATTGCCCAACTTCTACCAGCCCATACTTCCTGCAGTGACTCGCCAAACAGCAGTACACTCCCCAAGGTGGCTGCTCCTAAGAAGACAGTCAGCACCAACCAGCAATAGGGTATTGCCAACATGAGGGCTGCCATGAGTATGGGGTTAAGGGAGTACCAGATGAAAGGGCTACTTAAGCCACCGGTAGGAATAAGTAACAGGGCGATTCCGATGGTCTCTACAAGAATTAAGGTCACTGCCAGATTCCTGGTTAGATCTAGGCGTTGATAGAACCTGCTGGCTAGATGACCTGCCAACAGCAGGGCAATGACGACCCCCAGAGCTACACTCAGGTTGAAGCGCGGTACGTCCAGCAGATACAAGACCGAAGTCAGGGCCCACGATATATAGCGGTATAACCGTAAGGCTTGATGGGCCCGCCTTTCCTCGGCGGGAGAGGTGTATTCCAGCACTGTATCTCAGAGCCTCCAGGCATTGTATAGAAGTAGACTATATCACCATCGATGAGGTAATAGGTATTAGTGCTGGGCACCCCGTCAATCTGGCCAGTGTAGAAAATGGATTTATCCCGCTCATCGGCGAGGGACAGTAGGGCTTGAAAGCTGCCCGATTGTAGCCGCTGCTTACCTAGATCTAGCGAACCAGCTTTGACTTCGATAATCCTTCCCCCATATCGCTTTTTGATCAGCTCCGCTTCTGTCAGCCTGACCCTGTTCTTGTTGTTGCTTACCAGCAGGAAAAGGGCCAGACAAGAGGAAAGCAATGTCACGCTGGTGCTAAGTATCCGGGCTGTAGGCACAGGTATACTACGTCCAAGTACAGAAAAGGAATTGGGCACCAACTCGATTATCGGCTGAGAAACGCTGTGGCTTTGAACTAGATCCTGGGAAGGATCGTACTCTTCGTAATAGCTCCCTTGCGGAGGTACTCCTCTGGGAGTTAGTAGGGGGCCGGATAGTTCAAAGGCGAAAGAAGGCATGAACTCATTGGTAAGCGCCGGGCCATCGCCAACCGTTTTGGTCTTCATGTACGGGAACAGAGTAAGCTTGTAGACTCCAGTAGCGACTCCGGCTTCTTTAGATACCTGCTCACCAAAACTCATAACATCTCTTAGTGGCAAAACGAGAGAAAGGTCCAGAGCCACAAATTCACCAACGCCGGAGAAAGGCTTTTCCGGGCTAAGTACGTAGTCTTTGGCCCAGACGTTGCCGGCCTCCACGCGCATAGTTACTTGATGAGCTCCTTCCAGTTTCATGTCAGTTGGGCTTTCACTTGGCCCTTAATATGAACGGTGAACTGATCTAAGAGATTAACCAAATATGTTGTCTGTCGTCCCAGTTGTGCGCGAGTAGGGTAGAGGGTAGAGATCCTGGGGGTGGCTGTATAGTCAAAAACAACCTCCTGCTCTAACACTTGTGTAGCTACTACCTGTTCTATTTCTAGAGGTGCCTTTATAGACTGGATTGCAAATACCATTGAAGTCAGGGCCAAGAGAGCAAGGGGAATAGGTAATAGCAGAAGCACTAGCCGCATGATTCTTCTTTGCTTACTCATCTTGCGCTCCAGAACTCGCGATTTATTGGCTGTTTCATTGGGCATTTCATCTCCCTCCTAGAGGTCAGTCGCGTTGTATACGGAAAAGAGCCCCTTCGATTGAAGGGGTGTCCTGCTGCATTCTAAGAGTCTACTTCCTGCGGTACTTCTGTATAGGTGTTTCCATTTGCTTCTGTGGTCTCTACTTGCCCTGCCAGACTGTCTTCTGTCTCAGCCGGAGTCTGAGACTCCAATTCTTCTGGTAATTTTCCCCTGTCGGATGCAGGATCTGCTATATTGACTTGTTCATTGACCACGCCTTGCAATTCGGCATCAGCAAAGACTTGCAGGTTCTGTAAGTTCCCTTCCGGAGGTGTTGGCAAGGGAGTATCAATGTTTTCAAGGGTGTAAGTGCGGTCACTCTGCCGTTTGTGCTGAAAACTACAGTCGTTTTATCTCCTGCCCGTTCAAACTGGGTGGAACGATTACTCTCTAACACCCTCAACTCATTGCCCACGTGTGCCCAGAGGGTATGGTGGCTTTTGTTCACGACAGTAACTTTCTGTGCGTTCTCATCCCAGTTGACACCCAAGTCACCCGGGTCAACTATGCTTACAGCTACGGAATAGGGGATGACGGCTGAGCCGTTTGTCCACTGGGCTTCGATTGTGCCCGTGTAAGTTCCACTACGAGAAGGAGCGTTGAAACCGAAATTGGCAGTGCCTCCAGCCGCAAGGCTGCTGGATGAAAGCAGTGCGTTGGTTGCTGTTAATGAGTGAAGAGGTAGCCCCATGTTGTTGGTTATCTGCCCTGAGATCGGGTTTCCAGGGAAGCAAATTTCCTCTTGCGGTAATCGAATAGCGATTAGCGCATTGGCTGAGTCAGTTATTCCCACCGATGCCGGACCGAAAATGGTCGCGCTGCTATAGCTGGCTGCCATGTTTAGCAGTTTTAGCCCCAATATGGCGCAAACCAGGAATAGGAGTTTTAACCGCCGCTTACTCTTTCTTTTAACTCTAGTCCCCCCTTAAGAGATGACATTTAAGTATATTTCGTGTCTCGACTATTCTTGCTAGTAGTGACTCACCGCGCTCACAAGTTTTTGCTTGCTCCATTCTATCCATCTTGAGGAATTTTAATCCAAAAAAAAAGCCGACCAATACCCAAAGCATTGATCGGTTGCACCACTGGCTCCGCCTGCCCCAGGTGCCCACATACAGGGCAGGCTTCTTCACCCTCAATGTTGTATTCTTATTCGGATGGGGCGAAACTCACTCCTGCAACCATAGCTAACTTTCTCTCCACTGGCTTCGACGGGTACGGCCATGGCTTCCGACCTGTACCGAGCTGGTTCTCTAGCTGGAGGTACCAGCTAGACATGATTCTGTCTCCGTAAAGGAGACATGGTCGCTCTGATTGTCGAAAAGTTTTTCTCTGACTGTGGTATGTGGGAAGAAACTTCATGGGATAAGTGGCGCGGGAGCTAACCTCGGCCGGATGAAGCTGATAGGGAAGCAAAAAGAGGCCGCTTGCTCGCGGCCTCCTATATTATCTAATGACACGGATAAACTCGGCGGTCGGATCCTCTGTGCCATAGATTTGAACGTCTTGCTCTTTAATGGAGAGAACATAGTCGATTATGTCCTGGGTCAAGATCTCGCCAGGAGCAATGAGCGGTATACCGGGAGGATAGGCCATCAACATCTCGGCTACAATGCGTCCTGCCGCCTGTACCAGTGGTATTCTTCTGGTATCACTGTAGTAGGCTTCCCGCGGTAGATAAGCCAGAGAAGGAATG
Organism: Bacillota bacterium; assembly: GCA_029781045.1. Classification (GTDB taxonomy): domain Bacteria; phylum Bacillota; class UBA994; order UBA5500; family UBA5500; genus UBA5500. The sequence continues at coordinate 42,740 of JAKOXL010000022.1, read as the reverse complement.
GGCGGTAGTTCAATTTTCTCTTCCCGCACATCCCGTGGCTTGAAACGGCTGGCTATTTGTCGCAAGGCTTCAACCAGGGCTCTCACCGTTTCCTTCGTGTCGCCGATAGTTACCACAGCCAGCACGTTATAAAGGTCCGATAGATCCACTTGAATATGGAAGCCTTGTCTTAGAATCCGCTCCACTTCAAAACCGCTTATGCCTAAGGCTCGCACGCTGATCACCAGCTTCGTGGGGTCATAAGCCGGGCAACCGGGCATGCCCACCAGGTCGTTGCCGTAGACATAGAGTCCGGGAATGTTCCAGTTGATTTCGTGACGGGCCCAGTTGGCCAGGTTAATGGTTTCCGTAAGCAGCTCTTCTCCGTGGAAGTACATATGCTGCCGGGCCGCATCCAGAGAAGCCAAGAGTAAGTAGGAAGGGCTCGTGGTCTGAGTCAGGTTCAGCGTCGATTTTACTTCCAAGGGGTCCAGATGGGGACCGCGTATGAACAACATGGAACTCTGTGTGAGAGAGCCGGCCAGTTTATGGGTGCTGGAAGCAGCAGCGTCAGCGCCAACCTCCATGGCGGCTGGGGGCAGCAGCGGGTGAAAAGCCAGATGAGCTCCGTGGGCCTCGTCTACCAACACGGGAATGCCATGGTCATGGGCTATCTCCACGATTGCTTCCAACTCAGGCGACATCCCGTAATAGGTGGTGTTAATCGTGAACACGGCCTTTGCTTCCGGATACTGCCGCAGCGCCTGACGTACCGAATCGGCCGTCATGCCCCGTACTACTCCCAGGTAGTCGTCTATCGGCGGCTGTACATAAATGGGTTCAGCTCCGCTGAGGATTAAGCCGCTGACTATCGACTTGTGGACATTGCGGGGAACGATGACCTTGTCGCCAGGGTCCAAAGCTGCCATCAACATTCCCTGAATGGCACTGGTTGTTCCATTTACCATGAAAAAGGCATGCTCAGCTTTAAAGGCCTCGGCGGCTAGTCTTTGGGCTTCTGCAATAACACCGTGGGGTTTATATATGCTGTCCAGGTCTGGCATAATGGTCAAATCATGGCCGAAGATAGTCTTTCCCCAAATCCTAGTGAGGTTAGGCAAACCGGCGCCATGCTTGTGGCCAGGAACATGGAAAGATATGGTTTTCTGCCGTTGATACTCTAACAGTGCCTCCACAATAGGCATACGGCGTTGTGCTCGGTTTTTCACGGTTCTGTCCCCTTTCATCCAGCTCACTACTAACAAGTATAGCTCGGCCAAAATAAACAGGCGCAGGTATAGTTGTTTTTCCTGGCGAATCTATATATAAGGCACTACGAAATATCAGAAAGTAGGTGATCTACATGCAGCCGGTTGCTCCCGCCACCCATTTGGGGTTTGAAGTAGGCGCCGACCGCAAGTTGGCCAACTGGCAGCAAATCACGAGTTATTTCCATCGGATAGCCGAGCAATCGGACCGCATTTTGGTCGAGGAAATCGGTCGCTCCACCGAAGGGCGCCCTATGCTGCTCAGTATCATATCGGCGCCAGCCAATCTGGCCCGCCTCGACTATTACCGCGCCATTCAAGTACGCAGGATGACCCGGTCACCCAGCAGATCCTCGAAAACGTTATCCTGCTACTGGTACCATCCCTCAATCCGGATGGCCTTGATTTAGTCGTTAAATGGTATGAAGAATCACTGGGTAAACCCTATGAGGGAATACTGCTGCCGGAATTGTATCAGAAATATGCAGGCCATGACAATAACCGAGACTGGTTTATGGCCAACTTAGTAGAAACCCGGTTGGTCCATCGAGAAAATCCATAACGTTTGGCATCCCCATATAGTGCTGGATCAACACCAGCAGAGTAGTGAAGGGCCTCGTTTTGTCTTGCCACCCTTCATTGATCCCTATGATGTCAATGTGGATCCCATCTTAAGGGGCATGGTTAACTGGTTAGGTATGAGCATCGCTTCCGAGATGAGTGGACGCGGCTTCAAAGGAGTGGCAACTAATCTCACCTACGATGCCTTTTCCCCTAGCAGAGCATATCAGCACTATCATGGGGGTGTTCGTATTTTATCGGAAGCGGCCAGTGCTCGCATGGCCAGCCCGGTGCGCATCGAGCAATTGCGGGAAGTGCGTGGTTTTGATCCCCGAGTGGCCACGTGGAATCATCCCCAGCCTTGGACAGGTGGAGAGTGGCGTTTAAGAGACATCGTAGACTATGATAAGGCTTGTGCCTGGGCCTGTTTACGCCATGCCTCCCGCTACCGGGATAGCTGGGTCAGCAACTTCTATCGCATCCATAAGAATGCGGTGGAATACAATGAAGCCCCCTATGCTTTTATCATTCCCTTAGAGCAGGATGACCCGGGTACGGCCGCCGAAATGCTGGAAGTGCTTATGTTAGGCGGGGTAGAGGTCAAGCGTGCTAAGGAGGCTTTTACCCATGAAGGTGTCACCTATCCGAAGGGAACGTTGCTCATACCATTGAACCAACCCTATGGGCGTTATGCTAAGACCTTGTTGGAGGCCCAACCTTATCCAGACCTGCGGGTGTATCCTGGGGGACCGCCACGGCGTCCTTACGACATTACGGCCCATTCCTTACCTCTACAGATGGGTGTAAGGGTGATTGCGGCTAACACACCATTGCACATGCTCGATGTGGAAGAGGTGGAACAGGCTCCTCGTGCCATAGCCGAATCAAGTCGCCTGCAGCTAAAGCCTATCAGTGATGCCCTGCTCGTAGACCCGCGCAGCAACCATTCCTATAGAATCATCTATCAAGCTCTCCAGGCCGGTGCCAGGGTGGAGCGGACCCTTGTAGGAACGGACGGTTTCCCTGTTGGCAGTTTCGTTGTTCAGGCTCAGTTCAGCCTATTAGAACAGCTAACTGAAGATTGCGCCCAATATGCGGTGGGGTATCAGGGCAGCGATCCGCAGCTGCCGACTTGCCGACTACTGCGCCTCCCCCGAGTGGGCCTTTATCGAAGCTTTGTTCCCAATGCCGATGAGGGCTGGACGCGTTTTGTTTTCGATGGCTATGGTATACCTTATGTCACTCTGGGCGATGCTGAGATACGTCAGGGTGATACGCTGAAAGAACTGGACTGTCTCATCTTGCCCAGTGCCAGGGCACAGGTCATCGCCAATGGTCTGCCGCGCGATCTCTACCCGCCCGAGTTTAGCGGTGGGCTCGGCGATTTGGGAGCAGAGCGAATACGTCAGTTTGTGGAGCGAGGCGGAACCCTCATTGCCCTTGATGCAGCTTGCGACTGGGCAATCCAAAATCTCTGGTTGCCCGTCCGTAATGTGGTAAGCAATCTTCCACCGGAAAAGTTTTATGTGCCCGGTTCTTTCTTACGGGTGCTGTTCCAGCCCGATCATCCTATTAGCTATGGTTTGTCCAGAGAGGTGACGGTGGTCTTCCTTCACAGTCCGGCCTTTGATCTGGAAGAATGCGCGATAAATGTGGCCTCCTATCCTCTGCAGAACCCCCTGGTGGCTGGCTGGATTCTTGGTGCCGAACACCTACAAGGTAAGAGTGCTTTGGTGGAGGTTCCGTTAGGCCGGGGGCGTGTGACATTGATCGGTTTTCGTCCCCAGTTTAGAGGCCAGGCTAGGGGAACTTATAAGATTTTGTTTAATGCTATATTGCAGAGTGTCTTATTATAGGGGGACGAATAGGAACGCTTGCAGCTTTCCTCCCCAATGGCTACAATGGAGAGGATATATCCTGCGGGGTATATCACAGTACCTGTTTAGGAGGTGGTTCGCTTGAACGCTTTCACCACTATTGCTGTGGCTAATCGTGCACCGTTGCTCACCGACATGCATAAGGAAGAGCCCTTACTCAAGTTGCATGGCTTCGACCCTGATACCGAGTTGCCACTGTTGATTCGCTATCGTGGACAGGATGCCGCTAAGAAGGCGGCAGCTATTAACCCTCCTGCCCTTGTTCTGGTTGTCGGTGAGATTCTGCGTTCTACTAGACGCATTGGTCGGAAACGCCCAGCTTTAGTTGTTGAAGCCCAGGACCTCAGTATCATCCCCTTTGAAGTTGCCGACTCATTATCCATGTCCCTCGCCTGGGAAGTGCATGCGCACTCGTTCGCTATGCCCGGACTGCCTTTTCTAGATGCAGAAGACGAAGGTAATGAGCGACGCCGTTTCTAAATAAATAGGGAAGCAATAAAGCAGCCTGTGGGCTGCTTTATTTGCTTAGAAGATATTGCTCCATGACAGCCTTTCTTTCTCCGGCACGTGTTCTAGCAGTAGCTTGGCTACGGCTATTTCGGCGGCCGCAGAGTTCTTATCCCGGCCGCGGATGAACTCCTTACCCCTTTCGAGGGTCATCTGTATTTCGTCAACTTCTTTATGGTTAATAAGGATGGACCACAAGGGTTGCAGTTCTTCCCAACGCGTCAGGGCCTCATTGAGTCTTTCCTCAGCCAGTGCCCAGTTTTCTTGTAAGATGGCCCCTTGAATCGTGAGTAGTTGATTGGCCAAGTCGATAGCAGTACGGTCCAGATAATGCAGGGTTGTAGTGCCTAGAAGAACAATGGCCGTAGTAGTTACGATTACGATGAGGATACCACGCACCAGTATGTCACCTACCCCTTTTAAGCTGCATATGAATATGGCCTGTTTCGTCTATATTGGCAAAGAACACCTGGCGCAGATCATGGGCGCCCAGTGCTTTGGCCTTTTCCATTAGCTGCTCCTCAGTTACGCCTGCCAACTTCAGATTATGAACATTTACCAGACCATCGAGGACTAAGTTGATAGGCAGTCCACCCGACGGTATGTTCAGGTTTAGGTCTACAGCTGTTACCGGACTTAAGCCCGCCTTAGGAATCACGCTTAACTGACCATTGGTTTCTAGAATGGCATAGGCCACATCCTTTACATTGGGGAAGTTCTTGCTACGCAGTTGCTCCAGTAAGTCGTTGAGGTTTACCCGCAGACGACGCAGTTCCTGCTCTACAATTTCTCCTTGGGAAATCAAGATACTAGGAGTTCCACAGATTATCTTGCGGGCCCGCTCCGAGAATAGGGCAAGCTCCGAGAGGGCAATTTGTACCACCAACAAGACTACGATGGGGACCAAGCCATTTATGAGGGGGATGTCTGTATCCTCCATGGGAATTGCGGCCAGTTCTGCGATCAAAACGGCTACTACCAGCTCATAAGGTTGCATTTCACCCACTTGCCGTTTACCCATCATGCGCATCACGACTGTCACGGCCAAGTAGAGAATCAAGGTACGAATGGCTGTTAAGAGCACAGTAGCTCACCTCCTATACTAGCCAGTTTTGCCGTCTTCCCCAGGAAGAATACTTGCCTGGCTTTTCTGGGTAAACTAACTGGAAAAGTATTGCAGGGAGTGGAAGGGATGAAGCGGAAGCATCTGGTAGTTTGCCTATTAGCAACAGTGCTCCTGAATACTCTCTGGGCTCAGAGGGTTACTGTGGGTGTAGGCGCAAGCAGCGATTGCATCTTAGTTCTAGAGGGTACAGATGCCTTTCTTAGCCGTCATGGAGAGGGGTTACATGCCCTTATAGATTTGCTTCCCGCCGACAGGGCGTTGGGATTGATGGTGACGGGCCAATCCAACAAGGTGCAGGAACCAGCCCTGCTAAGCCGCCTGCGTAGGGCTGAGCTGCATGCCTACATTGAGCAATGTTACCCGGCTGCCTCAGTGGTTGCTCCCGAGGAATGGGAAACCCCGCTTGCTGCGGCCATTAGCTTACTAGCTAGCCGCGGGGGTGCCAATAGTACGGTTGTTCTACTGCGGGCGGGAACTCCGTTGCCTGATAACTGGCAGGAGCAGGTTCAGTGGGCTGCAGAACAGGGAGTAAGGCTTTATGAACTTGATCTTGATGTTCCCTGGAGCTCCACAGGCATAGAACCCCGATTGCCCCGTGCTCTGGCCAGCGGTGGGTTAGCGTCCTTGCTTGAGTTGTTGGGGCTAGCACCTGCTCCCCTTACTAGCTTGGCCTTTAACGATATAGGTATGCAGCTGGCACTAACGGTGCCCGTAGAAGTTGGGTCTTTGATTCTGCAGTGGGATCGCAGTTCCGCCCATTCCGTACTGCTGACCACTCCCACAGGTGAACTAGTCGATCCCACGTTAGACGACTTCCAGTCCCGGCTGTTTGAAGGGCCTAGTTATACTTGCTTACATCTTGCCCCTGAACTATTGCCTACAGTAAGCACTTGGTCTGGACAGTGGGTGATCTCTGCCTCCGGACCCATCGGCGTAACCGTCTGGTACGATGATCCGGCTTGGCTACAGGCCTGGGTACGGGAAACGCCTTCCGGTCAACGGCTGGTTTGCCTAGCTACCAACTTAGGGGCCGAATCCAAGCCGACTAAGGTGACACTGGAAGATGTGCGCGGTAAGACCCTGTTGCAGCTCAACGATTTGGGCATTAACGGCGATGCGCTGGCCAACGACGGGGTTTATAGCGCCCACTTGCCCAGTTTTGTGCTGGCGGGCCCTGCTGTTATCCGTCTCACTGGCAAAAGCGAACGCTTATTACTGGTGGATATTCCTCCTGCTGCCAGCGTTGTAGTTCCCCTTCCGGACGAAAAAGCGGAAAAGGCTTTCGACAAACTGTTACTGGTGGGCCTGGTCCTAACTGTCAGTGGAGCCGTCATGATACCTGGTCCCAGAAGAAAATTGCCGGTGTGGCGAGTAAGTCACCAAAGTGTTGATGGGCATTGGCATTGTTATGATCTGAAGGAACCCATGCTTACCGCTGGATCGGCAGCTGGATGTCAAATCCGCTTGGCGCGAGCTGCCGCCGGTGAACAGTTGCGCATCAAGGTGACTAGAGATGACCAGTTACGGCTAGATGTGTTGGCTTCTCAGCCTCCCGTATGTGTGAATGATCGGCAAGTATACTTGTGCAAGGTGCTAGAACATGGTGACCAGATAACTATAGGTGGGGACCGCCTGTTTATAGAAAAAATCAAATATTTGCGGGTGGGAAAAGGTAGTGCCGAGCAGGGAAACGGGGTGCCAGCAAAGAAATAGAAAACACGGCTAGTATAAGGAAGGGGAGTTTTGGGATGGATTATCGCAAGACCAAGGTAGAGGCGCTAGTCGTGCGTAACCACCATTTATTAATGGTGAGGCACGTCGGTGAGGATGGCCAGGCTGAGTGGCAGCTGCCTGCTGTTGAGCTGGAGGAAGGAGAAAATCCAGAGGATGGTGTGGAACGCGCCCTTCTCAGCCAGACGGGTCACGAAGGCTTCGTACGTGGTTTTGTACACAAGCAAAAGCCAAAAGAGGGGCCCTATAAGGTCATTTTGACCTACATGGCCGAGCTCAGGCCGAGCGTGGATATAATAGGGCACGATCCCCGAGATCGCCACGTTGCTCCCAAAGCCTTGCAGGTGGCCTGGCGCTCTTTGCGCAACCCGGATTTGAGGCAGGCCTATCAGCATGTGCTGTCCAAGGCGCGTTTGTAAATGGTTTCACAAACTTTGAGCTTCTGGGTTGTGTACCCGCAGTCTTTGGTATACAGTAATCTTGGACGGCGAAGTTTAGCCCGTCTAAATTCTTGTTGTTGCTGTGATTCTATTTCACTCAATAAAGGGGGAGTCTTTGGTGACTGAGAACCGCCTCGCATATGTCGAGCAGATCCTTGCCGATCTGAAAGAACAGAACCTGTATAACACCATCCGGACCATCGAAAGTCCGCAGGGTGCCTGGGTAACGATTGAGGGCCGCAGAGTGTTAAATATGTGCTCCAACAACTACTTGGGCCTAGCCAATCATCCTGCTCTCCGGGAAGCGGCCAAAAAGGCCATCGATGAGTACGGGGTAGGCCCCGGAGCAGTACGGAGTATTGCTGGTACCATGACGGTGCACGACATGCTAGATAAGGCCGTCGCCGAGTTCAAGCGGGTGGAAGCTGCCCTCACGTTGCAGTCTGGTTTTATGGCCAACGTAGCCGTAATTCCTGCTCTCGTGGGCAAGGGCGATACCATCCTCTCTGATGAGCTCAACCATGCTTCCATCATTGACGGAGCCCGCCTTAGCCGTGCCACTATTAAGGTTTTCCGTCATGCCGATATGGATCACCTCGAGTCCCTACTAAAAGAAGATAATGAAGGTAATGTGTTGGTCATCACTGACGGGGTCTTCAGTATGGACGGCGACATTGCCAAGTTGCCGACCATTGTGGAGCTGGCCAAGAGGTATGGAGCCCTCACCATGGTAGACGATGCCCACGGCGAAGGTGTTCTGGGTGAGAATGGTCGCGGTATCGTGGATCATTTCCATCTCCATGGTCAAGTGGACGTGGAGGTTGGTACCTTCTCCAAGGCCATCGGTACTGTGGGTGGGTTTGCTGCCGGTAGCGCCAAGCTGATTGAGTTCTTGAAACAGCGCGCTCGTCCTTTCCTATTTAGCTCCGCCCTCACGCCGCCCGATGTGATGGCGACCTTGGAGGCTATTAAGATACTTACCAACAGTAGTGAGCTGGTGGATCGGTTATGGGAGAACGGCCGCTACTTCAAGGCAGAGATGAAGAAGCTCGGCTTTGATGTGGGTGCTAGCGAGACGCCAATCACGCCAGTAATGCTGGGTGAAGCAGAAGTGGCCGCCGAAATGAGCAAGCGCCTCTTTGAGGCTGGTGTCTTTGCCTCTAAGATCAGCTTCCCGACGGTGCCGAGAGGCAAAGCCCGCATCCGTGTGATGATCTCTGCTGCTCATGAAAAGGCAGACCTCGACTTTGCACTTGAGCAGTTCAGTAAAGTCGGCCGTGATATGGGGCTAATTGAGTAGCAGGGGTTAGCTAGCGAAAAAGAAGAGCAATTGGCCGCTTGTCCAATTGCTCTTTTTGCTGGTTAACCCGTTTTGAGGGGGAACGGGAGTGGAGAAGAAGATATATGTTGACAACTTGCAGCTGGGGCAGGAAGTAGTTATTCCCCTGGCCCTTTATGAAAAGCACTTACATCAGTTTACCGCGAAGAATGGTCAGCCAGCCTTTGTCCTAATGCTGACGGTAGGAGATAAGACTGGCAAAATGGCAGCGGTTGTTTGGGATAATGCCCAGGAACTGCATAGCACTCTAGCGGTGGACCAGGTTCATCTCTTTCAGGGTCGCATTGGCGAGTACAAAGGCAAACCCCAGTTGGTGGTTAATGGGGTGCAGCCAGTAGACGCGAGCCAGGTTGACCTTAGCGATTACATCGCCAGTGGCGATTTCGACCGGCAGGTGCTCTGGCGTCGCTTAGTCTCCGTTGTGCAGTCTATTCAGCAACCAGATCTGCGGGCCTTGCTTAGCGCCATATTTGATGAGCCTACCCGACGTAGGTTCCTCATCGCCCCTGGGGGAAGAGAAGTGCATCACGCCTATGTAGGTGGCCTGCTGGAACATACTCTGGAAGTTGTAACCTATGCCCAGACCATGCTGGCCGAGCAGGGGACCAACTTGAACCGGGATCTGCTACTTACCGGGTGCGTTTTGCACGACATCGGCAAACTGGAGGAGTATGATCTGCAGAGTCTATCCTTTCAACTGACTGATAAAGGCCGTCTGCTGGGACACATACAGTTGGGTGCGGAACTAATAGCCAAAACGGCAGCCACACTTCCCGGCTTTCCCGAAGCTCTACGCCTTGAGCTGGAGCATATGATCCTATCCCATCATGGTCTGCCCGAATGGGGAGCCGTGCAGCAGCCGAAGACCATTGATGCCATGGCCCTGCATTTGGCCGACTTGACCAGTGGTCGCTTGGCCCAGTTTGACCGAATCATTGCTGAACATGATGCCAGCAGTGGTCGTTGGAGCGCTTGGGACAAGTTCTTAGCTCGCAGCATACTGGTACCTGAGCTGGAGTGACCATCAACCTGTCTAGATATTTGTAATATCTCATAGGAAGCCTTAGAATGTAATTGTGTCTTGTTGAGAGGAGGATGCTCATGCCAGTAACTGCTGTTGTAGGTGCCCAATGGGGCGACGAAGGCAAAGGCAAGATTGTGGACTGGTTGGCAGAACAAGCCGACATGGTCATTCGCTACCAAGGAGGGAATAATGCCGGCCATACCGTGGTAAACCAACTGGGCGAGTTTCGCTTGCACATTGTTCCCTGTGGCATTTTTAACCCCCAAACCACCTGTGTCATAGGCACAGGAACGGTGGTTAACCCCCTAGTCCTGTTGGAGGAACTGGAAGAGCTGGAGAGTAAGGGTATAGACACCAGCAACCTGTTGATATCGGCAAGGGCCCATCTCTTGATGCCTTATCACGTATTGCTGGATAGGTTAGAGGAAGAGGCCCGGGGAGATGGCTCTTTAGGAACAACGCTACGCGGTATAGGTCCCTGCTATGTGGATAAGGTGCAGCGCAGCGGTATCCAGGTGGGCGATTTGCTAGATCCCGACTATTTCCGGGAGAAAGTGCGACGGCAGGTACGGGAAAAGAACCTTCTGCTGCAAGTCTTCTACAACCATGAACCGCTGGATGGGGAGCAGATTGCCGATGAAGTCCTTTCTGCTCGCGAGAGGCTATTACCCCATATCAAGGATGTCTTACCTATTGTTCATCGGGCGCTGGCGGAAGATAAGAAGATTGTACTGGAAGGCCAGCTGGGGGCTCTAAAAGACCTGGACTGGGGTACGTATCCTTACGTCACCTCATCCAATCCCTTAGCCGGTGGGGCCGCTGTTGGTGCCGGAATTCCTCCGCATAAGATAAATGACGTGTTGGGTATCGTTAAGGCTTACTCCACTTCCGTCGGCAAAGGGGCTATGCCCACCGAGTTAAGGGATGAAGTGGGTGACCGCATCCGTACCATAGGCAAAGAGTATGGTGCCACCACCGGCCGACCTCGTCGCTGTGGCTGGCTCGATGCGGTGGCGGTGCGTTACGCCCATATGCTGAACGGTTTTACACGGCTTTGCTTAACCAACTTAGATGTCCTTGATTCCTTCGAAGAAATAAAGATTTGCGTTGGTTACGAGCTGGATGGTGAGCAGATCGATACCTTCCCCGAACCCCATCGGCAAGATCATGTGAAGCCGGTTTATGAGACCCTGCCCGGATGGCAAGCCGATACTACTCAGACCCGTTGTTTCGCCGACCTGCCACTTAACGCCCAACGTTATATTAGGCGGATTGAAGAGTTGGTGGGCGCTCCCATTCGCATTGTTTCGGTGGGACCGGAACGTAGTCAGACTTTTCAAGTCTAGCCAGGGGGAGATAGCATGGATATACGCCAGCAAGCTCTAGAGCTGCACCGAGCACATAAAGGGAAGCTGACGATTGAGAGCAAGGTGCCGCTACGGAACAGGCAGGATCTGACTCTAGCCTACACTCCGGGAGTGGCTGAGCCCTGCAAGGAGATTCATCGGGACCCGGAGATGGTTTATGAATATACGAGTAAGGGAAACACGGTAGCCATCGTGACCGATGGCTCCGCTGTTTTGGGCTTGGGCAATATTGGACCCCAGGCGGCATTGCCCGTTATGGAGGGCAAAGCCGTGTTGTTTAAGGCCTTTGCCGGGGTCGACGGTGTTCCCCTTTGCCTTGCTAGCCAGGACGTGGACAGTATAGTGCAGGCCATAGAACTGGTGGCTCCCAGCTTTGGGGGCATTAATCTGGAGGATATCGCCGCCCCGCGTTGCTTTGAGATTGAAACACGTTTGCGGCAGAGGTTGTCAATTCCTATCATGCATGACGACCAACACGGTACGGCCATTGTGGTTTTGGCCGCGGTCAAGAACGCCCTACAGTTGACTGACCGCCAGATGGCTACCACCCGCATTGTCATAAACGGTGCCGGTGCCGCCGGCATAGCCATAGCAAAGCTACTGCTCTCGGCTGGCTGCCGCGACATCGTGCTATGTGACCGTTATGGCATTCTTAATTCGGAAGGTGAGAACCAGAACTGGGCTCAGACCGAAATGGCCCGTTCGACCAATCCCCGTCAGATGCGGGGGACCTTGGCCGATGCTCTCAGGGGAGCCGATGTCTTCATTGGGGTTTCGGCCGGTGGGGTAGTGACGGCTGAAATGGTGGCGGCGATGAATGAACGCTCCGTTGTTCTGGCCATGGCTAATCCCATACCCGAGATCTGGCCAGAGGAAGCGGCCCGCGGTGGAGCTTTCATTATTGGCACGGGGCGCAGTGATTTCCCTAACCAGATCAACAACGTTTTGGCCTTCCCGGGAGTTTTCCGGGGTGCCCTAGATGCTAAAGCCACGGAGATTAATGAGGCTATGAAGCTGGCAGCAGCTGATGCCATTGCAGCCGTAGCCCAGGCTGATGGTCTCAGACCCGACTATATTATTCCTGATGTCTTTGATCAACGGGTTGTACCCAGCGTGGCTGAGGCAGTGGCCCAGGTGGCTCGCGAGCAAGGGCTAGTAAGGCAAGCGTAAGTCAATGCAGGTGCATAGAGGCGCATCCCTTGCGCCTTTTTTGTTACCTCGAGTACAAAAATATTCTTGTCGGTTCGGCAGGAGAAAGGGTTTATAAATAAAATTAAGGACTAATACCTTTTTGGCAAAACGAGCAGAGGAGGAGTGCATTTGACTAAGGTCCATTACAACGCCGCCAAGTACCATACTTATGCGGAAATAGTTGAGCTGTTACAAGCGTGGCAAGCTGCCTATCCCCAGCTGGCTACCGTCTATCCTATTGGCAAGACCTATGAAGAGAGGGATATCTACGTAATTGAAATTACCAATAAAGAAACGGGGCCAGCCGACGACAAACCGGCCTATTATATCGATGCCAACTTCCATGCCGGGGAAGTAACCGGATCGGCAGTGGCCCTGTATACTATCAGCTATCTGTTGGAGAATTACGGAACCGATGCGAGCGTAACCACCCTATTAGATCAGAAAGCTTTCTATATCATACCCCGTGTCAGCATCGATGGGGCAGAACTCTATCTCCATACGCCCCAAATGCTGCGCAGCAGCACCCGCCTGTACCCCTATGAGGATGAACAGGATGGCTTGCATCCCGAAGATATAAATGGGGATGGTTTCATCACGCAAATGCGGGTGCCCGACCCCCATGGCAATTGGAAAGTATCTGCCCATGACCCCCGCCTCATGGTTCCCCGGGCTCCTGATGACTTTGCCGGTCAGTTCTATCGGCTGTATACGGAAGGGCGGATCAAGAACTTTGATGGGGTGGAAGTGAAGCCTGCCCCTCCTCGTTATGGCCTAGATATCAATCGCAACGCTCCGGCCAACTGGATGAATAAACCCAGTTCCGGCCCCTATCCATTTTCTGAGCCGGAAACCCGAACAGTTGCCAACTTCTTTTTGAGCAAGAAGAATATCGCCGGAGCCATGTCATATCACACCGCCGGTGGAGTCCATTTGCGGCCGCCTTGTACTAAGAGTGATGACAAACTGGCGGGAAAAGACCTGGAATACTTCAAGGCCATTTGGGAGCGGGGTACTGAGTATACTGGCTATCAGCAAGTGGGCGTTTTTGATGGTTTCACCCGTGATAAGCAGAATCCCATGGGTGGCATCTACATGGACTGGGTTTATGAGCATCAAGGTGTTCTTTGCTGGTCCACCGAGTTGTGGAATGTGGCGAAACAGGCCGGCATAGAGAAATCCGATTTCCTTTCCCAATTGAAAAAGTCACCTAAGGAGCTGGAAGCCGACGGACTCAAGCTACTCCAGTGGAACGACCGGGAGCTGGGCGGTGAAGGCTTTGTGCCCTGGACACCCTTTGAACATCCAGATCTGGGGCCAGTGGAAATCGGTGGTTGGAAAACCAAGTTCGTGCGCCAGAACCCACCGGAGAAGTTCTTGGCTGCCGAGTGTCACAATAACGCTATGTTCACCCTTGTCCATGCCCATAGCCTGCCACGGTTGGGCCTGAGAAAAATAGAAGTGGAGACAGTTGGTAACGGTTTCTACCGGGTGAGCGCAGGTGTGGTGAACCAGGGTTACCTCCCTACTAACGGCTCCGATATGGCAGCGCGCTTGAATGTGACCAGGCCAATCGTGGCCTGTATTGCAGGGCAGGGCGTAACGGTACCTGCCGGCAAAGCCGAAATAGAAATGGAACACCTGCCGGGCTGGGGTGAGAAAAAGGTGGAGTGGTTGGTGCAAGCTGCTCCGGGTAGCAAGGCCATTATAACTGTCCATACGCCGCGAGCTGGTAAGGCCCAAGCTGAGGTAATCTTGCCCTAAGAAAACGGATATGTAAGAATCCCGCCTGCGGAGGCGGGATTTTACTTACTTGGACAACTGGGTTAAGTCATACTCCCAAATGGTTAAGCCATCTGCTATTTCGCAGCCCTGGGGGTCTTTTACCCAGGTAAAACTATAGCCCAATTTCTGTAGAGTCGGTAAATGAGGTGAATCGGCCGCCAGTAACACGGCTACCTGCCGTACCCCCTGCTCATAGGCTTGCTTTTCCATGGCCAGCAAGATTCGCTTTGCGGCAGCTTCTGGTCCCACCAGGTTAAAAGCCCTGTATTCCCCGTCTTCTTCATCGAATGTTACATCCAGCATAGCGGTGGTGGGCTGATCAGCCAGAACTCGCAGAGTGTCGTTGTCTACAGAAACCTGCAAGGCTTCCAAGTTCAAATCGTAGGTATTCCAATCGGTATGCCACAGGTGAAGGCCATGTTGCTGCGCCAGTTCTACCAAATGGGGAAGTTCATCCCGCTGAGGGCTTCTCAGAGCAGGAGCGGTTACCGACTCGGTGGTTTTCTCCAGACGCAACCAGTGGGCGGTTTTGCGAAAACCAGCGCCGGCAGTAAGGCTGAGGGAAGCATGGTTATCCACATCGATCAGAAGGCGGGCCACCTGACGACCGGCGCTGGCCGCCTGCTCTAGGCAGGCTTGCGAGAGGGCTCTGCCAACGCCGCGGCGTCTTTGGTCAGGAGCTACGCGCAAAGCTTGTAGCCAGGCCACCCTCTCGCTCAGAAACTGCACGTTGGCTACTCCTAACAGCTTCTCCCTCTCACAGGCAGCTAGGAATACGCATCTTTCCTGATCCTCTACCCAATCATCAAAGCAATAGGGGATATAGTCATCGGCGGCTATTTCGTTGACGAGAGTTAGTACGGCTGCCTTGTCGGCCGGTTGTACACGTCTGATTTCCATGACGAGCCTCCTCCACTGTAACTAACTCTTAATATACTGGAGCAGGCTGGGACTGTAAACCCGCTAATATTCGAGCGAAAGGAAAGGTATACTCGTCATGGAGGTAGGCAATCGTACCATTCGCTGGGAGGGAAGGAAATGGAGTTGTTACAACGCCTATTGGCCGCGATGGGCCAAGACGCCCAGTTTTGGGTGGTGGGCGGTGCTGTGCGTGATCACTTGCTGGGGCAGGAACCACAAGAGATAGATCTGGTGACCAATATATCACCGGCCCGCTTATCCGCCAGCCTATGGCAGCCAGAAGGCCATGCCTTTTGGTTAGATGAACCTCGACAGATTCTGCGCGTTGTGCTGCCACCAGGTTCAACGATTGATATTGCTCCCCTTCAGGATAAAGACATCGCCGCCGATTTGCGGCGGCGAGACTTTACAGTTAACGCCATGGCCTTTAGGCTTGAAGATTGGTTAAAAGATAGAGAGAACCTCATCGATCCCCTGGCAGGACGCGCTGATCTAGCAGCTAGACGTCTGCGACTCCCCATTCCCAGTGCTTTGCTAGATGATCCAATCCGCATCTTGCGCGGTGTCCGGTTGGTGATTACTAGAGATTTGAGTCTAGATGATGACCTCATAGCTGCGATGCAACAGGCAGCTCCTCAGCTGCTCCAAGCGGCTCCCGAACGTATTGCTGCCGAACTTGGCTTGTGCTTTCTGCATCCACGAGCCTCCGAGGCTGAACAGCTGCTATTAAAAACAGGGACCACCCGGGTGCTATTCCCCGAGGTGGTCGCTATGCAACAAGTAACTCAGAACAAATACCATCAGTTTACTGTAGATGAACATAGTCGGCGCGCCTTTTCCATCTTCGTGGATATGGTTCATAAAGGGCGCCATCTAACGGCTACAGCCAGGCGCTGGTTTGCCTCCTATTGGCATAGCTTAGCAACTTCCTTACAAGCTGCCACCATGCTGGCTGCCTGGCTCCACGACATTGGCAAGCCACCAACAAGAGCCTTACGGCAAGGACGTGTCACCTTTTATGAGCACGAGCAGGTGGGGGCCAAGATGGCTGTAGCCATAGCTCGTCGCCTGCGACTCAGCAACGCTCAGCAAGACCTTATCGAGTGTTTCGTACGTTGGCATATGTATCCCGTGCAACTCTGGCGGTCGGACAACTTCGGGCCCCAGCACATTCATCGGTTTTATCAGCGGACAGGCTCTGTTGGCCCCTTGATAGTAGTCTTCACGCTGGCCGACTACTTGGCAAAGGGTGAAGATCTGGTCACCAGCCCCCAGTTTGCCAAGCACCAGCAGATGGTAGAAGAATTCTTGTATGCCTATTTCTGTCGGCAGGCAGAGGTGGTGGCACCTAAGCCCTTGCTTAATGGTCACGAGCTGGTTTCCTTGGCCCGGCGCCCACCGGGTCCGTGGCTGAAGAAGGCCAAACAAGCCCTCCTTGAGGCGCAGGTGGTTGGAAGGGTAAAGAACAAATCCGATGCCACTCGCTGGCTACAGCAATGGCTAGATCAAGAGAACAAGTGACTATAGTGCTCGATCAACTTGTCGGTGGCTTTCAGTCCGAAGCCAGTCAGTTCAACAACCACTTTGTCAGTGTCTTTGATGATCCCTTGAGCTTTCAGTTTCTTGATCGCCGCCGGTGTGGCCGCAGAAGTGGGTTCCACGTAGAATCCACGGTGGGCCAATAGAGGCAAGGTATCCCAGATTTCCTCATCGGTTACGGTGCAAGCAACACCTTCCGTGGCTCGGATAGCCTTTAGGATATCTTTACCCTTCACCGGTTGAGCGATGGAGATCCCTTCAGCAGCTGTTGCCTTCTTCTCGATAGCTGGAACGTCATCCAGGTTTTGAGACCATCCGGCATAAATGGGGGCACAGTTGCTGGCTTGTACAGCTACAAGACGCGGAAACTTAGTGACGTAACCGGCATCCATCAGGTCACGCCAGCCCTCGTACAATCCCAAGAAGAGGCTGCCACCACCCACAGGTGCCACTAT
Organism: Bacillota bacterium; assembly: GCA_029781045.1. Classification (GTDB taxonomy): domain Bacteria; phylum Bacillota; class UBA994; order UBA5500; family UBA5500; genus UBA5500. The sequence goes on along the minus strand of JAKOXL010000022.1, from coordinate 25,630 downwards.
CCAGTCGGGGGTCTCCCAGTCCAACTGCTCTGCTATTTCGTAGGCCAGACTCTTCAACCCCGCTACAAAATGGGGGTTCCAGTTGTGGCTGGCGTAGAAAGCATTCTCGGCGGCGGCCAAGGCAGCCCTGGTGGTGTCTTCCCGTGTGCCTGGAACACGCACCAGCTTGGCGCCATAGAGGGCTATTTGCGCCGCCTTGCCAGCGGAAGTGTAGGCAGGGATATATACGTCGGCTTGAATACCGGCCCGAACCGCATAGGCGGAGACGGAGGCACCGGCATTGCCCGAAGAATCTTCTACTATCCGGTCTATACCCCACTCCTTTATCTTGCTTAACATTACTGTGGTGCCCCGGTCTTTGAAAGAACCGGTGGGACAGAGGTAATCCAGCTTGAGAAAGACTTCTTGCCCAAAGATTTCCGTAGCAACTAAAGGGGTATAACCTTCGCCCATGGTTACTATATTGTCCCGACTGGCGATACCGAAGGCTTCAAAGTAACGCCAAAGGGTGGGAGGACGTTGCTTCAACTCCTGTTTGGGGAACATACCAGGAGAGGTAAAGTGTAGGTAATGACCACAGTCACAACGCCAACGGGGAGTTTGGCCGTTGTACTTGGCTCCACAAGCTGAACAAGTAAACATAGTTATCTACCTCCTTCTTAGGACTATCTTATTCCTCCGTTGAAATGGGCTCAAGAAAAAAGTAGCAGGATAATGCCTACATTGATAAAATTCTTTATGAGTCGATAGGTGTTGGCTTCTGTTGGAATGAGGGAGGGATTCCTTTGCGATTAACCAAAATTGTGGCCACAATCGGACCGGCCAGCGATCAACCGGAGATATTGGAGCAGTTACTCAGGGCGGGGGTTGACGTAGCCCGCTTGAATTTTTCTCACGGTAGCCACGAGGAACAGCGGGCTCGCTTTGCCCGTATTAGGGCGGCGGCTGAAGCCGTGGGCAAGTTTGTGTCGATTATTCTAGATACAAAAGGACCGGAAGTGCGCCTTGGCAAGTTTGCCGACGGAGCGGTGGTGCTTAAAGCAGGCCAGAGTTTTATTCTGTATGCCGGTGAACGTTTAGGCGATGCTGAGGGTGTCAGTGTCAGTTGGCCCCATTTGAGTGCCGATGTGGAAGTGGGCGATACGGTTTTGATTGACGATGGGTTGTTGGAACTGGTGGTGACGGCTAAGCACGGGTCCGATTTGCACTGCCAGGTGGTGGTGGGAGGCGTGGTCAGTGACCGGAAGGGAGTTAACATTCCTGGGCGCACCCTCAACCTACCAGCACTATCGGAGCAAGACATAGCCGATATCAAAGTGGGTGTAGAGCTGGGAGTGGACTTCATCGCCCAGTCCTTCGTGCGTGATGCCTCCGATGTGATAACTCTGCGTCGTCTACTAGAGGAGTTGGGGGGTGATATCCCCATTATCGCCAAGATAGAAAACCGAGAGGGCGTTGTTAACCTAGATGAGATTCTCAAAGTGGCCGACGGTCTTATGGTGGCTAGGGGGGACCTAGGGGTAGAGATCCCTCCTGAAGAAGTTCCCCTGATCCAAAAGCGGATGATCACTGCCTGTAACCGCATCGGCAAGCCGGTGATCACGGCTACGCAGATGCTGGACTCCATGATCCGTTCTCCGCGACCCACTCGGGCTGAAGCCAGCGACGTGGCCAACGCCATCTTCGATGGCACTGACGCTGTCATGTTGTCGGGCGAGACAGCCAATGGAAGCTATCCTCTGGCAGCAGTCCAAACCATGGCCCGCATTGCCCTGCATACCGAGCAGGCATTGGATAATCAGGTTACCTCTTCGCGGCAGCAGGTGGGCAAAAAGATGGCTAACATCACCGATGCCATCAGCCATGCCAGTGTGCAAGCAGCGGAAGACCTGTTGGCGGCCGCCATCATTACGCCTACCGCATCGGGCAGTACGGCACGCATGGTTTCTCGCTATCGACCCAAGATGCCTATTATCGCCTATGTCACTGAGGCCAAGGTGGCGCGACGGCTTAACCTCTCCTGGGGAGTCTATCCAGTCTTAGGCCCGAGAGTGGATGATACCGATGAGATGATAAAGACAGCCATTACCAGTTCGCTGGACCAGGGATTGATCAAGAATGGCGACTTGGTTGTTATTACTGCCGGCGTACCGGTAGGCGTTCCTGGCACCACTAACCTCATCAAGGTGCATATTGTGGGCGATGTGTTGGCTCGCGGTACAGGTATTGGTAAAGACTCGGTGACGGGACGGGTCGTCACTAGCAAGACAGCCAAAGAGGCGTTGGAGAAGATGGTGCCTGGTGCCATTGTTGTTGCTGTCAGCACAGATAAGGATTATGTTCCCGTATTGCAGCAGGCCAGCGGTCTGGTAACAGAAGAAGGGGGGCTCACCTCCCATGGGGCCATTGTAGCTTTGAACCTCGGTTTGCCGGTGATTGTGGGTGTGCCGGGAGCCACCAGTCTGTTGAACGATGGCCAACTGGTAACCCTTGATATTCCCCGCGGGTTGATTTACCGAGGTGCAACCCATATTCCTAGTTAGTTAAGTCAAAACCCCTTGCCGATTCAGCAATCGGTCAAGGGGTTTTATTAACCGCGGAGAGTCACCTGATTACCTGATTCATAGCGTCTTAGTCCCGCGTGGAAGACGGCGATGGCGAGCGCCCACAAGACAACATTGGCGGCTAATATGAGCCAGACATTGGTGGAGGAGAAGCTACGCAGGGTTTCGACGGGAATGTGGCTCATGAAGGCAGCCGGTACTAGAAAGAGAACTACGAAACGGGCTGCGCCCTGATAGATAGTCCCCGGATACATGCTAAAGTTGGTTAGCGCTTCTGACATCTGTCGGCTTATGGCTTCGCTGCGCCCCAGAAAAAAGGCCAAGCTGTTGGTGGCAACGGAAAAGGCACAGAGAAGAGAACCGGCGGTAACCATGAATAGGAGGAAGAGGAGGAAACTGGCTCCCAGAGCCCGACAGCCCATGGCGCCTAATACCAAGCCGAAAACTAGATCGCCTACCGCGGAAAAGGAAGTATTGCTGACTAGTACATGAAGAAGGACATTCTTGGGCAAAGCCAGATAGTAGTCCAGTTGCCCCTCAGCGATGATAATAGATATACGATTATAGTTACCAGCAAATATGGCAACCAGGCTAAAGCCCCCGGCCACCAAGCCGTACATGAGCCAAACATCGGCCATGCCCCAACCGCCAATGTCGGGCACCAATTGTAGCAATACCCACCAGAAGAATAGTAATAGTATGTCGTTCAGCACCATAAAAATGGCCTGCATTAGAAAACTGGTGCGGTAGGCCATGGCACAAGCCAGATTGACCGACCACTGGGCCAATAGCCAGCGTAAAGTCTTAGCCCCCGTTGACATTGATCTGTTTCACCCCCTTGGCGAATTCCCAACTTAGCAGCCCGGTCAGGGCCAAACACCAGAGCAGGGCCATGTTGGCTGAATTAGCAAACTGTCCCCAGTCCCCAGAGATGAAAGCCCGGGCTGGCCCATAGGTGATGCTCTGGAAAGGCAGTAGAGCAGCTAAGCGGCGAAAGAAGTCGGGGTAAAGATCTATGGGTAGGAAAAGCCCTCCCAGGGTAAAGATGAACTTGGAGTAGATCCAGTAGAAGGGGCGGCTTTCTTCCACAAAGAAGCTGAGTAAGGCGATGGCGGCCAGTAGACAAAAGCGAACCGCCGCACCTAACACGACGAGTATCAATGCTTGTGCCAGACCTGATAATGTTATGGCGGGGAGACCTACCAGGGCCCAAGCCACTAGCCCACCGGCCAGAAAGTTCAACGAGGTGGTAACCGCCATTTCCCCAAAGTAATAGGCTGCCTGGTAAAGCAGGTAGTTGAGGGGTTTGGCCAGCAGATAGGCTATCTGCCCCGTTTTCACGTCTTGCTCCACTTCCTGCAGTAAGCTGGTGGCGCTGAGAGTTATGGCCTCCGTTAGAGTGAGGTACCACACTAATTGCTGGCGACTGTATCCGGCTAAAGTGCCATCGGTACCGATGATGCGTCCCCAGAGGCCAGAAAAGGTGAAAAGCACGATGGCAAAGAAGAAGGTGCGGGCCCCCATCTCTTGCCAGTAGGCTGCCCGCGATTGGGCCGCCGTGATGGCCACTGCACTATATTTGCGCCACTTCTTGCTCCAACTCATGGCCCTCACCTCCCCCTTGGTTGTGGCGGTAGATGTTGGCGATTATATCCTCGAGGGGTGGGTCTCCTATGGTGATGTCGGCAATAGGTGCCAGTTGGCGTAGGCGCATATAAAGCTCATCGACGCTCAGCTTCTTTGTATCAAGGGAAATCTTCAAGCCGGCTCCCTTGTGCTTTAGTACTTGGGCTCCGTCAATAGGAGGCAGCCCTTCCACAGGATGTTCTAGTCGCACCCGGATTATTTTGGCTGCCAGATGGTCGCGTTTCAGACTGTTGATGGATTGATCGATAACCAGGTTGCCGTTATCGATCATGATAACCCGGCGACACAGGTTTTCAATGTCACCGGTATCATGGGAAGTTAGGAACACGGTAATCCCTAGACTGTTAATCTCCTTGATTAAGTTACGCATACTCTGGCGTGCCACCACGTCCAGTCCAATGGTCGGCTCGTCGAGAAAGAGCACCTGCGGCGCGTGCAAGAGGGCGGCGGCCAGCTCAGCGCGCATGCGTTGACCAAGGGAGAGTTTGCGCACCGGCACATGGAAGAACTCCTTGAGTTCAAAGCGCTCCACCAGTTCGGCTTGACGCTGCTCAAAGGTGCGCTGATCCAGTTCGTAAATGCGACCCAGAAGGAAAAAACTGTCGGCCGGCGGCAAGTGATACCACAGTTGGGACTTTTGGCCGAACACGGTGCCGATATGGAAGGCCAAACGCTGCCGCTCTTGCCAAGGCGTAAGTCCCAACACCTGGGCTTCACCATAGCTGGGATGGAGAATGCCAGTGAGCATCTTGATGGTGGTGGATTTGCCAGCACCGTTGGGGCCGATAAAGGCCACCGACTCCCCCGCGGCAATCTCCAGGTCGAGAGAGCGTACGGCCACTACCCGTTCCTTATCCTGTTGATAGAGGCTACGTACGCTGCCTAGTAGGCCGCTCGCCTTCTTCTGACGCCAGAATTCCTTACCCAGGTTCTTCGTTCTTATAGCTAGCACTAACAATCACCTCCTTAAAACACAAACCCCAGCGGCGTTCCTGATGGAACTTTCCGCTGGGGTCTTTTCTACCCACGGTGTACCTCTATCAGAGGCAGTGCCGCTCGGACCAGTCCACCGCTGTGGTGCGGAACCCTAGGCACTCTTCCATGATTTCAATCATTCTAAGGGTTGGACAGGCCCTTTGTCAAGGGTTTCACAAGCCAGTTGTCAAGTACAATTTGGGACCAGCTCTCCAACTGCTTATAGTACAGTTCTCGTACTACAGCCGCTTCTATCCACTGTCCTTCCATCTTATCCCGTTCCCGCACGGCAACGGTAACTTGAGGTGGTATATCCAAGACAAAGACTACACCCAAGTGATCGCGGCTAACCGCATTAGATAAGTCATTTATAAGTGCTATCGGTTGCGGTTCAGCTGGTCGCCAGCCACCCAAGTCCAGCTCTTCTTCCAATTCTCGGTACAACGCTGCTACCAGAGGAGATACCCCTTGGCCGTCAATGGGATTAATGTGGCCGCCCACACCTAGTGAATACTTGTTATGCAAGCGGCTCTCTCCCTGGGTCGACAGCCGCCGGGTCAGCCAGAGAAGCTCGCCTTGCCGTAGTACGATATAGGGTATTAGCTGCCGCCATTCGGGGTTTTGCTCTGCTTGATGGCGGAAGATGAAGCGCGGTTGCGCCTTCTCTAAAGTAAACATTGGTTGCAGGCCGGACGCTAAGTGTTCTACGCTGCTGGCGGGTATGACCAAAACCTGCTCGTCGCCGTAGCGTTCTTGCAGTTCTTTGTTCATATCCTAACTGCGGAACAGGGTGCTAACCGACTCACCCTGGTTAATGCGCCGGATAGCCTCAGCCAACATAGGGGCTACCGACAGCACCTTCAGGTTGGGGAGAGAGCGGGCATGGTCCGTAGGCAAGGTATTGGTGGTGACTATTTCTTTAATATCCGATGTCAGCAAACGCTGTACTGCTGGGCCAGAGAAGACCGGATGGGTGCAACCTACATATACGTCCTTGGCTCCGGCAGCCTTTACGGCCTTCACCGTTTCCTGTACTGTACCCGCCGTGTCGATTTCATCATCTAGAATAACCACGTTCTTATCTTTTACGTCGCCAATAAAGTGGTTTATGTGGGCCTGATCATCGTTGCCGTTACGCCGCTTGTCCATGATAGCCAGCGGGGCTTTGAGCCATTTGGCGTATACGGAGGCCTTCTTGGCACCGCCCGCATCAGTAGCCACGACCACCAAATCAGGAATTGCCTTCTGCTCAAAATACTTGCAGAGCATATCGGCGGCGGTGAGGTGATCCAACGGAATCGTAAAGAAACCTTGAATTTGGGGTGAATGCAGGTCTACTGTTACCACCCGATCGGCACCGGCTGTGGTGAGGAGATCAGCCACCAAGCGGGCCGTAATGGGAATACGGGGTTGATCCTTCTTATCCGACCTGCCATAAGGATAGAAAGGTAGTACGGCAGTTATGCGGTGGGCCGAAGCGCGGCTAAGGGCATCGATCATTATCAATAATTCCATGAGATTGTGGTTGACTGGTGGGCAAGATGTCTGCACCACGAAGACGTCGCATTCCCGCACGTTCTCATTGATCTTTACGAAGGTGTTGTCATTACTGAACTGGATAATTTCCCGTTGGCCTAAGCTGATGCCAAGATGTTGGCAGATTTCAGCAGCTAACGGTTCGGTGGCGCGTCCCGCGAAAACCTTGAGCTGGGCAGCCATTAGTCATCCAACCTCCCGAATATCAGAATTCTTAAACCTATCCCATGATACCGCAGGCCTGGGAGGTTGTCCACCCTGATTCGACAAAGTTCGAGCTAGTGACATACTCTTAAAAAACGCTTACATCCAGGGTAGTTCGACTGGCCGAGTGCGTCCCCAATAGATAGTCTGGGGGTTGATCTCCATTGCCTTTTGCGCCACCTGTGCTAGGAAAGCGAGGGCCCTGATATAGAATTCCTTTGTGTAATAACGGTAGGTGGTGAGACATATCTGGTTGGTATCTAAGAGGAGAGAGTAGGGCTCGGCTGTAGAGGTTAGCATGCGGTAGCTATGGGGGGGAAGGAGAGCCATAAGATCATCGTCTGTCCAGTTGGCTTCTAAACGGGGTGGACCTATTAAGGGGGTGCCGGAAGTTTCACCATAGACGTTGCTTAGGCGTACTTGACCAGTGACCGCCTTTGGCAAGAAGAGGCGCAACGTTACTAACATGGTCCAGCTGTGCTGCAACACCACTTCTCCTTGTAAACCCTGCCAGTGCAAGCCCTCAATTATGATCTGGCTTTTCTTATTCAAGCGGAGAGCTTGCGGGTTCAGTTGTCCCCCGGTAGTTTGTGCTAGCATTGAAAACTCTCTTAATATCTCAGCCCGCTCGTAGCTGGCCAGTTTGGGTTGGCATTGGAAGAGATTGTCTGCCATGAACCCGCCTCCTTTAGACGCCAGATACAGAAGAACCCACCCCCAGTTTATGGGGTGGGTTCGGTTTTTGTGCTTTGTTGCTTAGAAGAACAGAATACCAAGAACAAAGGAGGCGAGAATCAACAAGATGGGGTTAATCTTGGTCTTGACTAATGCTAACAGCATTACTCCGGCTAGAATCCAGGATTTTAGATCCACCAGAGTCTTGGCGCCGAAGTTCCAAGCCGCGCTAGCGATCAAACCTACAACTACTGGCCGTATTCCGCTCAAGGCCCATTGTAGATAGGGTGAGTTGCTAAAGCGTTTTACCAGTGTGGCCAGAATCATTACGATGATAAAAGAGGGAGCCACTACACCAGCCGTGGCAATAACCGAGCCTAAAACGCCCCCCATTTTAAAGCCCACATAGGTGGCCGTGTTGATGGCAATAGGGCCCGGGGTCATCTCGGCTATGGCCACAATGTCGGCAAATTCGGTACTGGTGAGCCAGCCTAACTTTCCTACTACCTGACTGTCAATGAGCGGTATCATAACATAGCCGCCACCGAAGGCCAGAGAGCCGATAAAGGCAAAAGTAAAGAACAACTGCCAAAAGATCATTGCTGCGCCGCCTCCTTCTGTGAGCGGCTACTGAAGCCCAGACCCAGCAGGGCACCGCACACAATCAGTATGGCTGGATGCACCCCAAAAAGAATAATAAGACCGGCAGAAATGGCAGCCATAGCAAAGGGACGAACTGATTTGACCACTTTTTTTCCCAAGTTCCAGGCGGCATAGGTAATAAGAGAAACAACCGTTGGGCGCACGCCAGCAAAAGCATGATTGAGTAGGTCCAGATTGTAGCGGCTTAGGGCCCAAGCGATGGCCATAATCACCAGCAATGACGGTAGTACAGCTCCAATGACCGAGCTAATAGCGCCACCGAGGCCATTAAGTCGGTAGCCCAGATAGATAGCCGAGTTGACAGCAACGGGACCCGGCGCCGACTGGGTGAGACCAATCATGTCAACAAAATCTTCTTCTTGCAGCCAGCCCTGTTTGTCTACCAGTTCCCTCTGCATGATGGGGAGCATGGCATAGCCGCCGCCAAAGGTGAAGGCGCCAACGCGAAAGAAAATGGTGAACAGCTTCAGATTACTAACAGGTGCTTTCTTGACCATTACATCTACCTCCATGCATAGCCAGTATAGCACACATTTTGCTTTCCAACGGTTAATGAAAGATTCTGTAACCAATTAGTTTGACTACGGAAAAAGCAGGAGATAGATTGTTTCAAACAGAAAACTATAGCTACGGAAGTTTTGAACAAGGAGGGATTTCATGTCCATTAAGACCATTATGATTGTTGGTGCAGGACAGATGGGCAGCGGTATAGCCCAAGTAGCGGCCCAATCTGACTATAAGGTTATCTTGGCAGATATTAGTGAACAATACTTGGAACGAGCTATGAGCGGGCTCCAGCGGCAATTGGAGCGCAGTGTAGAACGGGGACGCATGAGCGCTGCCGTAAAGGAGAAAATCCTCAATAACATTGAAACTACTATTGATCTGGATGCGGCTGCTGCTGCCGATTTCGTCATCGAAGCGGCCACCGAGAACCTGGAGGTAAAGAAGGGAATCTTCATCGAGCTGGATCAAATAGCACCAGCCCATGCTGTGTTGGCCAGTAACACATCTTCCTTGTCCATTACCAAGTTGGCCAACTATACCAGGCGACCCCAGTCGGTGATTGGTATGCACTTCTTCAACCCCGTTCCCCTTATGCAGCTGGTTGAAGTAGTAAAGGGCTTGGCCACCAGCGCGGAAGTGGTTGAACTGACCAAGGAGCTGGCCAAAGCCCTAGGTAAGACACCGGTGGAGATTAACGATTCTCCCGGCTTTGCTGTGAATCGCATGTTAATCCCCATGATTAATGAAGCCATTTTCTGCCTCATGGAAGGTGTGGCCAGCGCGGAAGCCATAGATACCACCATGAAGCTCGGGGCTAATCATCCTATGGGCCCCTTGGCTTTGGCCGACTTAATAGGCCTAGATGTATGTTTATCGATAATGGAAGTCTTGCATAGAGAGCTGGGCGATGACAAGTATCGGCCTTGCCCATTACTCCGCAAAATGGTGGCTGCCGGCCATTTAGGCCGCAAAACGGGGCGCGGCTTCTACACCTATGAGCGTAGCTAGTAGGGGGTAGAAGAATGGATTTCTTACGGTTAGATATTCAAGATAATGGGGTCGGACTGCTAACTATTGAACGCCCCGAAGCGCTTAACGCCCTGAATGAGGCTCTGCTGCTGGAATTGGAAGAGTGTCTAACAGAGATAAGCAAGGAGTCCAGGATCAAGGTGTTGGTGATCACCGGCAGCGGCCGGGCTTTCGTAGCCGGAGCCGATATTGCTGTCATGCACCCCATGGGGGAGGAGCAGGCGAAGGTCTTTTCTCTTCTTGGCCAACGCACTTTTAACCAACTGTCCAACTTGCCCCAACCCACCATTGCAGCTATTAACGGTTATGCGCTGGGCGGAGGGCTAGAGCTGGCGCTGGCCTGTGATCTGCGGGTGGCTTCTGAAAAGGCCAAGTTGGGCCAGCCGGAAATCGGGTTAGGGATTATCCCTGGTTTCGGTGCTACTCAGCGTTTACCGCGGCTTATAGGTACGGCTCGCGCCAAAGAACTGCTGTTCACGGGAGCCACCATAAGTGCCCAAGAGGCCTTGGCCCTAGGGCTAGTCAATCGCCTATTTGCTCCCGACGAGCTGTTGGAGGGGGCTCTAGCTTTAGCTGCTGACATAGCTCAGAAGAGTGCTGTAATACTTCGGTACCTGAAGACGGCTGTGGATCAAGGGGTCGCCACATCACTTGCGGAAGGGCTGGCCATTGAAGCCCAGTACTTCGGGGTCTGTTTTACCACCTACGACCAAAAGGAAGGTATGGGCGCTTTCTTGGAGAAACGTTCTCCCCGTTTTCGGGATTGCTAGATACTTGGGGTAGCTGCGTACCTCCTACGCAACTACCCCTTTTTCTTATAGCCGGTTTTACAGGGCTTAGCTACGTGTTAAACTGGGGGAAGAAAGACGGAAAGGAAGTGTTCAACATGCAGTTGGAACTGCTGCGACAACGGATTATAGAGCGTATCGACGCCCAATCTACTCAACTTCAGGAAATTGCCCTCAAGTTACATGCCCACCCGGAAATTGGCGGTGAAGAATACTTTGCCCAAGAGCTGTTGTGTACCTATGCGGCTCAGCAGGGCTTTGAGGTCAATAAGGGGTTAGCTGGGGTTCCCACCTCCTTTTCCGCCACCCGCAAGAGCGGGGAAGGGGCGAAAGTAGCCTTTTTGGCCGAGTATGACGCCTTACCAGAGGTAGGGCATGCCTGTGGACATAACTTGATTGCTATGGCCAGCACCGCTGCCGCCCTCGGTTTGGCCAGCGTGTTGGATAGTGTTGGCGGCGAGGTAACGCTCTTCGGCACCCCCTCGGAAGAGACCAACGGTGCCAAGGTGCCTATGGCGGCCGCCGGCTTGTTTGATACCTACGATGCGGCTCTCATTGTGCATCCGGGAGGACGGACTTGTGTTGACGCCTCTTCCCTGGCCCTTGATGCCATTGAGTTCACTTTTCTTGGCAAGCCGGCCCACGCCGCAGGAGCCCCCCATGAGGGAATCAATGCGCTGGACGCCGTTATCTCCCTGTTCAACAACCTGAACGCTTTGCGCCAGCATCTTACCAGCGACGTGCGCATCCACGGCATTATCACCGAGGGGGGTGTGGCCCCTAATATCGTACCGGAAAGAGCTGTTGCCCGCTTCTATTTCCGGGCAGCCGAACGCAGCTACCTGAACGAAGTGGTGGAGAAGGCCAGAAATGTGGCCCGCGGAGCTGCCTTAGCCACTGGTTGTCGCCTAGAAATGCGGAATTTCGAACTCTCTTTTGACAACCTGCGCTCCAATCGTCTTCTTGCAGCCACTTTCAAAGGACACTTGGAGGCTCTAGGTGTTTCGGATATTGAACCGCCCAGCAAGAGCATGGGTTCCACCGATATGGGTAACGTGAGCCACGTGGCTCCCGCCATCCATCCCAGTATGCGTATCGGTCCGCGAACTCTAGTCAGCCATACCCACGAGTTCTGTCAGGCGGCCGCCACTCCGGAAGCTGTGGCCGCCATGTTAACCGCCGCCAAGGCTATGGCACTAACCGGGCTAGACGTGCTGACCAACCCCGAGTTGCGGCAACAGATAAGAGACGAGTTCCTAGCGGCGCGATAGGCCTATGCGTTTGGAACCACTCATCTCTAGCGTTAAGAATCCTACTGTAAAGGGGATCCGCAATCTGCGTACTCGTAAGGGCAGAGAGCAGCAAGGGCAGTTTTGGGTGGAAGGCATTCGCTTGGTAGGTGAAGCGGCCCAACAAGGAGCCCCTATCCAGCAATTGGTGGTAGCTCCCGACCTGCTGACCAGCTCCTTTGCCTGGCGACTGGTGGAGGATTTGGTGGGCAGAGGAGTGCCTTACCTAACTGTGACGGCTGCTGTCTTTGCTAGTTTATCGGCTAAAGACGGTCCCCAGGGTTTAGGGGCGGTGGTTGCTGAACGCTGGCACCCATTGCCTAGTGCTAAAGGAAACCGTGACCTTTGGGTGGCTTTAGAGGAAGTGCAAGACCCTGGTAATCTGGGTAGCATCATGCGCACGGCCGATGCGGTGGGCTGTAAGGGGCTGATACTCATCGGCAACTGCACCGATCCCTATGATCCGGCTGCGGTGCGGGGTAGCATGGGCTCCTTGTTCGCCCTGCAATTGGTTAAGGCCAGCCCGGAAGAGTTCGTCGCCTGGAAGCAGACTACCCAGATGCCCCTTATAGGTACAGCCGGCGGAGCCAGTGCCCATTATCGGCAAGTACGTTATCCACAACCCCTGGTGCTTCTTAGCGGCAGCGAGAGGGAAGGGTTATCACCCACTCTGATGAACGCCTGCGATCAGCTGGTGCGTATCCCTATGGTGGGCAGGGCCGACTCCTTGAACTTGGCTGTGGCCACTAGCGTAGTCCTATACGAAGTCTTTGAACAGCATAATAAAGACACAGGCGGCTATTAGCCGCCTGTGTCTTTCTATTACGCCAGGTTCAACCGCCGGTTCATGATATACGTTGTCAAGCCAAAGAAGAGGGCGCAGAAGGCGGCTGCGATAGCCAAGTTGATTCCTTGTGCTGCCGCCATGGTTATCGTTATCACCGCCTGATCTTCTGCCATCATGCTTAGATACTGCCATCCGCCGGTTTGGATACAGAGCCACACAAAGAGGGCAATCCCGGCGATGGACGCGGCTATTCCCCAGAAGATGCCCAACTTCCTATTGCGAACAGCCACCGTTGATAGGGCAATGCCCATAAAGATGGCTAGAATAATGGGCAAGATGTTAGCATTTATCAGTAGCACCGACTTGAGAAGAGTGCTCATGACCTCCCAGGTGAAGACTTCTTTGAGCAACTGCATTAGGGGGATATTGCCCCTTAAGAGTAGTGCGATGAAGCCAGCAGCAGCCGCCAACATCAGGTTAAACCAAATCAGGGTGGTGATCACCTTCGACAGTAGCAACTGGCTGGCGCTCACTGGCAAACTAAACATGAGGTACCCCTCGTGGCCGAACAGGTTCCGCTCGAAGTGTTGCACCACAAGCCATACACATAGAACGGGTATGACTGCAAAGGCCACGCTGAAGACAATGGCCAAGCCTGCAGATAGAACATTGATCCGGGCATAGGGGGCGACTATGCCCAATAGGAGAATAAGAGCTGCCATGGTCAGGAACTTCTTATACGCGAAACGTAAGTCTAACCTTATTAGCTTGACTAGCATTTGTATACCTCCCTGAAGAGCTGATCGATGGATTTGCCGTGTTCACTACGTAATGCCTCTGCCTCGCCGTGCAAGATAATGTTGCCGTCTTGGAGGAAGATCACATCGTCGAAGACGGCCTCTACATCCGAGATGATATGGGTGGAAAGCAGAATGGAGCTACCGGCAGTAAAGTTATCGAGGATGGTGGAAAGGATCTGATCCCGTGCCGCCGGGTCCACACCAGCGATGGGCTCATCTAGCACGTAAAGCTTAGCTCGGCGAGACATGGTCAACACCAGCATCAGCTTCTCCTGCATGCCCTTGGAAAGCTCACCAATGCGCATATTATGGGGAACCTTCAGTGCCTCTAATAGTGCTTGGGCTCTGGCCAACTCAAAATCAGAAAAGAAGCTGTCATAGAGATTAAGGGCCTCATTGACTGTGAGCCAGGTGGGGAGTGCCATCTTGTCGGGCAGATAGCTGACCAGCCTTTTTGATTCCTTCCCTGGCCGCTGCCTGCAGATCAGCACCTCTCCCTCGTAGTCAGCCAGCAAAGCATTTATGATCTTGATCAATGTTGTTTTTCCGCTTCCATTGGGGCCAAGTAGGCCTACTATTTTACCCGGCTCAACAGTAAAAGAGACATTTCTCAATGCCCCCTTGTGGCCGTAACGCTTGCTCACACTCTTGATTTCTAGTAGAACTTCACTCATTTATCTCTCCTCCGTATTTCTTGATTAGTCGCAACGCATCGTCGGTAGTACAACCGAGGGTAATCAACTCCGCCAGAAATCGCTGCAAGATCTTGGCGATTGCCTCCTCGCGCAGAGCCGCAATTAGGGCCCTATCGCTGGTAACAAAGCGACCGGCGGTCCGCTCCGTATAAAGCAGACCTTCCCGCTCCAATTCACTCATGGCCCGCTGCAGGGTGTTGGGGTTTACCCCCAGTTCTAGAGCCAGTTCACGCACCGGGGCTATTTTTTCCCCAGGACCCAGTTCCCCGCCTAGAATCTGTTGCTTAAACCAGTCTACCAGCTGCGTGTAAATGGGCTGATTAGGATCGAAGCTGGGCTTCAATTCTCCACCCCCCTGAGTTCTTGTATTATTGTATTAAGCGCTTAATACAATAATACATAGGTGGTGGTTGTATGTCAACAGTGTATATGCAAATTTCTTCTGGCAAGCACTCAGGGGCTACAGCATCAAGGTTTCAAGTCTCCTGGGCAGGTAATGCACTAGGCCGTTGGTCATACACGCAAGCACTGGACCCAATAATCAAAGGAGAGGCAAAGAAGCGAGTCAGCCAAGCAAAAGCGGCACTAGGGGCTGTTTTGTGACAGCCCCTAGTACCACCCGCAAAACGCAGACTTACTTTGCAGCAAAGTTAGTATTTTGCTATAATAACCATATGTACCTCTTCTTTCCCTCCAGTAAAACTAAAAAAGGAAGGTGATTTTATTGGTAATGAGTTCCGTTACGTTCCAACCTACCGCAGTACACACCCTTCCGCATAAAGCCCCTCGTTTCGCCGTCCTAGGCGCTGGCCATGGTGGACAGGCCATGGCAGGACACCTAGCCTATCTGGGCTATCGGGTTTCTCTCTATAACCGTACCGACGAGCGTTTAGAACCGATCCGCAATAGTGGTGGTATTACCCTTAATGGAGTAATAAACGGCTTCGGCCCTATCGAAGTGGTAACCAGCAATATGGAAGAGGCCATTGCTGATGCCGATATTATCATGGTGGTAGTACCAGCTAACGCCCACCGGTTTATAGCCACCGAAGCAGCCCCCTATTTGCGAGATGGTCAGATAGTAGTTTTGCATCCAGGACGCACCGGCGGTGCTTTAGAATTCTCCCATGTTATAAAATCATCGGGAACTAAGGCCGATGTAACCATCGCCGAGGCCTCAACCTTGATCTATGCCGCACGTAATAATAATCCCGCACAAGTAACAATTTATGGTATCAAGAATAGTATTCCGGTGGCTGCCTTGCCGGGACATCATACGGCCCAAGTGGTTAACGCTTTGCGGGTAGCTATGCCCCAGTTCGTTCCGGGAGACAACGTATTGAAAACTAGTTTGGACAACATCGGTGCCATTTTCCACCCAGGGCTGGTTATACTAAATGCGGCTCGTATAGAGGCTACTCGCGGTGACTTCGACTTTTATATGGAAGGGGTTACTCCTACCGTAGCTAAAGTCTTAGAAGCAATGGATGCGGAAAGGATAGCTGTCGCTGCGGCCCTAGGTATCCCGGCTACCAGTGCTCGTACCTGGCTCTATGTGGCCTATGATGCAGCCGGTCGCACCCTTTATGAAGCCATTCAGAATAATCATGGTTATAAAGGGATTAAAGCTCCATCCAGTATTTATCACCGCTATATTACGGAAGATGTGCCCATGAGCTTGGTACCCATCGCTGCTCTGGGCGGCCTACTGGGAGTGCCTACGCCAACCATCCGGGCCATGATCCATCTGGGCTCCTTGCTCTTGGGGGAAAACTATTGGCAAGAGGGGCGTACGGTGGAAAGGATGGGCATTGCCGGGTTAACAGCCAAAGAGATTCGCCGTTATGTCTTGGAAGGGGAGTTGTCATGAGCAAGAAACGCAAGATTTTAGGTGCTCCTCTGGGACACGATGTCCATGTGGCCGGGACCTTACGTTTTCTGCGCCTAGCAGAAGAACAGGGCTACGATACCGAGTTCCTGGGGCCTGCCGTCGGTCTGTTGGGCATAGTGCAGGCCGCGCAGGAGTATAGGCCCGACATTCTTGCGGTTAGCTATCGCCTTACTCCCGATCTGGTTCCCAGCTTGGCCCGGGAGTTACACAATGCGCTCCTGGAGGTGGGCCTGGGAGATATAGAGTTGATCTTTGGTGGTACTCCGCCGGCAGCGGAAGCAGCCACTAAGACCGGCATCTTTCGACGTTGCTTCTCTGGCTTGGAGGGTGTAGACGAAATCATTGCCTTTCTGCAAGGGCGTGATCAGCGACCCTTGGAGGAGCGTTACCCCGATAAGTTGTTGCCGCGCTTGGCCGCCAAACGGCCCTATCCCTTGTTGCGCCATCATTTCGGTTTGCCCAGCCTAGAAGCTACCATTGCGGGCATCAGGCAAATAGCTGAGGCCAAAGTGCTCGATATCATATCCATTGGCCCCGACCAGAACGCCCAAGCCAGCTTCTTTCGCCCGGAGGAGATGGACCCAAAGCAGACTGGGGCTGGCGGTGTACCACTGCGCAAGCGGGAAGACTTGGAGGCGCTATATGAAGCTAGCCGAGCCGGCAATTTCCCCCTCCTGCGCATTTACGCTGGCACCCGTGACCTAATCCAGTGGGCTGAACTGGCTACTGAGACTTTGCATAACGCCTGGGGCGCCGTTCCTCTTTGTTGGTACAGCGAGCTAGATGGCCGCTCCAATCGGCCGCTAGCCACTGCCATTAAAGAAAACCTGGCGGCCATCGCCTGGTATGGTCAGCGGGATATCCCCTTGGAAGTAAATGAGGCCCACCATTGGAGCCTACGCGAGGCCAGCGACACTATTGCCGTTGTCATGGCCTACTTGGCTGCGGCCTTTGCCAAGCATCAGGGCGTTAAACACTATGTGGCCCAGTACATGTTCAATACTCCCAATGGTACTTGGTATAACAAAGACTTAGCCAAAATGTTGGCTAAGAAGGAGCTCATTTCTTCATTGCATGATGAGAACTTCCAGAGCTATACCCAGGTCCGCAGTGGCTTGGCGAGCTTTGATCCTAACTTGAACAAGGCTAAAGGCCAGCTGGCATCGTCGATGCACTTGGCCCTTTCATTGAAACCCGATATTATCCACGTGGTTGGCTTCTGCGAGGCCGATCATGTGGCCACCGCTCAAGATGTGATTGAGAGTTGCCAGATTGTGGCTGGCATGCTGCACAACGCCCTCGACGGCCTGCCGGAAATCCAGCATGATCCGGTCATTATCGCTCGCAAGAACCAGTTGTTGGCTGAAGCAGAAGAGCTCTTAACCGCCATTCGGCATCTAGGTGACCCCAGCAAACCCTTAGGCAGTGACCCCGATGTCTTAGTAGCTGCCATTCGAGCAGGTATTTTGGATGCCCCCCATCTGGCGGGCAGCAATGTGGCCAAGGGGCGGTTGCAGACCCGACTAATTGAGGGGGCCTGTGTGGCCGTAGATCCAGACACCGGTCGCCCGCTCAGCGAGAGAGAGCGGTTACAAAGGTTGGCGTTAAGGTAGATATGTACGCCCTTCTTGCCGATATTGGCAGCACCTTCACAAAGCTGTGTGCTGTTGATCTAGATGACGGGTCGCTCCTGGGTACGAGTGCGGTCTTCACTACGCCACGAGACGTCCGGCTTGGTGTGGATCACGCCTGGCAGAAGCTGAAACAACAATTGCCGCTGGGCATTAGTTTTGGTCTGCGCCGAGCGGCCAGCAGTGCCGCCGGCGGTCTGCGCCTAGTGGCCATCGGCCTGGTGCCAGAACTCACAGGAGAAGCGGCCCGCATGGCAGCCCTAGGCGCGGGAGCAAAAGTGCTTAAGGTCTATGGCCATCGTCTCCTGTCCAGCGATTTACAGGAGATTAGCCAGCTGGCTCCCGACATTATTCTATTGGCCGGCGGCACCGATGGTGGTGATGAAGCAACCCTATTAGCCAATGCGCAGGCGCTGGCCACCATTCAGCTAGATACAGCCGTTGTCATTGCCGGTAACCGAGTTGTGGCCGACGAGGCTGCTGCCATCTTGCGCGCAGCCAACTATACCTGCCGTGTAGCCGCTAACGTGCTACCCCGCTTGGGCCGTTTAGAGGTGGATGGGGCCCGGCAAGCCATTCGGGATTTGTTCTTGGAACGGATTGTACTGGCCAAAGGCCTACAGGAACTGGAGGCCATGCTGGGTGAGGTGGTTATGCCTACGCCGGCGGCCGTGTTGGCTGGGCTAGAGCTCTACGCCGCTGAGAAAGGCGATCTGCTGGCCGTGGATTTAGGCGGCGCCACCACCGATGTCTACTCCATAGCACCTGGTTATCCCAATGATGACACCATGCAGAGTGTGGGCCTGATGCCGCCACCTACCTATCGCACCGTTGAAGCCGACATAGGCATGCGTAGCAGTGCCAGCGGTGCCATCAGCGCGGCCGGTCCCCTCATGGCCCGCTTGGTCAAGGATCTGAACCTGCCTCAAGTGAACTGGGCCCAGTTTGCTGCCACCGTTTCTGAACCCACCTGGATGCCCAGCAATGAGACAGAACGCCAGCAAGAGCAATTGCTGGCTAGAGCCTGTGTACAACTGGCGGTGAATCGACACGTAGGGCAAGTAGAGGTTGTTGCCACGCCGCAAGGGCGTAGCTACCTGCTGCGGGGAAAGGATCTGCGCTCTCTCCAGCAGATAATTGGTATTGGGGGAGTGCTAAAATTTAGCCCCAACCCCGGTTATATCTTGGCAGGAGCACTGCAACAACCTGGAGAATTACAGTTAATGAAACCAGTGGAAGCCAACTTCATGTTAGACGCCGATTATGTGCTATTCGCGGCCGGGCTTTTGGCCGCATCCCACCCGAAAAGTGCTCTGCAGCTCTTGCAGCAGACACTACGGCCGTTACCTGCTGCGTAAAATATAGTGAAAGCACCCACCTGCCTGTGGTGGGTGTTTGCTGGATTGCATAATTATATGGCAGTAGGTGGAGGAGGTGGGGGAATGCAGTCAAGCAAAAGGCTATATCGTTCGCGGCGAGTTAGGAGTATTGCCGGCGTTTGCGGCGGTTTGGCCGACTATTTCGGCGTTGATGTAACTATTGTCCGCCTGCTATGGGCTTTCGCCGTAATCATCTATGGTACGGGAGTACTAGCATACGTTGTGGCAGCCGTAATCATACCATTGGAGCCGGAATAGACTTAACTTGGCTATAGAGGTTCAAAAGGCTGCTCCGCCAGAGGGGCAGCCTTTGACGGTACTGGAGACTAGATAAAAGGAGGGGCAGTCATGCTCACTGATAAACAGCAGCGAGTTATCGAGGAATTGAAGGGTAAGAAGGTAGGAGTGCTTGGCCTAGGTCTGCGCAGTGGAGTACCCTTGATTCGCTTTCTGCACGGACTGGGTTGTCAGATAGTCGGTTGTGACCGCAAGGAAGAGGACCAGCTGGCCGAGGTCTTAGCAGAACTAACCGAAATCCCAGTAGAACTGCGCTTAGGAAAGGATTATCTCGCCCACTTGGATGATTGCCAAGTGCTTTTCCGCACACCCTTTATGCGGCCCGATCTGCCAGAATTGCAGGCAGCGGTAAAGCGAGGAGCATGGCTGTCCAGCGAGATAGAGTTGGTGTTTGCCTTAGCTGCGGCTCCCATCACCGCTGTAACTGGCAGTGATGGCAAGACCACTACCACCACTTTGATTAGTGAAATGTTGAAGGCCGACGGACGAAAGGTCTATCTGGGAGGGAATATTGGTAATTCCTTGATTGAACAAGTACTACATATCCCTGACACGGCCGAGATTGTCTTGGAGCTGAGCAGCTTTCAACTTATGACTTTGAGTGAAAGCCCGCAGGCGGCAGTGATCACCAATCTTAGCCCTAATCATTTGGACTACCACCCTTCCTTTGACGAATATGTACAGGCTAAAGCCAATATTTTGCGCACTCAAGATCATAACGAAATCGCTGTCCTAAACTGGGATAACGCTTTAACTAAAGAGTTAGCCCCGCTAACAAAAGGTCAGGTCTACTACTTCAGTCGGCAAGAGGAAGTGGCTGTTGGCGCTTTCTTGCGCAATGGTCAAATCGTTCTACGTGGAAAGCAGCAAGAAGAAGTTTTGTGTGCCACCAATGAGCTTAAACTGCTGGGCAATCATAACGTAGAAAATGTGATGGCTGCGGCCATGGTGGCCTATGCAAAAGGTGCTAAGTTAAGTGCTATCCGGCAAGTAGCCACTAGCTTCGCCGGAGTGGAGCATCGACTGGAATTGGTGCGCGAACTAGATGGTGTGCGGTATTACAACGATTCCATCGCCAGTTCACCTTCCCGCACCATCGCCGGTTTAGCGGCATTACCTTATCCTATCGTGCTGATTGCTGGCGGCTATGATAAAAAGATTCCTTTCGAGCCTCTGGCCAAGGCTGTTGTGGGACGTGTCGATGCCTTAGCTTTGATCGGGCAAACAGCACCAGCTATTGCTGCCGCTGTTCATGAAGAGCTGGCAGCTCAAGGCACCAGCTTGCCCATGCAACAGTTCACATCTTTAAAAGAAGCATTGCTCTGGGCTAAAGAACAGGCGAGGCCTGGCAGCGCCGTGGTATTGTCGCCAGCATGCGCCAGCTTCGATATGTTCAAAGACTTTGAAGAGCGCGGCCGTAAGTTTAAGGAACTGGTGCATCAGCTCAGTTAACTTGGCAATTTATAGCTATGGCCATTTGGCGAGCCGCATGTGCCTTGCATCTTGCGTTGTTTTCCGCTAAAATAACAAAGGATGTTATACGCCCGTAGCTCAGTGGATAGAGCACCAGACTCCGGATCTGGAGGCGGAGGTTCGATTCCTCTCGGGCGTACCATCTTTAATACCAAGTAATTGCCATTTACAACTGGCTCGATCCGTGTTATAGTAATTTCTGCGCCCCTGTTTGTAACAGTTACGCGCAGCTAATAACGCAGTTGACCAGACGAAGATTTTCAAGTATAATTGATAACTGCACGGGCGCATAGCTCAGCTGGGAGAGCACCTGCCTTACAAGCAGGGGGTCACAGGTTCGAGCCCTGTTGTGCCCACCATATACGGTGCCGTGGTGTAGCGGTTAACATGCCGGCCTGTCACGCCGGAGATCGAGGGTTCGATTCCCTTCGGCACCGCCATCGTGCCTCGGTAGCTCAGTTGGTAGAGCAACGGACTGAAAATCCGTGTGTCGCCAGTTCGACTCTGGCCTGAGGCACCATTCCTTGATTAGCAAGCGGAAGTAGCTCAGTGGTAGAGCATCGCCTTGCCAAGGCGAGGGTCGCGAGTTCGAATCTCGTCTTCCGCTCCATATATTTTTTATAGCTATTTGCCAGTTCGGCTAGCGGGGCGGCATAGCCAAGTGGTAAGGCAGAGGTCTGCAAAACCTTTATTCCCCAGTTCGAATCTGGGTGCCGCCTCCATATTTGTAACGAGCCGAGGTGGCGGAACAGGCAGACGCACGGGACTTAAAATCCCGCGAATCGTGAGATTCGTACCGGTTCGATTCCGGTCCTCGGCACCATGTAAGCAAATAATTAATGGGGGCATAGCTCAGTTGGGATGAGCGCTACCTTGACACGGTAGAGGTCACAGGTTCGATCCCTGTTGCTCCCACCATAAGCATAAAACACACCACAAGGATTTCACCTTGTGGTGTTTTTGTTTTTCCCGCAGTTTCTTTGACTTGTTAGTGATAGCCTATATTTATCCTGTCCTTTGCTACCTAAAACGAAAGCCCCCGCACCAAAAGAGCGGGGCACTCTTGTTTTGCTAACTCTTCAGCCAAAAATGCTGCCAGCAATTGCAGCAGACAGTCCCCTCTAACGGGTCAGAGCAGTTTTAACTAATCCACCTGTAACTACCATACAAACAGTACCAATTTCGTTTCAGTCCTCTCTAACGAGTCAATGGGAGTGTAACCGTAAACTCAACAGTAAAAAGACATGCGACAGGTAACAGTTTCAGTCCTCTCTAACGAGTCAATGGGAGTGTAACACTATAACAGGTGTAGCTGATGTGGTGGGCAGGCAACGTTTCAGTCCTCTCTAACGAGTCAATGGGAGTGTAACGCCGTCTATGCGCTGCCTAGTACTTTGCCCTTTGATGTTTCAGTCCTCTCTAACGAGTCAATGGGAGTGTAACCATCAAGGGTTTGTTGCCAAAGCCACTATGATACACCACAAGTTTCAGTCCTCTCTAACGAGTCAATGGGAGTGTAACACGGAAAAAACAGGGCTGTTGTAACACCCTGTTTGGTTTCAGTCCTCTCTAACGAGTCAATGGGAGTGTAACTTTGTGCAGGCACGTGTTGTAACGAGTGCGAAAAAGTTTCAGTCCTCTCTAACGAGTCAATGGGAGTGTAACTCAGAAAAGGTCTGGCTTTCATCAAGCGGGCGCTGCGGTTTCAGTCCTCTCTAACGAGTCAATGGGAGTGTAACCAAAATCGACATGGAGGTATTAAGATGAACAGATTAAGTTTCAGTCCTCTCTAACGAGTCAATGGGAGTGTAACAGGGCAGGCCAGTCCTCATCCAGTCGCTGGTGAGCAGGGGGTTTCAGTCCTCTCTAACGAGTCAATGGGAGTGTAACGTGGCGTAAATACAACGGGCTAACGCAGAAAGACAGTTTCAGTCCTCTCTAACGAGTCAATGGGAGTGTAACCGCAATCGCTGATGCGGTAAAAACCCCGATGCGTCCGGCTTTGTTTGGCATCGGTTTAGAATGCAAATGCCCCGACTTTGCGAATGGGCCGCATCTGCACAAAAACAGGGGTTTCCTTCGCAAAATCGTTTTACTTATGAATATTGGATGGCATTCTTAGCATTCCCTGCGGTACGCTACCCTTTTCTATATTTACGAGGTTTTTTCCTGCAATGGACGTGGGGTTTGGGCTGCCGAGTGGCTGGCCTAAAACTTGTGCTCTGATCTGCTAGCTAGATCCGTCTTGAGAGTGTACCGGTCAGAGTTTAACCGGAGGAAGAGTGTGTGATTTGGTATTTATCACCAGCCCCATTGGCCAATACAATTGCCCATAGCTACCTAAAACGAAAGCCCCCCGCACCAAAAGAGCGGGGCACTCTTGTTTTGCTAACTCTGCAGTCAAAAGACAGTAGCAGCAGACGGTCCCCTCTAACGGGTCAGTGCGGATGTAACTGGGTGAGCCTTCAACCCCGATACTAACGGGGTTTTTTGTTATCCAACTGGGAAGCAATAGCCCGGATTTTGCGAATGGGCTGCATCTGCACAAAAACGGGGGTTTCCTTCGCAAAACCGTTTGCCGAAGCTGTGATATTAGTTTTCCCCGGCAGTCTTCTGTTATTTTCCTATTTCTCTATTCACGTTGCCTTTTCCTTCAGTAAGTTTAGTACATCCAACCGCCTTGTTGCTGATAACCCTTTTGCAGGCAACTCTATTCGTTTATGTTTGAAATTTTACTCTGTTTGGCAAAGGAAAATAGATCATTTTGTCGAAATAATGCATACAAGCAAAACGAAAGGCGGAAACCTATGGAACCCTTTTTTTGCGCTTCAAAGTTAATAGAACAGTTGCGGGCGGGGGTTTTCAAGATCAACTTTCGGGCGGAGGAAACTTTATACTTGCCCCGGTACAAAGGCTCTACCCTGCGAGGGGCTTTCGGGGCTGCTTTGCGGCAGATCATGTGCGCAACTAAACAGCCCGATTGTAACACCTGCCTATTAGGCGAACAATGCCTTTACTGCAGCACTTTTGAAACATTCCGCGGTAATCGGGCGGTGGCTCGGCCTTATGTAATAGAGCCGCCCCTTACCGAAAAGACAATGTATACACCGGAAGAACCTTTTCAGTTTGGTCTGGTTTTGATTGGCCCAGCCCTAGACCATTTTCCGTACCTGGTTATTGCTTTGCAGGCCATGGGTGAAAACGGTATAGGCCGGGGCAGAGGGCGTATGTGCTTGGAAAACATAGAAGCCATGCACCCTCTTCGTTTGCCTAAGCAAATTTATGAGAGTACGAGTAACGTTATCAACACGATAGATGATATGTTTATCACGACACCAGACCTGCTTACTGAGAAAGAATATAAGGAGTTAGGCATTGAGTTCATGACGCCAGTGAGGTTAACACGGCAAGGAAAGCTGCAGGATGAGTTTACTTTCGAATTGTTGGTGCGCGCCCTATTGCGCCGCTTCCACGATCTGTGCCCCTGGGTAGCTGTGCCTCGAGGAGTCCATGATGAGTTGCTGGAGCAGGCAAAGCAAATTTCCACCAGTAGTAATAGCCTTACCTGGTTTGACTGGGAACGTTATTCCAGTCGCCAGAAGGGACGGATGAAGTTGGGTGGCCTGGTAGGCAAAGTTTCACTGCAAGGTGAATTGACCCCATTTATCCCTCTCTTACGATGGGGTGAAGTGTTGCATGTGGGCAAGAATACGGTATTTGGTTTGGGGAAATACCGGCTGTTGTGAGGTGAGAGAGGTGCCGATTCGCGATATTAGTTCCCTATTTGGGATACTTATGGGCAATGACCGATTACGCCCCTATGACTACCAGCTGGAAGTAGCCAGGACATTGTTAGATGGCCATAATATTGTGCTTTCGGCTCCCACCGGTTCAGGTAAAACCTGGGCGGCCTTGCTACCCTTTGTTTATGCTTGGGTAAACGGAACTCCGCTCGCCGATAGGCTGCTGTATTGTTTGCCCCTTCGTTCGTTAGCCCATTCCCTTTATGAGTCTACCTGTAAGGCCCTCGAACGGGTGGCACAACGCTTCCCCGATATGCAAATACCCCGGGTAACAGTTCAGACGGGGGCTAGAAAAGATGATCCCTTTCTGCAAGGAGAGATCATCTTCACCACCATCGATCAGGTTTTGTCTAGCTACTTGCTGGCTCCCCTGTCTATTCCGAAGAAACTCAGCAACATTAACAGCGGCGCTCTGGTCGGTTCGTTGGTTGTATTAGATGAAATTCACCTGTTAGATGGGCAAAGGGCTTTAAAGACCTCGCTGGAGATGGTTGATCGTTTGCAGCACATGAGTCAGTTTATGTGCATGACAGCAACCCTATCGCAACCGGCGCAGCAACAATTGGCCAAGATGTTAAAGGCCAAACACGTAGCCCTTACACCCGATGAAGTTAAGCAACTGCCTAGCCATAGGCAAAAGGAACGGCGTTATTATATGCATTTAACTCCTTTGACAGGAGAGGCGGTGGTTGCTGCCCATAAAAATAGAAGCATTATAATTTGCAATTCCGTGGGCCGGGCCCAGGAAATATTTCAAGAGATCACCCATCTGCTTGGAGATAGCGAAACGCAAATCTTTCTGTTGCATAACCGTTTTTTCGCAGCTGACCGGGAAAGAATCGAGGCCCAACTTGATGTGTACTTTGGGCCGCAGGCAACACGCGGCAATGCTATTTTAGTTGCTACCCAGGTGGTGGAGGCCGGGTTAGACATTAGTGCTGATCAGTTACATAGTGAGCTAGCCCCGATCAACTCGCTGGTGCAACGGGCCGGCCGT
>JAKOXL010000021.1 GCA_029781045.1 Bacillota bacterium | reverse complement strand
GGAACGTGCCATTTGGGGCTACAGCTAAGACCTCCCCACCATCTGCCTGCCACTCAGTAGCTGTGACCTGGCCTCCAGTAGCAGATACAGTGAATGTAATCTCTGTCGTAGTCGTAAGGCCTTGCTCTGGAGTCATTGTTAGCGTGGCTACAGGTTGTTCTACTACTTGGTTACCCCTCCTGCGCTCAGATGTAGGCTTCTCCAACGCAAAGATGCTCCCTACAGGGTTCCTTAGTATAAAATTAGAAGCATCGGTGTTCACCCTCGCATACGGCGCCAATGCCACCATATCTAGGTCGTAGTAGTTGCCCTCCGCATCTAGCTCAATCTCTTTGCCAGTGGCATCCAACACCCTTTCCGCAAAGGCGGAGACTTCTTCGGCCGAATATGGTTCATCCGTCAGTCTCGGCCAATCTCCATGGTCCATGTAATAACGGTGACATGCATCTTCTAATACCTTAGCATCACTGATGAGTCTAGTGCGGCTAGCCTCCTTGGTATGTCCCATCAGCCTAGGCATAGCCAATGCTACCAACAAAGCCAATACAGCCATAACCACAATCAACTCTATAAGTGTTACTCCTCGTTTGGATTTCATATCATCACGCCCTTTCTTTAGGTTACTGTAGTCAAAATAGCAAAAGAAGAAGCCTTAAAACAAGAAAAAGCCTAGGAATAATACCTAGGCTTAAGACTCTACTTTACTGGGCGCAACGGACACTCCAGAGAAAGCCGCCCCGTTAGGAGCGGCTGTTGTCTTTAGTTGTTCGTTACGGCATTAGCGTCTGTACGGGAGTGTTGCAGTCATTCATCGTTCCATCACCCAGCTGGCCGTAACGATTATAGCCCCACGCCCAAACAGTGCCGTCCTGCTTCAAGGCTACAGAGTGATAATATCCCGCCGCTATGGCTGTCACATCAGTCAGGTTTTTCACCTGCACGGGGGTATTACGCTCTCTTGTCGTCCCATCGCCCAGTTGGCCATTGGTGTTCCACCCCCACGCCCAGACAGTGCCGTCCTGCTTTAAGGCTAAAGAGTGAGCCGATCCCGCTGCTATCTGTACTACCGATTCGGCGTCCAGAACATAGAAGTCTAAACTCACCCACTCCGACCAGACGCCCGCCTCATTCTTTATGCGCAGCCAAACAGTGTGTTCTCCAGCTGGCAATGTTCCATTTGGAGCTTCAGTTGTCACTTCCCCATCATCCAGACGCCATTCGGTCGCAGTAACGGTTTCCCCGTTCTCGGCCGCTGCTTCAAACAATACCTCTGTCGTTGTCGTTAGTCCCTGCTCCGGAGTCATGGCTATGATGGCTACCGGCTGAGCGATAGGATCTTGTTGCTCAGGATCGGTCACTAACGCTACCTGCTCGGTCCACTCCTGCACCCTGTCAGGCGTGGGCTTGTCCAGGACAAACACCTTGCCCACAGGGTTTTGCAGAACGAAATACTCGCCGCTGTTATTGATTTTGACATACTTTGATAGCCCCATCATGTTGATGTTGTAATACTTGCCCTCTGGCTCAAGCGTAATGACCTTGCCGGTCTGGTCAATAACCCGTTCGGCGAAGGCTTCGATCTCCGCTGCCGTATATGCTTTATCCGTCAGTC
>JAKOXL010000053.1 GCA_029781045.1 Bacillota bacterium | reverse complement strand
GGTCGGAAGAAGGCTTTAAGATACCTGCTAGATAAGTGCTTAACAGAGGCTAAGCAAAAGGGGGCCTGCCGCTTTGGCATTAGCCACGCCAACTGCTGGCAGGAGGCGCAGGCTTTAGCCCAAGCCATACAGGAAGCCATACCAGGGCAGGATGTTATCATCGGCCAAATCGGAGCCGCCATCGGAACCCATACGGGCAGCGGTTGTATGGCTGTGTTTTACTACACGTAATTTCTGGGCGAAAACCATCCTTCCTATCGCCAAGAGCATATACTAGCAGGGGACCATAAAGAATAGAGGGCTGTCTTACGACAGCCCGTTTTTACTTGTGTTTTGAGAAAGTTGTTGCCATAGAACCATGCCGAGGGCAGCCGACTCCCTTGTCTCTGTCGGTCAGTGGATCTAAGCGCTGTGCCTATGACCACTACATGGCATTAACCAGTTCCCCTTTGCTTCTACTTGCTTACCAGTCTATTGACCACCAACGGTAGCTACCAGTTCAATGGACTTGAGGGTGGCCCCGGTGGCGAGAACTTGGCTGACCAAGGATTCTCCGCTCATGGCCACCAGAAAGCCGATGTTGTTGGGGTCTTGCTCGCTGGCTGTTGCCTCGATTGGTTCCGTTGCCTCGGTAAGCGTTAGGCGCCATTGCCAAGCCGCATTACCTGCCCCTACCCGATTCATAGCCCGTTGCATGCTTTCTAGGGCGGCAATGAAAGCCAGAAAGGGCAGCTCACTGCTGATGTTGGCCGCCTGAGTAAGAACGGTAATCCTTTTCTGGCGGTCCCTATCCTCTACTGTGAACTTCATGGCCACGGTAAAGGGAGCAAGGTCGAGTTCAGCTAAAACACCAGCAGATCTGTCTTGGCGAACGGTACCGATAACAGGACCGAACCCGCCAATTTTCTGTGGATACTGGCCTCGGGTGGTGGTCACAACAAAAACCCTTGTCAACGGAATGTTGGTGGGGCCGGTAAAGAGCAAAGGATGACCAAAAGCGAATACCTGCTTACCTTGCACTAGGGTTACGGTACCGATATAGCCCAACTGTATGTCGCCTAACATGAGGGCCGCCCCTATGGCGTCTCCCGGTCGCAACTGCCCCTTCGATTGGTTGTCGGGTGCTGGTGCCATAGCTGTTTCTTGTACGTGCCCGTAATGTTGCTGTAAGGCACTGAGTACTTGGTGGGAAGAAATGCCTTGCGCAGTTAGGGGTAGTCTGCCAGCCAAGTGCTTGGGCCCCAGCGAAGCCATTGAGGGTGTCGGCTCCTGAGTCAGAGCTAGCATGGCTTGAAGGGGAGTAATGCCGACCAGAAAGTTGTCGGGTGTAAACACTGTAGAAATGGCACCCAGAAGGGTTCGCCCTCGGTATACTGGGCTCCCACTGGTGCCATAGGGCACGCCACCAAAGCGACGGAGAGTGCGGCCATAGGCACGAGCAAGAATGAGGTCATTCCCCGCTGTACCACCTTGTGGCAGATTCCCGGTGAGCCGCAAGGGAAAGCGGCTTCTAGTAAAGCCTTGCCATACGGTGAGCCCGATGGTGCTCCTCCTTTGAGCTCTACTACGCAGCTAAACCAACCCCTTTTCTTTCACCTACGCCATCATATGTGGTTAGGCAACCGAGGGGTGTCGCCGATTGCCAAAAGAGGGCTAGTACAAAGAATAGTAGCTGTTGCAGTCAGACACAAGATATCCTGCCCTTGGGCCGTTGGTCATGCGCACAGCGCGTTGAGCCGAAGAATCGATAGAGCGAGGGAGCCAACGAGCTTAGTATGACCGCAGCCAAGCAAAGCAATGAAAAAGGGGCTGCTATGCGACAGCCCCTTCGTGTTGCCTATTTAGCTAAGCATTTTGGCCAAATCGGTGGCCGGATCTTCAATCAGCTGCAGGTTGAAGTGCTTTTGCAGTACCTCCAGCACTCCGGATGTTACGAACTCAGGTGCTACGGGGCCAAGACGAATGTTCTGGACGCCTAGGCTGAAGAGACCCAGGAGAATGGCAACTGCTTTTTGCTCGAACCAAGAGAGAACTATCGAGAGAGGTAGCTCATTGACGCTGCACTGGAACGCCTCGGCTAAAGCCTGGGCAATCTTTATAGCCGAGATGGAGTTGTTGCACTGCCCTAAGTCAATGTAGCGAGGAATCTGCGTACCAGGAACCGTACCAAAGTCCACGTCGTTGAAGCGGAACTTGCCACAGGAGGTGGTGAGGATGACGCAGTCCTCTGGTAGTGAAGTGGCCAACTGGCGGTAATAGTCGCCGGCTTTACCGGGCCGATCGCACCCGGCAATGGTAAAGAAGCGACGGATTTTCCCTTCCTTAACAGCAGTGATGATTTCTGGTGCAATGCTTAGTACCGTGCTGTGATGGAAACCGGTCTGCAGGGTAGCATCAGACTCAATATTTACGGGCGGCAGAGCCAAGGCCTTTTCAATGATGGGTGTGAAGTCATCATTCTCGATCTTCTGCACCCCTTCCAAGCCAGCCACTTCATAGGACCAGAACCGGTCGGCATAGGTGCCGCGAATAGGCATGATGCAGTTGGTGGTACCCAGAATGGCGCCAGGGAAAGCTTCAAACAACTGGCGTTGGTCGAACCAGGACTTGCCGATATTGCCCTTGAGATGGGGGTATTTGCGTAATTCCGGATAACCATGGGCTGGCAGCATCTCCGAATGGGTATAGATGTTAACGCCCTTGCCTTCACTCTGCTCCAGCAGCTTCTTTAAGGCTAACAGGTTATGGCCGGTGACAAGGATTGCATGGCCTTCAACTCTGTTCTGACTAACTGTGGCCGGTTGCGGAGTGCCCAACATTTCTGTATGAGCTTTGTCCAGTAATTCCATCACCCGGATAGTAGCTTGCCCCACCTTCATGGCCATGGCAATGTGTTCCTCGAGGTTGAAGTTTACATTGGTGAGGGTAAAATAGAGGGCTTCATGGGTGATAGCGTCAACTAGCGGATCGGTATAGCCCAGTTCCCTAGCGTGGGTGGCGTAGGCAGCCACACCTTTAAGACCGAAAATTATAATGTCTTGTAAGCTAGCCAGGTCTTCGGTCTTGCCGCAGACACCGATCTTGGTGCAGCCCCCCTTGGGAGTTTGAGAACACTGGTAACAGAACACTAAACATCATCCCTTCTTTATTAATAATGCTAGGAGAATTATAAGGCGGTCCTTGCATTGCTTGCTGTGATACATGTCACAGTTCATTAAGGAATAGGTTTAGTATTACGGGCGGGAAAACTGGAGGGGTGTGTCGCACGAAGACGTAGGGGCCTAGTGAACACTGTACGCCTGATTGAAAGCAAAAAAAGGGCTGTCTTGCGACAGCCCCCTAGCGTTGCTAGGACAGTAGATCTTCCCAGAAGGCCAAATAGGACTCTTTGGTGAACCTAGGTTTAAAATTGCTTTTAACCTCTAAACCCTGTTTGGCCCCATCGGCCAACAGGTCAATAACAGTCATTGCCATGGCCTTGGCAGGTGTGATGTAAGCCGCATCGAAGTCGGCTATGGCAAAGTGGCGAGAGTGGGCTTGACCACTAACACCGCCATGACCAGGAATGATGCTAGGCATTAACTGCATCAGATCCCCATTGTCGCCGGAAACAGCGGTGAAGCCACCTCTGCGAATGTTCTCGGCACCCACCAACTGACGGGCGTTGGCGGCAAAGACAGCCTCTAGATTAGGATCGTTGACCATAGGCAAGTAGCCCGGCATTTCCTTGATCTCCACTTCGGCGCCGATGGCTAAGGCCCCTGCCTTCAAGGCGTTGTTGACCTTGGCACTAGCATCCATTATTGCCTCGATAGTTCTGCCCCGCACGTAAGTCTCTAAACGCACGTCAGCTGGTACGATGTTAACTAAATCGCCCCCGCGCGTAATAATCGGGTGGACGCGAATATGGTCATCATCACGGAAGGTTTCTCTCTGGGCGTGAATACCCATGAGACCCAGCAAGGCCGCATTCAGGGCGTTAATGCCTTGATGGGGAGCCCCACCAGCGTGGGCTTCTTTACCTATGTAGCGGATGCTCTTACCAATAAAGCCAGCCGCTTCTGCTCCGATGATGAAGCTATTCTGAGGAGTGTCCGATTCAATGTGGCACATCATGCTCATGTCAATGTCGTCGAACTCACCCAGGCGGATTAGTTCTTGCTTGCCACCGAAGAACTTGATAATGCCGTCGGCTTGCAGACGGCGTCGATAGTCTAGCTCCACATACTCTTCGGCAGGAACGGCGAAGAGGACCACATCACCGTCCAGCTGCTCCATGACGCCGCTCTTCACTAGGCCATATCCTACGCCCAACATGGCAGCTATTTGCGCATTATGACCACAACAATGGGCTGCGCCGGTAGTCCGATCTGCGTGGGGATGTTCGAAGCTGACTACCGCATCTAATTCACCCATTACCGATACGGTCAAGTTGGAGTTTCGTCCCTTGAGCCGCCCTTTCACTCCTGTAACGGCTAGTCCAGTTCTATGGGGGATGCCTAGCTGGGTTAAGGTCTGGCTAACCAAGGCCGCGGTTTTTGTTTCCTTATATCCCAGTTCCGGATGGCGGAAAATCTGTTCCCCGATCTCGATGATGCTATCCCGATGGTCATCGATGGCCTGGCAGACCTTTTGCTTAAGTTCAGCGATGTTCAAAGTGGGTTACCTCCTTCTGTGTGTTTTTGTTCAGCAACTAACTCTTATTTTACTTCACTTGCAGGGATATTACTACGCGAAGCGAAATAAGGCAAGGAGTCTATACCAACTAAGTCGCTTCTGTCGGCGACAATATAACTATCTGACTAAAGGAGGCATCGTTATGATGAAACGTCCTGTAGTGGCCGAGGATCTGTTGAAGCTACAGTTTCTCTCGGACCCGCAAATCTCGCCCTGTGGGAATCGCATCGCCTATGCCAAGACCCACATTGATGGGGCGAGCAAGGAATACAAGACCGATCTCTACCTGGTTGAGGTCGACAGCAAAGAAGACCGTCGGATAGTGGTAGGGGCGGAAAGCCCGGTTTGGTCCCCCGATGGCCGCCATCTGGTTTTTATCTCCCAACGCAGTGGTTCCCGCCAGTTATGGTTGCTGCGGGATGGGTTTGGCGAGGCCGAGCAGCTGACCACCATGCGTTGGGGCGTCAGCAATCCCAGTTGGTCACCCGACGGCAAGAAGCTCCTTTTTATCAGTGCGGTGGGTAAAGAGGATACCCCCGAGTCCTTACGCAAAGAGATGAGCAAAGAGGAGCGGGAGAAGCTCAAGAAGGAGCAAATGGACACCCCTTACGTGGTTGATTCCTTGCGCTACAAGATGAATGGAGTGGGTCTACTCCCCAAGAGAACCGGCCAGCTTTTTGTCCTGGATTTGGCCACGAAGGAGGTAAAACAGTTAACTTGCGGTGACTATCCCATCAACTCACCAGCCTGGTCGCCCTGCAGCCAGTATATAGCTTTCGTCAGCAACCGTTTGCCCGACGCCGACTTCCATCCCAATATTAGCGATCTCTATGTGATTCCTGCTAATGGTGGTGAGATGGTAAAACTCACGGGTAGCAACGGTTCAACGAGCTTCCCCGTCTGGTCTTTGGATGGTAAGGAAATTGTCTATCTGTGGCATGACCGCAAGTATGCAGGTGCTACTTTGCCCAAATTCTATCGTATCTCGGCTCAGGGTGGCGAGCCGGTGTGCCTCAACTGCCAGATGGAGTTGCCGGTAGGTATTACCACTAATGCCGACTCTCGCTATGGCGGAGGTTCCATGCAGCCGGTATGGGCTACCAACGGGTACATCTATTTTGTTGCTGCCGATAAGGGTTATGCCCATCTCTATCGCTTGCCGGCGGCTGGGGGCGAAGTGGAGCAAGTTAGCGATCTACCAGGAGCAATCTATAGCTTCACCCTCGACAGTGAAGGCAAGAAGGCCACCTTCGCCTACACCGATGTTTTGAATCCGGGAGATCTCTATGTCTTTGACCTGCTCAACAAGCAGCACGAGCAGCTGACGAACGTAAACGCCGAACTGTTGCAGGGTTTGGCCCTCAGTACTACAGAAGAGTTCAACTGCCCCAGCTTTGATGGTGTAAATATCCAAGGCTGGGTTATGAAACCTATTAACTTCGAACCGGACAAGAAGTACCCGGCCATCTTGGAAATCCATGGCGGACCCCATACCATGTTCGGAAACACCTTCTTCTTCGAGTTCCAGTTGCTCTGTTCCCGTGGCTATGTGGTTATCTACACTAACCCACGTGGCAGCCATGGCTATGGCCAGAAGTTCGTTGATGGCTGCCGTGGGGACTACGGTGGCGGCGACTACAAGGATCTGATGGCTGCCATGGATTACTGTGTGGCCAACATGGCATTCATCGATGAGAATCGTCTTGGCGTAACCGGCGGTAGTTATGGTGGTTTCATGACCAACTGGATTGTAGGTCATACCAATCGCTTCAAAGCTGCTGTTACCCAACGTAGTATATCCAACTGGACCAGTTTCACCGGTGCCTCCGATATAGGCAGCTATTTCACGGAGAACGAGCACAAAGCGAACCCGTGGGATGATCCAGAGCAAATGGTTAAGTTCTCACCGTTAACCTATGTCAAGAATGTTGAGACGCCCTTGCTCATCTTGCATGGCGAAGAGGACCTGCGTTGCCCAATTGAGCAGGCGGAGCAGTTGTTTGTCTTCTTGAAACGGTTAGGGAAGACCACCCAACTGATACGCTTCCCTGGCTCCAACCATGAGTTATCTCGTAGTGGGCGGCCGCTGTTGCGTATAGCCCGCCTGAATGCCATAGTCGACTGGTTCGACAAATACATCCCGCAAGTGTAGCTATCGAACCTACTCTAGAAATAGTGACCAAGGGGCAGTCGTACTAAGGTTGTACCCGAGCGGATACTGCCATAAGGCGTTGGTCACACGCACAGCGTTGGTCCCAATAAGCAGTAGAGCGAGGGAGCCAAGGAAAGTCAGCGACAACAGGCCGAGCAATCTCTTTGCACCGTAATAGGCGCTTAGCGCCTGACTTCCAGTCAGTTTCAACAGGGCGACTGGCGCGAGTGCCGTCGCTGCCCTTGGCGAGCTAAGCTCATTCCAACTGCGGTTGGGCACAGGCGCTCTAGTGTGACCGCGGCCTTCCGGAACACAACGAAAAAGGGGCTGTCTTACGACAGCCCCTTGTGCTTTACATTCCGCCTAGTGGCAGCCCTGTTCTCTATTCGTCTCTGACCTGCACCAACATTTCCACTTCCACCGCTATGCCCTGCGGCAGTTCGGAAACGCCGATAGCGCTACGGGCATGGCGACCTCTATCACCAAACACTTCCACTAAGAGATCGGAACAACCGTTAAGTACCGTTGGTTGAGCGGTAAAGCCGGGAGCGCTGGCGATGAAACCCAACACCTTAAAGACTTTCTCCACCTTGTCTAATGTGCCCAGTTCGGCCTTCAGACAGGCAAGACAACGCAAGGTGGCCTCGCGGGCGGCCGCGTATCCTTCTTCGATGGATAAATCGCCCCCCACTTTGCCTTTGATGTTGCGGGAACCCTGACCTGAGGTATAGACTAAGTTCCCTACCCGATTGGTTGGAATGTAGTTGCCTAGCGGGTTGGGTACCTCCGGTAGTTCTATTCCCAGCTGCAGCAAACGTTTTTCAATCTCGCCCATAACAGAACCTCCTCCAATTCTCTCTAATCTAGAGTTAGCTTTCCGGTGGCTTATTCCTGCTTAGCGGAGGCATAAGCATTGGCAGGGGGTGTTTTCGCATGCAAGTGCGAGTGGGGAAGAGTCGCTTTGGGCTGGCCCTGGGCAGTGGCGGTCTGAGAGGGGCGGCCCATATAGGGGTGCTGAAGTGTTTGGAAAGGCATGGTTTGCAACCAACATGCTTGGCCGGCAGTAGTGCGGGGGCGGTGGTGGCTGCCTTGTATGCTGCCGGGTATTCGGTGGCAGCTTTGGAGGATTTGGCGCTGCAGTTGAACGCCAGCAAGCTATATGACTCCAACCTAACTTGGCGGTCCTTTCTATCATTGCTTAAGGGCTGGGTCTGTGGGAAGAGGTGTCAACCTGAGGTCTTACCAATGGGATTGGTTAAAGGCGAGGCTTGGGAGAAGTATTTAACCAGCCTACTGGGCCAACAGAAGTTTGCTGGCCTGTCGTTGCCGACGGCGGTCTTGGCTGTGGATGTGGAAACAGGTGACGCGGTGGCCTTCGCCAGTAGGGAGATGTCCAGTGCTGATGTGACTCTTACCGGGGCTACCGTTGTGCAAGGGGTGCGTGCCAGTTCCAGTATCCCCGGGGTTTTTGCGCCACTGCAGCTGTACGGCTATACGTTGGTGGATGGGGCGGTACATGCCAGTGTGCCAGCCCAGTTGGTGCGAGATCTTGGAGCTCAGGTAGTAGTGGCTATTGACCTCGGCTATGCAGGCCAAAGAGAAGAGAGGGTTGACAGTGTAATCGAGGTAATTTCCCAGTCCTTACATATCCTAGGAGAAGAGTTGACCAAGTGTCAGCTGGAGAAGACAGCCGATCTGGTGGTGCGGCCTCGAATCTATGACGTTTCCCTTAGGGACTTTGAACGCATCCCTGAGATCATTGCACGGGGGGAGAAGGCCATGGAAGCCCAAATTCCCCGCCTCCGGCGGCTACTGGAGCCTTTTCACTAAATGGTAGCAGGATATTGATTGTTGGTGGTGAAATGTACAGGCAGGGCATTGAGCTAGCGCTTGATGTGGCCATTTGATCTTAGCGATGCGAGGAGGTACAGATATGAAGCGAAAAATCGTTGCTGAGGATATTTGTGCATTAAGCTTTGTTGGCGACGCACAAGTAGCAGCCGATGGTCGCGTAGCTTATGTGCTTACGGAAGTTGATAGGGCCAAGAATGGATATAGCTCTGCCATTTGGACTGTTTGCCCTGAATCTGAGCCTAAGAGACTCACCTATGGGCAGAAGGCTGATGGTGGTTTGGTAAGGGAAGGAAGTCCTCGTTGGAGACCAGGCGGTGGTCTATCGTTCGTATCCAATCGTCAGGGAAAGCCGCAAGTATTCCTATTGGAGGCCAGTGAGGGCGAGGCTCGCCAACTAACGACGGCCCTTGAAGGGGTTGCCGAATATGTCTGGTCACCCGATGGTCGTTATCTTGCCTATGTGAGCAAGGATCCGCAGGACGAAGAGGCGTTAAAAGATAGGAACCCGGATGTGCGCCACATTACCCACCTCCGCTATAAGTTTAACGGGGTAGGCTTTACTGATACTAGAAGGCGTCATCTATATGTGTTGGACGTGGCTAACAACTCCGTGCGCCGCTTGACGGAAGGGAACTTTGATGTGGCCGAGGTGGCTTGGAGCCCCGACGGTACCTGCTTAGCCTTCAGTGCCTGCATTTCTCCCGCTTGTGAGCTTCATTTCATCCCCGACATTTGGGTGATCAATGTCGATGGCAGCAACTTGCGGCGCCTGACTCAGGGCAGGGGTTCGGCCAACGCACCGGTCTTTTCTCCCGACGGCAGCCTGATTGCCTACTTCGGTCATGAGAAAGGCGAAGTAGGTTACGCTAATACGGATCTCTGGGTAGTCCCATCCAACGGTGGCCAAGCGATCAATCTGACTGAGGCTCTGGATCGCTCCGTCGGGTGCTCGGTAGGCGGCGATGCCCGAATGGATGGCGGTTCTTCCCGTGCTGCTTGGACGGCGGATGGACAACACCTCGTCGTGACGTTTACCGATGGGGGGGCGTGCCATCTCTATCGCGTAAGTCTCAACAAAGAAATCACTCAGCTCACTGCAGGCGAGTTTTCCATCACTTCCTTCAGCCATGCTGTGGTAGAGGGGCAAGATACGTTGGCCTATATCGCCGGCTGTATGAGCAATCCGGGCGACGTTTATCTTTGGCAGGCAGGCAATACGCAACGTTTAACCGCCGTCAATGAAGCAGTTATGGCCGATTGGCGGCTGGCGTCGGCGGAGCGCTTTGAAGTGGAGACCACCCCCGGATGGAGAATTGAAGGGTGGATCATGAAGCCCATCGACTATGCTCCGGGCGAGAAGTATCCTCTCGTTCTGCATATTCATGGCGGCCCCCATGCCACCTATGGTTATGCTTTCATGCATGAGTTCCAGTTACTGGCCGCCAACGGTTACGGCGTACTCTTCACCAACCCTCGCGGTAGTAAGGGTTACGGCGAAGAGTTCACCAAAGGCGTGGTGGGCGACTGGGGAGGCAATGACTATGTAGACCTCATGTGTGCCGTTGACTACGCGGTGAAGCTGGACTGGGTCGATGAGTCGCGCCTCGGTGTGACCGGCGGTAGTTACGGTGGTTATATGACCAACTGGATTGTGACTCAGACCCATCGCTTTAAAGCGGCCGTCACTTTGCGCAGTATCAGCAATATGTATACCAAATATGGATGCAGCGATATCGGCTGGTATGGCAATAAGGCCGGCTTTGGTGGTCGCGACCTCTGGGATTCGGAAGACTTTATCATGGAGCGTTCACCCATCCGCTATGCCCCGAGGGTGAAGACGCCAATTCTTATTATCCATAGCGAAGAAGACCATCGCTGCCCCATGGAACAGGCAGAACAATGGTATGTGGCGTTGAAGCGGTTGGGAGTGACCACCGAGTTTGTACGGTTCGCTGGTGAGAATCACGAGCTATCCCGTTCTGGCAAGCCCCGTAACCGTATTGATCGCCTGAACTTCATTGTTGGTTGGTTCCAGCGATATCTCTAGATAGAAGCAAAACACCGCAGCCCTATTGGGCTGCGGTGTTCTACTAACTAGCTACTCTAGACTAACTCGGCTAAGCGCTTATAGTGTTCATAGCGGGCGCGAGCATCGGCTTCCGCTTTTTGCAACAGTTCTTCTGCTTGATCAGGGAACTGCCGCAATAGGCTGGCGTAGCGTACCTCGCTGCGTATGAACTCCTGGAAGTCGGCGCTGGGCTCCTTCTGATCGAGTATGAAAGGATTCTTGCCCTCTAGTGTTAGCTCCGGATTGTAACGGTACAGTGGCCAGTATCCGGCTTCGACGGCCATTTTAGCCTGCCGCTGACTCTTGCTCATATCGATACCATGGTTGATACAAGGTGCATAGGCAATGATCAGAGACGGTCCCTGATACTTCTCAGCCTCTAACATGGCCCGGAGCAGCTGATTCTGGCTGGCGCCCATGGATACACTAGCTACATAGACATAGCCGTAGGACATGGCCATGAGACCCAGATCCTTCTTGCGGGTGCGTTTGCCAGAGGCGGCAAACTTAGCTACTGCGCCGGTAGGCGTGGCCTTCGAAGACTGGCCACCGGTGTTGGAATAGACCTCGGTATCCAGTACTAACACATTGACATCTGCCCCGGAAGCCAGAACATGGTCCAGACCGCCGAAACCGATATCGTATGCCCAGCCGTCGCCACCCACAATCCAGATGGACTTCTTGACCAGGTATTCGGCCAGAGCATCCAGCTCACGTAACATGACCGCTACTTCGCCCTCAGCTTGGGCTAGGGCAGTCGGCAATGCGGACTTGACCTTGTCGGCGGCTGCCTGTGAAGCATCGGCATCGTCTTTACCGGCCAACCAGCTGTCTAAGGCTGCTCGCAGTTCCGCATCAATGGGCGCGTCCATGAGACGCTTTGCCAAATCAGCGATGCGATCCCGTTTCTGCTGAACAGCTAGGCTGATGCCGAAACCGAACTCCGCATTGTCCTCAAAGAGGGAGTTGGCCCAGGCCGGACCATGGCCGTTGCGGTTAACGGTGTACGGAC
Source organism: Bacillota bacterium (assembly GCA_029781045.1). Classification (GTDB taxonomy): domain Bacteria; phylum Bacillota; class UBA994; order UBA5500; family UBA5500; genus UBA5500. The sequence goes on along the minus strand of JAKOXL010000053.1, from coordinate 91,420 downwards.
AGGTAGGTGCACTGCCGCCATAGATGGACGAACAACCGGTGGCGTTGGCGATGATGGCCCGCTCACCAAATAGCTGGGTCATAAGCTTGATATATGGAGTTTCGCCGCAACCTGCACAGGCTCCGGAGAACTCGAATAGAGGTTTCTGGAATTGGCTACCCTTAACCGTGTTCTTAGCTATGGTTACCGATACTTCTGGCAACTGGTCAACAAACTCATAGTTGGCCACCTGCGCCTCGGCCACGTCCTGCAAGGGCTGCATTACGAGGGCCTTGTTCTTGGCAGGGCAGATATCAACACAGTTACCACAACCGGTGCAGTCTAGTGGCGACACCTGAATCATATACTGCAGGCCGGCCAGTTCACGGCCGATAGCATCCTTGGATTTTAGGCTTTCCGGCTTATTGGCCAAAGACTCCGGCTGTGCCAGATAGGGTCGAATTGCCGCATGGGGGCAAACGAAACTACACTGGTTACACTGGATGCAGTTTTCTGTTACCCAAACAGGCACATCCACTGCTATGCCGCGCTTTTCATACTTTGTAGTACCCGTAGGCACAACCCCATCGGGGGAGAAGGAGCTAACAGGCAGCTTATCGCCCTCAAGGGCCAAAATAGGCCTAATGACTTCCTGTACATAGGTCGGCTCGGTGCTGGCGACAGCAGCTTCATCCAGTGCTTCGGCCCAATGCAGAGGATACTTGACTTCCTCCAATGCGTCCACGGAGTCGACGGCTGCGTAGTTCATAGCCACCACTTGTTCGCCTCGACGGCCATAGGTGGCCTTAATGGCCTCCTTAATGTAACGGAAGGCATCTTCTTCCGGAATGACACGGGCGATCTTGAAGAAGGCAGCCTGGAGCACCGTATTGATACGGCCGCCCAAGCCAATGTCGTGAGCAATTTTGACCGCATCAATGTTATAGAACCGTAGTTTCTTGCGAGCAATGGTGCGCCGCATGCTGGCGGGCAGTTCCTGTTCCATTTCCTCCAGAGTCCAAGGCGAGTTGAGTAGGAATACGCCACCTTCTTTAATGCCGTCCAAAATATCGTAGCGTTTCACATAGGACGGATTATGGCAAGCGATGAAATCGGCCTGGTCGATCAAATAGGGTGCCTTGATAGGTTTAGGTCCGAAGCGTAGATGGGAGATGGTGATTCCACCCGATTTTTTCGAATCATAAACGAAATAGCCTTGGGCGTAGAGATCTGTGTGATCACCGATGATTTTTATCGAGTTCTTGTTAGCCCCGACAGTACCATCAGAACCGAGGCCGAAGAACTTGGCTCGATAGACGCCCTCGATTGCAATATCGAGAGGCTCCCCTATAGGCAGCGAGGAGTTGGTCACATCGTCTTCAATGCCCACAGTGAAACGATTCTTGGGCTGTTCCGCTTTCAGGTTGTCAAAAACGGCTTTTACCATGTTAGGAGTAAATTCTTTGGAGCCTAAACCATAGCGGCCGCCTACGATGGTTATCGGACGGTCCTTAAGGACGGTGCAAACATCCTGATAGAGCGGTTCGCCAGCCGAACCCGGTTCTTTTGTCCGGTCAAGTACGGCGATCTTCTTTACCGACTGGGGCATTACGGCTAAGAAATGTTCAGCAGAGAAGGGACGATAGAGACGAACTTTGATGAGACCCAGTTTTTCGCCCTGCTTGTTCAGATAGTCAACCGTCTCCTCTACTGTATCGGCACCGGAACCCATGATAACGATGATATTCTCGGCATCAGGAGCTCCGTAGTAATCGAAGGGTTTGTAGTGACGTCCCGTCAGCTGACCAACCTGCTCCATAACCTGGGCCACGATGGCAGGAGTGGCTGCATAATGGCGGTTGGCGGCTTCGCGCCCCTGGAAATAGATGTCTGGATTCTGAGCCGTACCCCGTTGGTGAGGACGCTCGGGGTTGAGAGCCCGTTGACGGAACCTAGCCACTGCTTCCATGTCTACCAGCGGCAGCATTTCATCGTATTCAATGACGTCGATTTTGGAAATCTCATGCGAGGTACGGAAGCCATCGAAGAAGTGAACAAAGGGAACACTGGCCTTTAATGTTGCCAAGTGGGCAACCAGAGCCAAGTCCATGGCTTCTTGTACCGAGCTGGATGCCAGCATGGCAAATCCAGTCTGGCGTGCAGCCATTACGTCCTGATGATCGCCGAAAATCGACAGGGCATGGGCAGCAACGGCCCGGGCGCTGACATGGAAGACTGTGGGTAGTAGTTCACCCGCAATCTTATACATGTTGGGAATCATGAGAAGCAAGCCTTGTGAGGCGGTGAAGGTAGTTGTCAGGGCACCAGCGGCCAGAGAGCCGTGTACCGCACCAGCAGCACCGGCTTCCGATTGCAGCTCAACAACCTTCAGTGTCTGGCCAAAGAGGTTCTTGCGGCCACGTGCTGACCATTCATCAGCCACCTCTCCCATATTTGAGGAAGGTGTGATCGGGTAAATGGCGGCAACCTCACTAAAAGCATAGGCCACATGGGCAGCTGCCGTATTACCATCGATGGTTTGCTTGTACATTTCCACACCATCTTTCTATTTGTATTTTTGGTGCAGCAGAGTCGTGTGATCAGCCATCTGCCTATCCTATAGTATAGTTTATCATATAAGGGCTAGGCAAAGGCTTCAGCTAATGGTTACAATGAATTAGCTAAAAATTCCGTACTGCTTCTGCCTTGCACCGTCTAGGTATAATGTATACTTTTTGTCAACTGCCGTCCAGTCGCTTGTTTTGGGAACGTACTAATTCACGAGAGGGGGATTGCAGTGTTATCAGAGGATAAACTGGCACGCATTAACGAGCTGGCCCGAAAACAGCGGACAGTTGGGCTATGTGCTGCCGAGCAAGCAGAGCAACACGCTCTACGACAAGCATACTTGGAGGCCTTCCGTGCCAACTTCCGTGCCCAGCTGGAGGCGCAAGGGTTCCGCCCTCGCTCCCATGCGGTAAAATGTAGCTGTGGCCATCATCATTGTAAGCACGTGCACTAGGAGGTAAGGATGAGTATGTTGTTTGTTAATGAGGAACGCCTGCTGAAATCATTGGAGGAACTGAGTCTCGTTGGCAATAGTAGCGATAAAGGGGTAACTCGCTTTGCCCTCACTCCGGGCGATCTTCAGGCACGCCAGTGGCTGCAGGCTCGGGCTAGCCAGTATGATCTGCGATCCCATTTTGATGCGGTTGGCAATCTGTTCATCTATGCGCAGGATGCACAGGAGCAACCACCAGTTATAGTGGGCTCCCATGTGGATACGGTTCCCAACGGTGGACGCTATGATGGGGCCTTAGGTGTCTTGGCGGGGCTGGAGAGCCTTATTCGTCTACAGGAAACGCAGACGCCCCTTAGTCGCCCTGTCTGGTTAGCGGTCTGGACGGAGGAAGAGGGAAGCCGCTTCTCTGGGGGTTTGATTGGAAGTCGGGCTATTATTGGCGAACTGGGGAAAGAAGAGCTTAAGCTTACTGATGCTGACGGGATCTCATTGGCCGAGGCCCTTTGTAGCTGGGGACTAAACCCCGATGACCTTCCGCAGGCGGCTCGTAAGCCCGGGCAAATCCACGCTTATGTGGAGTTACATATTGAACAAGGGGCCAAGTTGGACGTAGCCAAGGAGCAAATCGGTGTCGTGACCGGCATCGTCGGCATTCGCCGCTATAATGTATCGGTTAAAGGACAAGCCAACCATGCGGGTACAACGCCCATGAACCTACGGCGAGATGCTTTGGTGGCCGCTTCCCTTATGGTGCAAGCTGTAGAGCAAATAGTGCGAGATAGTGGCCATCTGGAAGCGGTAGGGACGGTGGGTAAGCTCCAGGTTTACCCCGGTGGAGTCAATGTTGTACCGGGACAAGTGGATTTTACAGTAGAGATTCGAGACATAAAGATGGAAGTAATGGATGAGTTGGTGGCTAAGGTACGCACTCGGTTACAAGAGATTGCGGCGGAGCGCCACGTGGAGTTGACTTGGGAGGCTGCACCCGCAGTAACACCTTCCTTGTTGGACGAATCGGTACAGCAGACCATTGCACAAGTGGCCAATGAACTGGGCTACTCCTGGCGCTACATGCCCAGTGGAGCTGGGCATGATGCTCAACACTTAGCTCGCATCTGCCCAACGGGCATGATTTTTGTGCCGAGCAAAGATGGTATAAGCCACTCGCCCGCCGAGTATACGGCCGATGAAGATTGTGTGCGGGGAACCAATGTTCTGCTGAACACGATTGTCCGCCTAGCCAAATAACCCGACCAACTAGGAGACATTAAAGCAAAGGGGCTGTTACAAAAACAGCCCCTTCTTCTTTATGGTATAGCTTGGCCTTAGTAGCTGCTCATTCTTGGCTCGCCAAGCTACCGAGCTTGGCTGGCCAAGCTGATCATGCAGCGTAGCCCGCGGAAAGCTTCAATATAGTCGGTATGGCTAAAACTTACTGTGCTGCCATCCACCCGTACCGCACCGGGCATCATGGCAGCCATATCGGCATGTCCGGCCTGGATAAACTGTACGGTGAAAGTGTAAGGGCCTTCAGGACAGAAGGGTTGATACCGTCCCACGTTTTCTAAAGCTCGTCTCACTCCGGCCTCGATTAGCTGACAAGCCCTCTGGGGATGGAGCGAGCGGGCAGAAAAGCGGCTGATGGCCTTCTTAACGGCCACTGTTTCTACTACTCCTAGATAGGAGAGGGCTTCTTGGCAAGCTTCATTATCACCGGATACGAGGACCACTGGCACTTTATAATAGCCAGCAATGGCTGCGTTGATCGCAGTCTCCCCCCAGGGCTGGCCATTCAAATATACGTTGGATACGGCACCACTGTTAATAGTATGGCTAAGAATACCGGACTGGTGCATGCGGGAATGGTAGCCAACAAAAATGGCTGCATCAAAACCTGCGTCTACTCCAGCCATCATGAGTAGGGGTTTCACACGCCCTTGTATCAGCTCCGCTGCTGGGTGTAGTTCTTCCGGTACGAGATTTGTCATGCTGCCATGGGAGTCATTGACCACAATCTCACTGGCTCCGGCTGCTAGTGCACCTAAGACAGCCGCGTTAGCCTCGGCTGTCATTTGCCGTCTAGCCCGTTCGTAATCATGGCCCGTAATTCCGGTACTTGTGGTGTTCACTACTGTACTGATACCCTCGATATCTACTGAAATATAAACGCGCATTGAAAAGTCAACCTCCCTTGTCCTCGTGTTCTTTCCCTCTATATTGGCCTCTTCTGCCAGCAATCCTGCCACGCGAACCAAATTTAATCTTTACACGTCAAAAATAGCAAAAGTTGTCGAAAGGAATGATTCATTTTAGTTACAAATTTAGCATCTACATACAGCACGCTGGGCCTGCAAACTATCATTAAATTAGTAGCCATGCGGACGCGCAACCCTAGTTTTTCCTACTAGAAAGTGTGAAGCGCGGGTAGGAAATAGTCATCAGATGTCGAACTAGTGGTCGAATAAACGGCCTAGGGAAAGGAGACACCATGAAGAAACTATACGCCTCTGTAGTCCTTCTCTGCATGTTGATCACTCTTATTCCAGGAGAGTTGGCCCATGCGGCCCCGGCCGCCCGCCTATTCCTTGATGGGCAGCCCTTGGCTTCCGACGTACCTCCTACCATCGTTAATAACCGCACTCTAGTGCCTCTGAGGGTGATCATGGAAGCCCTAGGGGCCAGTGTGAACTGGATATCAAACTCTCAACCCATTCTCATTCGCAAAGGTACCACGGAGATCCAGGTGCAGGTCGGCAAGAATCAAGCCCAGGTCAATGGAAAGGTCATTACTTTGGACGTGGCACCCCAGATAATGCAGAACCGTGCTATGGTACCGCTCCGCTTTATAGGCGAGAGCTTAGGCGCTGGCATCTGGTGGGAGCCGACTTCCCGTAGTGTCTACATTACTTCTCCCACTGGGCAACTGCAGCCGGGAGAGCTTCTGCAGGAAGCTGGGGTGGTCAAGAGCTTGAGATTCCAGTCGACGCGCCCCATGGATATTGGTCCGTTAGAGATAAGTGCCGATGGACGTGAAGTCACCCTTGAAGTCAAGAATGTGGCTACGGAACCAGCTTCGCAGCCCGTAAGCAATAGTGATTTGGTCAGTTTTAACGTTGAGCCGCTAGATGGTGGCAGCGCGCGTATTCGTTTGGCTTTTGGAGAGCGGGCCAAGTTTCTTCTGCCTCAGGCAAGACTTAGCGATAACAACCAAACCCTAACCTTGAGCTGGCCAGTTACTTTAAAGCAAGTATCGTTCCGGCAGCTAGGTGGAGTAGAGCAACTGATCTTTCCGTTGCCAGAAAGCGTTAAGCCAGTTATTACAGATACTACGGTTGAAACAGAGACTCGTGGCAGCCTGCCCGGTCGTATCATCGTAACCGATGGGGCCAACGTTCGGGCTCATCCTAGTACGGAGGCGGACAAGATCGGCTTGGTACCCTATAACGGTACGGTGGAGGTCGTAGGCGTAACCACTGGTTGGTATGAGGTGCGCTTAAGCAATAATGTCTATGGTTGGATTGCTGATTGGCTGGTGGCGGTAGAAACCGAGATAGAGACTAAAGAAGGGGTTAATGTCCGCAGTTCACCCAGTACAGCTAGTAAGGCCAACATAATAACCGTCCTGTATCCCGGACATAAGATCAGAGTTTTGCAGCGCCTAGATGGCTGGTGTTATGTGGAGTATGGCACGGGCAAGAAGGGTTACATAGCCGACTATCTTGTGCCTTTGGAGAGCCGACTGATTGACTCCCAAATCGTGCCAGGTATCTCCATTAGATTTCCGGGAGTCGGTAAATCTAGTCAGCTGGGAGTAGCTGTGGAAGATTCAGGGCTGTTTGCGACCGCCGAATGGAAAGAGGATGCGGATGGCACCACCCTGCTATTACAGCTTAAGCAGCCCATAAGCTATCGTCTTAATTATTCAGAAGAAGGTTGGCAGTTGACGTTTGGTACCTGGGTGGAGGAATTGAGCTTCGCTTCCACCGAGAAGGGGCCGCGGGTACGTTTTACTTTAGACGGACCTAGCCAACCAAGCATTAAGTACAGTTCAGCTGAGGAGTCAATCATTCTTACCATTCCGGGAGCTAGCTTAGGTCCTGAAGTCAAGAGCAGTATAGTGGGCGATGGTGTATATGTTGAGAAGATAACGGCCGAGCAGGCTGGGTCAGAAGTTAGAATGAAGGTCAAATTGCCCCGGACTTTAGCCTATCATCTGCAGAAAGCGGGCGATGCCAAGTGGGAACTGGCAATTGCCTCCCCCACGCTGGTAGGCAAGCTTATCGCCATCGATCCGGGGCATGGGGCTACCGACCCGGGTGCCACGGGTAAGTTGGGCTGGAACGAGGCCGACTATACCCACGATATCGCCTATCGCTTGCGGGATCTGTTAACGCAAGCGGGTGCTAATGTCTTGATGACGCGGCTCTATGAAAGCGGGCCCATTCAAGGACCAGCCCGTGCTGCGAAGATTAACGCGGCCGGAGCCGACCTGATGATCAGCATTCATATCAACTCGTCCACCAACAAGTCGGCACGAGGTATTGAGACCTGGTATTATCCTCGAGGCGACAATGCTTACTTTGCTCGCCTAGTGCAAGACAGTCTGATGGCTGAACTAGGCTACAGCTGGCCCGATAGGGGTATCAAGTCAGGCAGCTACATTATCTGCCGTGATACGCTTACCACTGGTGCTATGGCTGAACTGGGCTTTATTTCCAATGCTACAGATGAGAGCCTACTGTATCAGGCAGAGATAAGGCAGCGTATGGCTCAGGCTCTGTTTAATGCGATAGAGAAGTATTTCGCTAGGTAGGCTGGAAAGGCCGTGGCCCAAAAGGCGCGGCCTTTTACCCTTGACGCGGCTTCCGTGTGTTTGGTAGCATTGTATACAGGGGCAAAATAGACTGAAATTACTATCTGTTGCTTGTAGTCTACAGGCTCAGTAAAATTGTTTCTTAAGAAAGTGGGTGAAGGGGATGCCTCAATCTGACGCGAGTTTCGAGCAGAGTATAGTGGAGCTGGATCGTCTGATTAGACATACCAATAGCATTATTAGGCGCAGAGGGCGAGATATCTTACAGGAATTTGATATCACTCCACCACAGTTTGATGCTTTGCTAATCCTCAAAAGCAATAAGGGCGAGGATTTGACAATTGGCGAGCTGGGCGAGCGTATGTATCTGGCATGCAGCACGGCTACCGACTTGATTGATCGTATGGAACGCAATGGTCTGGTAGAACGGACCCGCGACGCCAATGATCGCCGTGTTATCCGTTTGCGGGTGCTTGAGAAGGGCCATCAGATGGTGGAAGAGGTGTTGGCGGCGCGTAAGCGCTATTTAGCGGAAGTTTTGCAGGACGTTCCCCAGGAAGATATACAGGCGATGATCAGGAGCATGACTCAGCTAGACCAGTTGTTGAGGGAAAAGCGAGGCTAGCTCTAAATGTGGTTTACAACAGGCTGCCTGTTTGGTAGCCTGTTTTTTTGTGGCCACAATTTAACGGGCCACGATTGGTTAGCATATAGTGTGAAAAGAGCATAGAGGAAGGGGTGATGTCCCCATGTCTTGTCAACCCATTGGCCTTTTCGATTCGGGAGTAGGAGGGCTAAGTGTACTATGTGAACTGAAACGACAGCTACCCTCGGAAAACCTGATCTATTTTGCCGATACTATACATATGCCCTATGGTCCCCGAACTCCAGAGAATTTAAAGCGCATTGTGTTTGGCATTTTGCGGTTTCTAGAGGAGCAGAAGGTTAAACTGGTCATAATGGCTTGTAATACCTCTTCGGCCGTCGTACTACCTTCTGCTAAAGAGGCCTTTGCCTTACCGATCATAGGAATGATTGAACCAGTTATAGAGCAAGTGGTGCGCTTACAAATAGAACGTTTAGGTGTAATGGCAACGGAGGCTACAGTGCGTAGTGGTACCTATGAGAGGGAATTGCGGAGGGCAGGTTTCTCTGGTTATGTCCATTGTCAGCCTTGTCCTGAGTTGGCGTCGCTGATTGAAGACGGTGAAGATGAACACCGGCTAGCCACTGCGTTGCAATGCTACTCTTCGCCTTTACGCAAAGCACAGGTGGAGCAGGTGGTTTTGGGCTGTACCCACTATCCCTTTGCCAAGGAAGAAATACAGGCAGCGTTAGGTCCCGATGTCTTGTTGCTAGACCCGGCAATCCATGTGGTGGCTGCTGCCAAACGGCTACTTGAGCAAAAGCAGCTGCTCTGCCAAGCCGATGCGCCGGGAAGTAGCGTGGCCTACGTAAGTGGTGATCTGGCTAGTTTTGAGCGCAGGGCCAAACAGCTATTGGGATATACGATTGACGCTCAGCCTGTACGTTACCAGGAAAATTCGGGGGCCTACAATCTGTAATCTCTCTCGCGTCTAACAACCCTTCTTATCTAGCATGTGGCAAAAGGTACAGGCATAAGTTGTACCAAAGGACAAAACGCTAGATGAGGAGGGTTGTCTTTGCCTAGGAGTAAGCTTCTAGTTGTGTTACTAATAGTGGTCTTGGTCTTGCCATTAGCGGGCTGCTCCCTGCTCTGGCCCATTAGCAATAAGCAACCGCCCGAGGAGCCCGGTCCCCAGTCTCCCTATACTACCGGTTCTTTCATACCTGTAGTCATTCCGACTGCTGGAGAAGCCACGATGCTCAAGACCGTCTATTTGCTGGATCATGCTAATCGCTATGTGGTACCCTACGTTCTTAGTATAAAGAGAACAGAAGGCATTGCGCGGGAGGTTTTGCAACGTTTGGTCGATAGCCCGGATAATGCAGCTGCCTTGGCGGGCACCGAGTTTAACTTGCCCTTTCCAGAAGGAACTACCATCTTGGGTATGACTATCCGGGACCAATTGGCCATTGTAGACTTCAGTAAAGAGTTCCTGAATTTCCGCGATGGGGCCCATGAGAGACTGGCTATTGATGCTTTGCTCTATACCTTAACCGAGTTTGAAAACGTGGATCGGGTTGAGTTGCGGGTAGCAGGACAGCAGGTGACCACATTGCCCAGCGGTTTATCTTTACCCAACCCCTTTTCCCGTGCCGACAGGCCTCTGAACTTGGAGATAGCTTCAAGTATCACTGATCCAACTCAGGGTACGCGAGTCAAACTCTATTTTAGTTCTGTAGGGCCCGCGGGCGATCTAATCTACTTCGTTCCTGTGACCAGGCAAATTCTGCCGCAAAATGATCCACTGGCCACCGTTGTGTTAGAGCTAATCCAAGGTCCGGCCGTGGGCAGTGGTTTACATGCCGATATCCCAGTAAGCACTGAACTCCGCAGTATAAAACTGGAAGATGGCATAGTTTACGTAGACTTTTCCTCCGAGCTAACAAACTATGGCGGTGGTACGGCTGCTGAAAACGCAATGCTAGGAGCTTTGGTCTTGTCGCTAACTGACATCCCGGGTGTTAAAGCCGTGAAGATCACCATCAATGGTCAAACTCCCATGTTGCCGGAAGGAACCGATGTGAGCAAACCAGTAACTCGGCCCATCTTTATAAATCCTTTTATTTTATAAGCGCATGCGCGAGTGCGTTGTCGGTTCATACTAGTTAGGGTAGAATTAATTAGCAACTACGCCCTTCTTGTATGGCACCTGGAAAATGAACTACCATTCGGGTCGCAGGGCGACCCGAGTAGTTTTTTCCACCAAGGGACAAGCTGGTTTGATAAGGGAGGTTCCGGCCTATGATTAGAAACGACGGGCGCAGCCCCCAAGAATTGCGCCCCATCAACATTACTCGCAACTATATAAAGCATGCAGAGGGATCCGTACTTATTGAAGTGGGTGATACCCGCGTTATTTGCACCGCCACTGTAGAGGATAAGGTGCCGCCGTTCTTGCGCGCCACAGGTGGTGGCTGGGTCACTGCCGAATACAGCATGTTGCCTCGTGCCACCGCTACCCGCAACACGCGGGAAGCGGCTAAGGGCAAGATCGGTGGGCGTACCTACGAAATACAGCGCTTGATTGGACGAGCACTGCGCTCGGTGGTGGATTTAGGCCGGATCGGCGAGCGTACTATTTGGCTAGACTGTGATGTGATTCAAGCCGATGGGGGAACGCGCACAGCCAGTATTACGGGAGCCTTTGTTGCTCTCTGTGATGCCCTGCACTTGCTGTATCAGCAGCAGGCAATTGCAGCTTTTCCTGTTATCGACTTCTTGGCTGCCACCAGCGTCGGTTTGATGGGCGGGGTTCCCTTGCTAGATCTCAATTATGAAGAGGATGCGTCCATAGATGTGGACATGAACGTGGTGATGACTGGCACTGGCCGATTAGTCGAAGTTCAAGGTACGGGTGAAGCTGCCACTTTCTCGCGGCAACAACTGGACCAGCTACTAGACCTGGCCGGCTACGGCATTAGACAGCTAGTCGATATCCAGCGGGCCGTCCTGGGACCGCTGGCGGAACTGGTAGGGAGAGAACAATGCAGCGCACAATAATCTTGGCCAGCCGGAATCGGGGAAAGATTGGGGAGTTTGCTTCCCTTTTGGCACCCCTTAACGTGGAGGTCAGATCCCTGTTAGACCTGCCAGAAGCTCCCGACTTGGTGGAAGACGGTGATACCTTCTTTGCCAACGCCCGTATCAAAGCTAAAACCATATGCCAAGTTACTGGCCTACCTACGCTGGCTGATGATTCGGGGCTTGTGGTTCACTACCTGGGTGGCGCCCCTGGTGTGCATTCGGCTCGCTTTGCCTTGCCTGAGCAAGGCGATGCGGCCAATAATGCAAAGCTGTTGCACCTCTTAGAAGGAGTGCCTGAGTACAAACGGCAGGCCCACTTTACTGCCGTGTTAGCCTGGGCGCGTCCCCAAGCAGAGACCTGTTACGCGGTGGGTCGTTGCTTTGGCTTTATCACCACTGAGCCCCGCGGTAGCAATGGTTTTGGCTACGATCCCTTGTTCTTTATACCAGAATTGGGCAAGACCATGGCAGAAATTGATACGGCCACCAAGAATCAGATAAGTCACCGCGCTAAGGCTATAAAGCATATGTTATTATTGTTGCAGTCGGTTTATGGTAGTTATTGAGTTAAACTTGCTCTTAAACCTGGTTTTGATATATAATACTTTGCGAGTCATCCTTAGCTTGCGCCTGTAGCTCAGCTGGATAGAGCAACGGACTTCTAATCCGTAGGTCAGGGGTTCGAATCCCTTCAGGCGCGCCATTCTTTTGGCAATCTGATCCTCTTGCGGAGAACCATATCATGTGTTAGAATGGTGTCTGCGCGACAAGACTACGTGGTGGGTGTAGCTCAGTTGGCTAGAGCACCAGATTGTGGCTCTGGGGGTCGTGGGTTCGAGTCCCATCATCCACCCCAAGATTGTTTCTAACGCAGGCCATGCGTGCCTGCTTGTTTCATTAGTTGATAGATGCGCCCGTAGCTCAGTTGGATAGAGTAACAGACTTCGAATCTGGGGGTCGCAGGTTCGAGTCCTGCCGGGCGCGCCATTTCTCTTGCGTATGCTCTGCGCCCGTAGCTCAGCTGGATAGAGTAACGGACTACGAATCCGGTGGTCGCAGGTTCGAATCCTGCCGGGCGCGCCACTTAATTTCTTCTTGACAAGGAAATGAGTTTGTCCTAGAATTATGCTTGTCCGGCGGAAGTAGCTCAGTGGTAGAGCATCGCCTTGCCAAGGCGAGGGTCGCGAGTTCGAATCTCGTCTTCCGCTCCAAATTTGTGAATCAGAAGCTTGCCGTTGTGGCAAGCTTTTTATGTCTTGCTAGCTTGCATTTGTCAGTAATCTTTTCTATGGTATAATGTACTGGTTAGATTTCCGTAAGTTGGGCGCTCTGCTTGCCCGCCAGATGTGTAACAGATGTAAGAGGAGGAACATAGTTGATGAAAGTTGATGCTAAGGCTCTCGACAATAACAAGGTCGAAGTACAGGTTGAGTGTTCAGAGGAGCAGGTGGCTCGAGCGCTCGATCAGGCTTATAGAAAAGTGGTGCGCGGGGTAGTCGTTCCCGGCTTCCGTAAAGGTAAGGTGCCGCGCCAGATTTTGGAGATGCGCTATGGTGTTGAGGTTTTTTATGATGATGCCATTGAGTTCTTGCTGCCAGAGGCATATGAGGCTGCTTTAGCTGAAGCTGCAGTTGAGCCAATTGACCGCCCCGAAGTGGAAGTCGTGGATTTTGCTGCTGGAAAGCCAGCCGTTTTCAAGTTCGTTATCCAAGGGCCACCCGAAGTAGAACTGGGCCAGTACAAGGGTGTCCAAGTGGAGAAGGTTTCTTTCCCTGTGAAAGATGATGATGTGGAGCAGGTTTTGAACCAAATGCAAGAGCAACATGCTCGTCTGGTGGAGTCGGAAGATGATGTGGTGGCCGACGGCGATTTTGTCAATCTTTCCTATGAAGGAACCATTGATGGCGAGCCCTTTGCTGGTGGCAAAGCCGACAACTATACGCTAGAAATCGGCTCCAATACCTTTATCCCTGGCTTTGAATCCCAGTTGATTGGTTTGAAGAAGGGTGAGGCGGCAGAGATAAACGTGGTATTCCCGGAAGACTATCGCAATAGGGAATTAGCAGGCAAACCGGCTGTCTTTAAAGTGGAAATAAAGGATATCAAGAAAAAAGAGGTTCCGGCTCTCAATGACGATTTCGCAGCCGAGGTTAGTGAGTTTGCCACGCTAGAGGAATTAAGGGCAGATATCAAGAATAGATTACAAGAGTCGGCGGCTCAGAGGGAACGCAATACCCTAGAGGCTCGTGTAATGGATGCGGTAGTAGCCAACGCCAAGGTTGATATCCCAGAGGTTCTAATCACCAGAGAAACAGAGGATATGGTGGAGGATCTGGCCCAGAATCTCATTCGTCAGGGATTCCCAGAACAGATGGCTCGTGAATACATTACTACGCGGCTCGATGCCATTAAGCAAGACTACAGAGAGACCGCAGAAAAGAGGGTCAAGACCCGTCTGGTGTTAGAAAAAGTGAAGGAAGTAGAAGGAGTTAGCGTTTCCGACGAGGAGTTAGAGGCTAAGATAAAAGAAATGGCCGAGTTTTATCAACAGGAAGTCGAGGAAATGCGTAAGAAATTGAGCGAACAGGGTAGTCTAGAAGTACTGCGGCAGAATATAGCTAATGAAAAGACTATCCAACTACTAGTGGACGCTGCTGTTCAGTTAGACCCTGCACCCGCGCAAGAGCAGGATGCGGAGGGAACGGACGCCCAATAGGGCTTGTTAGAAAAATAAGGGGTAGAAGGAGGGTGTCAGATGAGTCTTATTCCGATAGTAATTGAGCAGACCAGCCGTGGTGAACGCAGCTACGATATTTATTCGCGGCTGTTGAAAGAGCGCATTATAATATTAGGAACGCCGATTGACGACCATGTGGCCAATCTAATCGTTGCCCAGTTACTGCATCTAGAAGGGGAAGACCCAGAGAAGGACATCAGTCTCTATATCAACAGTCCTGGTGGTTCCGTCGACGCTGGGTTAGCCATCTATGACACCATGCAATATATAAAACCCGATATACGCACTATTTGTGTAGGCTTAGCAGCGAGCATGGCCTCGCTACTGTTAGCAGCCGGTACTAAGGGAAAGAGAATGATCTTGCCCAATGCCCGGGTTATGATCCATCAGCCTATTGGTGGTGCGCAGGGGCAAGCATCTGATATCGAGATACAAGCGAAAGAGATCCTGCGTCTACGCAGGAAGCTGAATGAGATTTACGTGCATCATACGGGACAGCCTTTAGAGAGAATTGCTCGCGATGTTGATCGAGATTTTTGGATGGACGCGGAGGCAGCTAAAGAGTACGGTATTGTGGACGAGGTCTTGGTGCACCGTAAGTAAAGAATCCGGGGAGCGGGTGAAATATGCTGAAGTATGATGACAAAAACGTAGTTAAATGCTCGTTTTGCGGAAAGTCTCAAGACCAGGTCAAGAAACTGGTAGCAGGCCCTGGGGTTTATATTTGTGACGAGTGCATCGAGCTCTGTATGGAGATCGTGGATGAAGAGACCCTTCATAGCGATATAGATCTAAAAGAGGTTCCTAAGCCAAAAGAGATTAAAGCTGCCTTGGACCAATGGGTTATTGGTCAAGACGAGGCTAAGAAGATATTGTCGGTGGCCGTTTATAACCACTATAAGCGGATTCATTCAGGCAGTAAGAAAGACGATGTGGAGTTGCAGAAAAGCAACATTCTGCTAGTAGGTCCTACGGGTGTAGGTAAGACCTATTTAGCCCAGAATCTTGCTCGTATCCTCAATGTGCCTTTTGCCATAGCCGATGCTACTTCCCTTACCGAAGCCGGTTATGTGGGCGAGGATGTGGAGAACATTTTACTGCGGTTGATTCAGGCTGCTGATTACGATATTGAACGGGCCGAAAAGGGGATAATCTACATCGACGAAGTCGACAAAATTGCTCGCAAATCAGAGAATCCGTCTATAACTCGGGATGTTTCCGGTGAAGGCGTGCAGCAAGCGTTGCTGAAGATCTTGGAAGGCACTATAGCCAGCGTTCCCCCTCAAGGAGGACGCAAGCACCCGCATCAGGAGTTTATCCAGATTAACACGACTAATATCTTGTTCATCCTGGGCGGTGCCTTCGCTGGTCTGGAGAAGATCATACAGAACCGCATCGGGGAAAGATCCATGGGTTTTGGAGCCGATGTGAAGAGCAAGAAAGAGATGAAGTTGGGGGATGTCCTCCGACAAGTGCAGCCGGCCGACTTGCTTAAGTTCGGTTTGATTCCTGAGTTCGTGGGGCGTGTACCAGTAATAGCTACGCTCGACGATTTGGATGAGGATGCTCTCATCCGCGTTCTTACCGAACCCAAGAACGCCCTTACCAAGCAGTATCAACGTATGTTCGAGCTGGATGGCGTAACCCTTGAGTTCAAGGATGAGGCGCTGCGTGCCATAGCTAAAGAAGCTATTTCACGCAATACGGGTGCTCGCGGTCTGCGGTCCATTCTGGAAAGGGCTATGCTGGACGTAATGTATGACATTCCTTCCCGCACCGATGTGAAGAAGTGTGTGGTCACGGAGGAAACGATCGCCAACCATGAGCCGCCTCTCCTAATCACTGGCAGTCGTAAGAAAAAGCAAGATACGGCTTAACACCGACTGCGGGCCTAGGGCCCGCAGTCTTTTTTGCCCGAAAGAAAGGAAAAAGAAGGTTAATTGCAGAGCGCTCAGTCCATACTATAAATGATTATTGGCGAGCAAGGATGGTGAATTATGGACTTCGGAAGCGCGCTTGCAATTCTGCAAGTATTCTTTGCCATAGTCATAGGTCTGTACTTTCTCAATCTGCTACGTACGCAACAGAGCAATAAGATCGCCATAGAACGGGAGTCGCGTAAAGAGCTGGAAAAGCTAAGACGGTTGCGGCAGATTTCACTCAGCGAACCCTTGTCTGAGAAAACCCGCCCCGCCAGCTTTTCCGAGATCATTGGCCAGGAAGATGGACTACGGGCTCTACGTGCTGCTCTATGCGGCCCTAATCCACAGCATGTAATAATCTACGGCCCCCCCGGGGTAGGGAAAACAGCGGCCGCCCGCATCGTGCTGGAAGAAGCGAAGAAGCAGTCCAGTTCGCCTTTCGGCCCAGATGCCAAGTTTGTTGAAGTTGATGCTACCACCGCCCGCTTCGATGAGCGTGGTATTGCTGACCCTCTCATCGGTTCCGTCCACGACCCCATTTATCAAGGGGCTGGTGCTATGGGTGTGGCGGGCATTCCTCAACCTAAGCCGGGAGCGGTTACGAAGGCCCATGGTGGTATTCTGTTCATAGATGAAATAGGTGAGCTACACACGGTACAGCTGAATAAGTTGCTAAAGGTTTTAGAGGACAGGAAGGTCTTCTTGGAGAGCGCCTACTATAGCTCGGAAGACACCAATATTCCACAACATATTCATGATATATTTCAGAAGGGCCTGCCCGCCGACTTTCGCCTGGTGGGGGCAACAACCCGCTTGCCAGAAGAGATTTCACCAGCCATACGCTCCCGCTGTTTGGAAATCTTCTTTCGCCCTCTAACACCCCACGAAATCGGCCAAATAGCACAGAATGCAGCTCGCAAAATAGGGGTGGGTTTACCTGAGACGGCTGAAGCCGTTATTCGTAAGTACGCTGGTAACGGACGGGAAGCAGTAAATATGGTACAGATAGCTGCTGGCCTGGCCATCGAGGCGGGTAGGCATTACGTGTCGGTGGAGGATGCCGAGTGGGTTGTGAACAGTGGTCAATACAGCCCCCGCTATGAGCAGAAGATTCCGGCGGAACCGCAGGTGGGTCTTGCCAATGGATTGGCTGTAGTTGGCCCTAGCGCAGGAGCTTTGCTGGAAATAGAAGTAACCGCCATACCAGTTACCAATAAAGATGGACGCATTATTGTGACTGGTATAGCCGATGAGGAGGAAATCGGTGACTCCCGCCACGTGATCCGGAGGCAAAGCATGGCGAAAGAATCGGTACAAAATGTGCTGACCGCCTTGCGGCAAGTGCTGGACTTCTCCCGGGACGATTATGATATTCATGTAAACTTCCCTGGCGGGCGACCAGTGGATGGACCTTCCGCTGGAGTAACTATGGCAGTAGCTATTTATTCCGCCCTGACAAAAACGCCCGTGGATAACAAGGTGGCTATGACCGGCGAGATTTCGATCCGGGGAATGATCAAACCGGTGGGCGGTACGGTGGTCAAAATCCAAGCGGCTATTGAGGCCGGCGCCAGCCGGGTCTTGATACCCAAAGACAATTACCAAGAAATCTATCGTAAGTTTCCCATTGAGGTTATCCCTATTAGTACTTTAGAAGAAGCGCTTAAGTACGCCTTGTTACAAAGAGAAAGAGCTGTTGGTTAACCGCTGACAGGTTTTGGGGCGCTGATAGCTGCACGTGCATTACCGTAGGAAAAGGGGCTGTCGCAAAACAGCTCCCTTTTTTCGTTGTATTCCGGAGAACCGTGGTCATAGAGCGCCTGTGCCCAACCTCGGCCAGAATGAGTTCAGTTGGCCAAGGCAGCGACGGCCCATTTTTCTCGGTAATGTTATCTGGTTGTGGGGGGTCTTGTTGCGGCAGATCCTTTAGGTTTCCTGTTTGCAGGGAAAGCTTATGGAAGAAGCGAATAGTTAAGCCGAGACGCCTCATGCTGCCGGTAGGCGTCCGTTAATTCTTATCAGAAATACGCTGCCTTGGAGGTGTTGGCATAAATGACAGCATCGGACGTGAAGACCTACCCTCTATTGCCCCTCAGAGGTTATGTGATATTTCCCTATACCATTCTTAATCTAGATGTGGGGCGTGATAAGTCGATTGCAGCTCTCGAACAAGCCATGCTTGACGATGGGCAGATAATGCTGGCTGCCCAAAAGGACGTGCAACAGGAGGAACCTATGCCCGATGGTATTTACCAGATGGGCACAATCGCTCATGTTAAGCAGCTGATCAAACTCCCGGGAGGCACAGTACGAGTCCTAGTAGAGGGTTTGACGCGGGCTCTCATTCAATCCTACGAGGAGGTACAGGGCTACTACCGAGTCCGAGTTATTCCCATACATGAACCGGAAACCGTCAAGAATGTGCAGGAAGAGGCGCTGATGCGTGCCCTTTTGCAAGCCTTTGAAGAATACGCCAAGCTATCGAAAAAGGTGCCGGCCGATACCTTAGAGACGGTGAACAGCATCAACGAGCCTGGTCGTTTGGCCGATGTGATTGCTGCCCACTTTACTTTGAGTGCCACGGATAAGCAGCAGATATTGGAGAGCATAGATCCCGCTGAGCGTTTGGAAAAGATGTGCAACATAGTTACCCGCGAGCTGGAAATATTGGAACTGGAGCGGAAGATAGTGTTGCAGGTACGGAAGCAGATGGAACGTAACCAAAAGGAGTACTACTTGCGGGAGCAGCTGAAGGCCATTCAAAAGGAGTTGGGTCAAAAAGACGAAAGGGCAAGTGAAGCCGACGAGCTGCGAGATAAGCTCTTAGAACTGGACTTGCCCGAGCGGGTGAGAGAAAAGGCCGAAAAGGAAATAGACCGCTTGGAAAAGATTCCACCGGGCGTAGCCGAAGGCGTCGTAGTGCGGAACTACTTGGATTGGCTGTTATCGTTGCCTTGGAAAGAGGCGTCCACTGATAGACTGGACATTAATCTAGCCGAGCGAATTCTGGATGAGGATCATTATGGTCTTACGAAGGTGAAGGAACGGATAGTGGAGTTTCTCGCCGTTCGCCAGCTGGCTACCAACATTAAAGGTCCCATCATCTGCTTGGTGGGTCCCCCAGGGGTAGGTAAGACCTCCTTGGCTCGGTCAGTGGCGCGGGCCCTTGATCGCAGATTTGCCCGCATCTCCTTGGGAGGTGTGAGAGATGAGGCCGAGATACGCGGTCATCGGCGCACCTATGTGGGGGCCATGCCCGGACGAATTATTCAGGCCATGCGTCAAGTGGGTACCCGCAACCCCGTATTCCTCTTGGATGAAATCGACAAAATGAGTACCGACTTCAGAGGTGACCCGTCGGCTGCTTTGCTGGAGGTATTGGATCCGGAGCAAAATGTGGCCTTCGTCGACCATTACTTGGAGGTCCCCTTTGATTTGTCAGCGGTGTTGTTTATCACCACGGCCAATACCATCCACACCATTCCCAAGCCCCTACTGGACCGTATGGAGGTGCTGGACATCACCAGCTATACGGAAGAAGAGAAGTATCAGATTGCCTGGCGACATCTACTACCCAAACAGTTGCAGGCCCATGGGCTCAGCAAAGAACAGTTGCATATGAGTGAAGGGGCTATTCGCAAGATTATCCGCGAGTATACCCGGGAAGCCGGTGTGCGCCAGTTGGAACGGGAAATAGCCGCTGTATGCCGCAAAGTGGCTAAAGAAGTGGTGCGTCGGCCCGAGACGGTGGCTAAAGTTACGGCCCAGAACATAGCCACCTATCTGGGCACAGAGCGTTACCGCTACAATTTGGCCGAACAGCGGGATCAGATCGGTGTGGCAACAGCCTTGGTTTGGACCGAAGTGGGTGGGGATACGGCTCCAGTGGAGGTAACGGTGATGCCAGGTACGGGCAAACTGATTCTTACTGGTAAGCTGGGAGATGTGATGCGGGAGTCAGCCCAAGCTGCCACCAGTTATGTGCGCTCACGGGCAGCCGACTTAGGTGTAGATCCAGATTTTCATAGTACCCGAGATGTGCATATTCACGTGCCAGAGGGGGCGATCCCGAAAGACGGCCCTTCTGCGGGTATTACTATGGCCACTGCGCTAGCATCTGCTCTGTCTTCCCGTCCAGTACGACGAGATGTGGCTATGACGGGAGAAGTAACTTTGCGCGGCCGGGTGTTACCTATAGGTGGACTGAAAGAAAAGGCATTGGCAGCTCATCGGGCGGGAATAAGGACCATCATCTTGCCCACCGATAATCGGCGTGACCTCAGCGAGTTACCCCCCAATGTTCGACGCCAATTGAATTTTGTCTTCGCTGACCACATGGATCAGGTCTTGGCCACGGCGTTAATAGGTGAGTGAGTATGAAGATCAAGTCGGCAACTTACGCTCTCAGTGGTTTTAAGGCAGAACAATATCCGGCAGCGGGGCTGCCGGAGATTGCTTTGGTCGGTCGCTCTAACGTGGGGAAATCATCGCTTATCAACGCCCTGCTCAATCGGCGTTCATTAGCCCGCACCAGTAGTCAACCAGGCAAGACACGCTCTGCCAACTTCTATCTTATTAACGAAGCCTTCTACTTGGTTGACTTACCTGGGTATGGCTACGCCAAAACGTCTCAAAGCGAGCGGAACCGCTTTAGTCGCCTTGTAGGTGAGTACTTGGAGAGCAGAAGGCCGCTAAAGCTTGTTTTGCAGGTTGTTGACCTGCGCCACCCCCCGACGGCATTAGATCAAGCCATGTTCCGATATTTGCACGATTTAGAGCGACCCCGGCTGGTGGTAGCCAATAAGCTAGATAAGCTCAAGCGTTCCCAGATAGAAAAGCACCGGCAAGAAGTATTGGCATCCTTACCTGGGTTAGCTCAGGAAGACTTGATATTGTTTTCCGCTGCTACCAAACAAGGAGTTGCAGAGCTCTGGCAGGCCATTACCCATGTGCTTCAGCAGGAATAGGTATGAGTCTTTCGGTGGTGTTAAATTACTGTATCCTACCAGATAGGCTTGCAACCTCCAATATATTCTGTATACAATGTACCTAAGACAGTCTCAGTAGCGAGTGTATGCAAAGGCTAAAAGCATATGCTAGCTGTATTTAAATGCGAGAGGTGAAAAGACTTGGCAGTAAAGAGAGTAGGGATTACGGACACAACCTTACGCGACGGCCACCAGTCGCTATGGGCTACCCGCATGAAGACGGAGGACATGGTTCCGGTTCTAGAAATGATGGATCAGGTGGGTTTTGCATCGGTGGAAATGTGGGGCGGCGCGACTTTTGATACCTGCTTGCGCTATCTCAACGAGGATCCCTGGGAACGGTTGCGTCTAATTCGTAAATATATGCCTAACACCAAACTGCAAATGCTGCTCAGGGGACAGAATCTGGTAGGCTATCGCCACTATGCCGATGACGTGGTAGTGGAGTTTTTGAAACGTACAATTGACAACGGTATGGATATCGTGCGCATATTCGACGGTCTTAATGACATCCGCAACATGGAACTGGCTATGCGCACGGTGCGGGAAGCTGGCGGGCATGTGCAGGGAACGGTAGTATACAGCATCAGCCCTGTGCACAATATGGACACCTATGTATCTTTCGTTAAAGAACTGTTGGATGTGGGCATTGACTCTCTGTGTATCAAGGACATGGCTGGTATTCTGGCACCTTATACGGCCTATGAGCTGGTTAAGCGCTTGAAAGAGTTCGTGGATGTGCCTATCCACTTGCATACCCATTATACCTCGGGTATGGCAAGTATGACTCTACTCAAGGCCATTGAGGCCGGAGCCGACGTAGTCGACTGTGCCTTATCTCCCTTGGCACTAGGTACCTCTCAGCCGGCCGTTGAGCCAATGGTGGCTGTATTGGAAGGGACGCCCTATGATACAGGGTTGGATCTGGAGTTAGTTAGCGCCATTTCTGAAAAGTTGACGGCTATCAAGGCGAAATATCCGCAAGCCCAGAACCCATCCATTTATCAAGTAAACACCAACGTTCTACGGTACCAGATGCCGGGTGGCATGATCTCCAACTTCATCTCCCAGCTGGGTGATCAGATCCATCGGTTACCAGAAGTTCTGGAAGAAGTGCCACGGGTGCGGGAAGACCTGGGCTATCCTCCATTGGTTACGCCTTTCAGTCAAATGGTAGGTACCCAGGCCTTTATGAACGTGATTGCCGGCGAGCGGTATAAGATGGTTTCCAATGAGGTCAAGAACTATCTCATGGGCCTCTATGGTAGGGCACCGGGACAGGTCAATGAGGAGCTCCGTCGCCGCATTATTGGTGATGCCGAAGTGATAACCGTTCGTCCCGCCGATGTTCTGGAGCCTGAGCTGGAGGCTGCCAGAAAAGAAGTGTCACTGTATATGGAGAAGGAAGAGGACGTACTATCCTATGCCCTCTTTGGTCAAGTGGCCCTCAAGTATCTGAAGGAGCGGGAGTCCCGTAAGTACAACGTGGATTTTGAACTGGCTGAACAGGCCAAGCAGGGCGGGTATCCCGTATAAACAACGCCGCTCAAGGGAAGCAGGTGAGCTGCTTCCCTTTTTCTTTTCTACTCGTATGCGTTAAACTAAAAGAGCAACAGGAGGGATACGGATGGACTACCGGTCAGCGTTAGATTATATTTCATCGTTTGGTCGTTTTGGCAGTCGCCCCGGGCTGGAGCGGATGCAATGGGTTTTGGAACGATTGGGGCACCCGGAAGCCGATTTGCATTTTATCCATGTAGGTGGCACCAATGGCAAGGGTTCAACCACGGCGCTAATACATAATATATTGCATGCGGCCGGCTATCGGGTGGGAATGTACACTTCTCCATATCTTGAGTCCTTTACTAATCGGATTGGGGCCGAGGGCAAGGACATCCACACGGAGGCTCTAACAACTCTAGTGGAACGTTTGAAGCCCTACTTCGAAGAGGTCAATCGATCCAGTTTGGGTCCCATTACCCAGTTCGAAGTTACCACCTTATTGGCATTGGCCTATTATCGAGAGCTAAGTCTTGATTTTATCGTCTGGGAAGTAGGCCTGGGAGGCCGTTTGGATGCCACCAATGTGGTTAAGCCCCTTGTGAGCGTCATAACCAATGTGGGTCTTGACCATACGGAAGTGCTGGGGGATACATTGGGCAAAATTGCGGCGGAAAAAGCCGGCATTATCAAACTACAAGTGCCGGTGGTGACCGCAGTCGAGGAAGAAGAGCCGTTGGCTGTCATTACTGAAACGGCCGCCAAGTTACAGGCTCCAATATACCGCTTGGGCCAGGAATTTACCTATAAACGCAATTGGTTTACCTTTGAAGAGCAAAGCCTTGATTATAGTGATACCTATTGGCGATTAAACGATTTGCGTCTGCAGTTGATGGGTGCCCACCAATGCAAGAACGCGGCCACGGCTTTGGCAGCCATTAGCCAACTGCGGCAAAGGGGGTTTACGATCCCTGAGCAGGCATGCAGGGTAGGACTAGCTGCCACCCGGTGGCCCGGTAGGCTGGAAGTGATGAAAAAAGAACCACTTGTTCTGGTGGACGGAGCCCATAATCCCCATGGCACTTTGGCACTGCAACAAGCCTTGCGCGAATACTTCCCGGGTCAGAAAATCTTCATGGTGTTAGGAATTCTGCAAGACAAGGCACGGGCTGAGATGTTGGGCCATTTGTTACCCCACGCCTCAAGGGTGATTTTCACAGCACCTGCCTATGGCCGGGCTACCGATCCGCAGCTGCTTCTACAGGAGGCGGCGATGCATCAAGTTCCTGCCACCGCAGCCAAAAGTGTGGCTGACGCGGTGGATCAGGCTTTGGCCCTGCTGTCTGATGATGAAGTGCTTCTCATAGCTGGCTCCCTTTATACCGTTGCCGAAGCGAGGGATCATCTTAAGAAGTCGTATCACTAGTGATGTTGTATTAGGAATCTGAGGTCGTCCAAGCGATCACCATGACCACGGCCGGTTACTATTACAAAGATAAAGGAGCTGTCGTGTGACAGCTCCTTTTATTGTCTGGGGGTGGTGCAAAAGGCGGCAGGGATTCCCCACGTTGACAGCGAAGTTAGGTTAGACAGGATGGAGGTAGATGAAAGATGCGTTCACGTCGACGTTCCAAGAAGAGAGTTTTTCCCTGGCGACAACTGGGCGTGCTGCTTTTGGTTGGCGCCTTGGCGGTCATATGCGGCTGGATGATTAATACCTTGTTACTGCAGGGATATCTTTGGGCCCCTATCCCGCCCGGAGGCGATGGACCGTCCATTGGTAATCAACCGGACCCTACTGTTAATGAACCTCAGCACCAACAGGAAGACCCGCCGGCCGATGCGACGGTTCAGCTGGAACTGCGTTCTGTTAGGTTCTATTTGACGCAGGTGGGTGCTGTGGGTACCCAAGCGGGAGCCAATACCATAATAAGCACCTTGCAGGAACAAGGTACTGCTGCCGCCTACCATTATGATGGTCAGCTTTACCGGGTTTTTGCCGGCATTTTTGCCGAACAGGAGGCAGCCGGTGCGCTTGTCACCTGGTTGAAGTCGATAGGAGTTGATGCTTTTGTTAAGGAAATATCCTGGCCTACCAGCAAAGGCCAGATTGCAGGAGAAAAGGGGGCCTATTTTGCTGTAGTTAAGCCGGCTATTGCCGAAATGGAAGAAGTCTTTGCTCTTCTGCTCACCGCTCAGGGTTTGGACAGGGAGCAAATCATCAGTTTGCAGACCGAAGTACAGGAAGCCCAAACCACTCTGGCGCAAGCTCAACCCCCGTCGAGCTTAACCACACTACACACCCAGTTGGAGGCCGCCGTGGATAAGCTCAAAGGTGCCCTAGACGGAGCAAGGCAGTTCGTGGAACTGGCTGATGATAATGGTCGGCTTCTTAGTGAAAGTCGTTTGATAGAGTTTGCTGAGCTCTATCAGCAGTTTTCCACTGCCATAAGTAGTTTGTTGACTTAAGGTATAGTCGGGAAGGGGTGTTCTCTTGCGGTTAAGGGATATTGCTAGCCTGTTGCAGGCTGAAGTGTTAGGTGGCCACTTACGTTTAGATTTGGAAATACGTCAGGCTTTGGGATCCGATCTCCTGAGTAGGGTACTCTCCAGCCCTTGCGGGGATAACGCCGTTTTGCTTACCGGATTGACCAATCTGCAGGTGGTGCGCACCGCGGAAATGGTAGACGTGAAGGCCATCATCTTTGTCAAGGGGCGCTGTCCCCGTTCCGAGGCAATTCGCTTAGCCCGCGAGTTAGATTTGCCAGTATTGCTGACCAACTATAGCTTAGAAGAAACCTGTGCCCTTCTTAGTGGAGTGGGTTTGCAGGTACAGGAGGGGAGCTAGTGGGCTTGAAGCCATTACTGGAGATGCGCTTTCCAGTGCAAGGCAATGATTTTATACAGGCAGGCGAAGCCTCGAGCCGCATTAAGCGGACACTGCAGCAGATAGGTATGGAATCCAGCCTCGTGCGTCGAGCAGCGATAGCATCCTATGAAGCTGAAATGAATATAGTAATCCATGCCTATCACGGGGAGCTGGTCCTCACTATTTGGCCCAACTTGATAGAGATTGTGGCGGCCGATGTGGGGCCGGGTATCAGCGATGTTGCTTTGGCCATGCAAGAAGGTTATTCGACGGCACCGGAAAGCGTCCGTCAAATGGGTTTTGGAGCCGGCATGGGATTGCCTAATATGCAAAAGTGCGCCGATGAGCTGCTGGTGGAGACAAAAGTAGGGGAAGGGACTCGCGTGGTGATCAAGATTAACCTTTAGTGGGAGGAGTGCCGATGGTGCCTTTCTTTCATTCAGTCCGTTTGGATGCTGACAAGTGTAAGGGCTGTACCAATTGCATTAAGCATTGTCCCACCGAGGCCATCCGTGTGCGTGCCGGCAAAGCGCATATCCTAGAAGACCGTTGTGTAGACTGTGGGGTATGCATTCGTGTCTGTCCCAACCACGCGAAGGTAGTCCATACCGATCCTCTGACGCGGTGCAAGGAGTTTGCCTACAATGTGGCTTTGCCAGCCCCTGCACTTTTTGGCCAGTTTGCTGAGTTATCCGAGCCGGGAGCAGTGCTCGATGCACTGTTAGGACTAGGATTTGATGAAGTTTTTGAGGTGCCGCTAGCGGCTGACCTGGTGTCGCAGGCTATGCGACGATTCTTGCAAGAGCGGGGACCCGGCCCCTGGATTTCTGCCACTTGCCCTGCCGTGGTGCGTTTGATTCAAGTTCGCTTCCCGGAACTGATACCTAATTTGATCACTTTAGAATCGCCTATGGAGGTGGCAGGCGCCATAGCTCGCCAGCAGGCCATCCGTTCCACCGGCTTATCCGCTGATAGGATAGGTGTATGGTTTATCACTCCTTGTCCAGCCAAGGTAACTGCCATTCATCAGCCAGAGGCTTTAGCCCAATCCAGTGTTACGGGAGCAATAGCCGTTTCACAGATCTACGGTGACATTCTTAAGTTGTTACCTCGGGCAGGTTCGGCTAGGCGGAGACTGCAAGCCAGTGGTCTCGGATTGGGATGGGGGCGAGCCGGAGGAGAGAACGTGGCCGTGGGTATTGCCAATCACCTGGCTGTAGATGGCATTCATAATGTCATAGACTTATTGGAAGAGCTGGAGATGGGACGACTGCAGGATGTGAGCTTCTTGGAGTGCCAAGCTTGTACAGGCGGTTGTGTAGGCGGGGCTCTTACCTTAGAAAACCCATTCATAGCCCGGGTGAGGCTACGGAAATTGGCAGCCCAGTTGCCTCAGGTGTGCAGCCTTGATCTGGCAGCGATGGAAGAGGAATGGGGAGATGTTTTTTCCATCAAGGGGGAAATTGTTCCTCGTCCCATGACCCCATTGGCCACCGATATGTATTCGGCCATTGCCAAGATGGAGCGCCTAGAAATCATTGAAAGAAGGCTGCCGGGGCTAGATTGTGGTGCCTGTGGTGCCCCCAATTGCCGCGCATTGGCCGAGGATATAGTTCGAGGCAGAGCTGAGGAAAAAGATTGTGTGATAAGAATGCGAGAAATGTGGTACACCAGACCGGATATGGAAAAAGCAAAGGGGGCGAAACCATGACTCTAGCCGAGCTGGTGCGTCGTCTAGACCTGACCATACTTACATCGTTGCCTGAGGGCGATGTGGAGGTTACCCGCGGGTATGTTTCCGACCTACTCAGTGATGTTCTAGGAAAGGCTTCCGAGGGGGCTATTTGGGTTACCCTGCAATCTCATCCCAATGTTATTGCGGTGGCATCACTGCTAAACTTATCCGCTGTAATCATCGTTGGAGGCATTATTCCGGATGATGCTACCCTCGAACGGGCACGTGAAGCCTCTGTTCCGGTGTTATCTACCCAGCTACCCGCCTTTGAGATAGTTGGTCGTTTATATCAACTGGGCATTCGGGGTAATGTGGACTCATGCGTAGATGGTTAAAGATTGACCTGCATATCCATAGTGCTCTTTCTCCCTGTGCGTTACCAGAAATGACTCCCAATAATATAGTGAATATGGCAGAAATAATCGGCTTAGATGTCATAGCTATTACCGATCACCATGCTGCCGATAACGTTCTGCCTGTCTACAATTTGGCAAAACGTAAGGGCATAATCTGTCTCCCGGGAATTGAGGTTCAAACCCGAGAGGAGGTGCACCTGCTCTGCTACTTTACTGCTCCCGAACCCCTATTGGAGTTTACCAATCATATTCTCTCCTTGCTAGATCAGAGAGTGCCATCCATCGGGGCACAACTGATATTTGATGAAAATGATAGAGTGATTGGAAAAAAGGAATTGTTTTTACATCAATCAGTTCCACTAACAATGGAGGAAATTTGGCACTTGGCGGAGAATTATGGAGCATGCTGTGTGCCAGCTCATCTAGACAGACCCGCCTTTGGTTTGTTGGGTCAGTTGGGGTTTGTGCCTCCCGGTTTGCCAGTTAGGACGGTGGAGGGAACTCTGCGGCGGGCCCAGGAGCTGGCGGGTAGCGGCAGGTATGCTGGTGTTATCACCTCATCCGACGCCCATTCGTTAGAGCAGATGGTTATGTTGGGGCATACATGTTTGCATCCCAGTTTAGATTCAATAGATAGCATCTGGCACTGGTTGAAGAATCCAGATAGGCAGTTGGTGAAGACTTTCGTGTTGGATTTTTAGGGGAAAGGTTCCTAGACAATTAGAATAGTCATTAGTTAGAGGCTGTTCGTCAATGCAGCCAAGTGGCCAGGCCTTCGTAAAAGGGCTTGGCTGTTTGCTTGTCCGAAGAATGTGAATGATTTCACGTTCACAAATAAAATAGACGGAATGGAGGCAAGTGATGATGGAGGCCAAACAGTGTCAAGGTTGCCAGCAGATGCGGGACCCTCGCTATGAGCAGCTAGACGAGTTGATCAAGAGCTATCAGGATAAGAAGGGGGCCCTAGTTCCTCTGCTGCACGAAGCCCAAGAAATATTCGGCTATTTGCCGGAGGAGGTGCAACGGCGGGTTGCCGACGGGCTAGGCATTCCCTTGAGTGAAGTCTATGGGGTTGCCACCTTCTATTCCCTGTTCTCGCTCAAGCCAAGGGGCAAGCATAAAATAGGTGTTTGCTTAGGCACCGCCTGTTATGTGCGCGGAGCTGGAGCCATTCTGGCTGAGTTGGAAAAACAGTTGGGTATTAGGGTGAATGATACCACGGCCGACGGCAAGTTCACTTTGGAAATTACCCGCTGCATTGGTGCCTGCGGTCTCTCTCCCGTGATGACCGTGGACGAAGACGTTTTTGGGCGGCTGACACCCGAGAAGATCAAAGAGATTTTGGCTAGATATTAACAATGCGAGACCTATCCCTACATGTACTGGATCTAGTGCAGAACTCACTGGCAGCTCAGGCGACGGAAATTGAAATTACAATTGATGAAGATTTGGATCGCAATCTCCTCACTCTCTGTGTCCGTGATAACGGTAGGGGTATGTCCAAGGAGCAGTGTGCAGCGGCGCTAGATCCCTTCTATACTACTAGGACGACGCGTAAAGTGGGCTTAGGACTTCCTCTAATAAAAGCAGCAGCGGAAAGAGCGGGTGGTCAACTACAGATCCAATCCCAGTTGGGCCTTGGTACAACGGTGACGGCCACTTTTCAGCACGATCATCTGGATCGGGCTCCCATAGGCGACATGTCATTAACCTTGATGAGCATTATAGCCCTTAATGAAGAGTGCCAGTTCACCTATCGGCATCGTCGAGGAAAGAGGGAATTTGCCATTAGCAGCGCAGAACTGAGGCAGGAGCTGGAGGGGTTACCACTAGACCATCCGCAGATTACCGCTTGGCTGCGGGAGTATGTACGGGAGCAGGAAAAATCACTGGAGGTGTAGTGGGTGAAATCATTGGAAGATCTCAAGAAGCTGAGGGATTCAGCACGTCAAATGATGCACCTGAGGGAGGGCGGAGATTCTGTCCGCATTGTAATCGGAATGGGCACCTGTGGTATTGCGGCTGGAGCTCGGGAAACGTTGGCAGCCGTAATGCAGGAACTGGAACGGTTGCATCTCTACGATGTGGTGGTTACCCAGACCGGTTGCGCCGGATTCTGCGATAAGGAGCCGCTGGTAGATGTTATTCTGCCGGGCCAGCCACGAGTAACCTACGCCAAAGTGGATGGTGAACGGGCTCGCAGGATAATTGATGAGCATGTGGTAAATGGGCGCGTGATTGAGCAGTGGGTGATTGAGAGGTAACGAGGCGCATGGGCGCTATTACTGGGAGGAAAACAAGGAGGTATTGGACGTATGGCTTTTTACCGGGCTCAAGTTCTCGTGTGCGGCGGCGCCGGGTGTATTTCCTCGGGATGTAAAGCCGTGCAACAAGCCCTAATTCACGAGATTAACAAGGCAGGCATTGATGAAGAAGTTAAGGTAATAGAAACCGGCTGTATCGGTACCTGTGAGCTGGGCCCTGTCTTAGTCGTCTATCCCGATGGCACCTTCTATCAGAAGGTGAAACCAGAAGACGTTCACACCATCGTGGAAGAGCACTTAGTAAAAGGTAGGATTGTATCCCGCCTGCTATATAAGGATCCTTTAACGGAGAAAACGATACCCGAATACACCAAAATCAGCTTCTTTGCCGGCCAAACACGGGTTGCTCTACGCAATACGGGAGTCATTGACCCTAGTGTTATTGAAGAGTATATCGCCCGCGACGGTTATGCGGCTTTGGGTAAGGTTTTGACGGAGATGAGTCCAGAGCAAGTCATTGACGAGATCTCACGATCGGGCTTGCGGGGTCGAGGAGGAGCAGGTTTTAGCACCGGATTAAAATGGCGTCTTACTGCCCAGGCCCCTGGGGATGAGAAGTATGTTGTCTGCAATGCGGATGAGGGCGACCCGGGTGCTTTCATGGACAGAAGTATCTTGGAAGGAGATCCCCACTCAATTATTGAAGCCATGGCTATAGCAGGTTACGCCATCGGGTCATCCCAAGGCTACATTTACGTCCGGGCCGAATATCCGCTGGCTGTGGCTAACATGCAACGGGCCATTGAGCAAGCTCGCCAGTATAATTTGCTGGGTAAAGATATTTTTGGTACCGGATTCGACTTTGATCTGGAGATTCGAGTTGGTGCAGGTGCCTTCGTCTGTGGCGAGGAAACAGCTCTCATAGCTTCGATTGAAGGTAACCGGGGTGAGCCGAGACCGAAGCCACCCTATCCTAGCAATTCGGGCCTCTGGGGTAAGCCGACCCTCATAAACAATGTGGAGACGTTGGCCAACATCCCCCCCATCATTCTGCAAGGGTCCGAGTGGTTCAGGCAGATTGGAACGGAAAAGAGCAAAGGGACCAAAGTTTTTGCCGTAGCCGGCAAGATCAACAATACTGGCTTAGTGGAAGTGCCCATGGGCATGACTTTGCGGGAGATCATCTATGATGTCTGCGGTGGAATCCCGGGTGGCAAGCAGTTCAAAGCAGCGCAGACAGGAGGCCCTTCTGGTGGCTGCCTAACTGCGGACCATTTAGACGTGCCTATGGAGTACGATAGTTTGGTTAGCTTAGGTAGTATGATGGGATCTGGCGGGTTAATCATCATGGACGAGGATACTTGCATGGTAGATATTGCCCGTTTCTTTCTGGATTTTACTCAGGATGAGTCCTGCGGCAAGTGCACTCCCTGTCGCATTGGAACTAAGCGTATGTTAGAGATCCTCAACCGTATAACTCGTGGTGAAGGTAAAGAGGGCGACATTGAAGCTCTAGAGGCGTTAGCCGAAAACATCAAGAAGTCCTCACTCTGCGGTCTGGGGCAGTCGGCACCCAACCCGGTTCTGAGCACGTTACGTTATTTCCGATCTGAATATGAAGCTCATATTAGGGAAAAAAGATGTCCTGCTGGCGCGTGCCAAGCACTCATTGTCTATGCTATCCAGCCTGATCGCTGCCGCGGCTGTGGAGTTTGCGCCCGTGTTTGTCCAGTGGAAGCGGTTTCCGGCCAGCCAAGATCGCCTTATGAAATCAATAGCGAGAAGTGCATCAAATGCGGTCTGTGTCGAGAAAAATGCCCGTTTGATGCCATCGCTAAGCACTAGGGCATGTTAAGGAGAGTGAGACGGAAGGATGATCAAGTTAACCATTGATGGTGTAACTGTTGCTGTTCCCGAAGGCACTGATGTTCTAGCGGCAGCAAAAGCGGCCGGTATTCGTATTCCAACCCTATGTTATATGGAGAAATATAACGAAATAGGTGCCTGTCGCCTCTGCCTTGTAGAGGTTAAGGGAATGCGGGGCCTGTTGGCAGCCTGTACCTTGCAGGCCAGCGACGGCATGGAGGTTTATACCAATACGCCGGCTGTAAGGGAAGCGCGCCGTACCAACTTAGAATTACTTCTATCAGACCACCCGCAGGACTGTCTCATCTGCGTCCGCAACGGGCAATGTGAGTTACAGTCTCTAGCTGAAGAAATGGGAATTCGTAGACAGCGTTTTGAGGGTGAAAAGAGTGCATATCCATTGGACCACAGCACGTTATCGATTATGCGAGACCCCAACAAATGTGTATTGTGTAGACGCTGTGTGGCCGTCTGCAAACAAGTCCAAGGAGTCGGCGTTTTAGGTGCCGTGGAGCGGGGTTTCGATACTATTGTGGCCCCTGAAGGCGGTTGCCTCTTGCACGACGTGGCGTGTGTCTTGTGCGGCCAATGTGTGATGGTTTGTCCGACAGGGGCTCTCGCGGAAGTAGATAACACGGAAGAAGTCTTTGCAGCCCTGAATGACAAATCAAAACACGTTATTGTTCAGACCGCGCCGGCCGTGCGGGTGGCCATAGGTGAAGAGTTTGGTTACCCACCTGGCACGATAGTCACCGGGAAGATGGTATCAGCTCTGCGTCGGCTAGGCTTCCAAGCGGTTTTTGATACCGACTTCGCTGCCGACCTGACCATCTGGGAGGAAGCCAACGAACTGCTGGAGCGGCTTAACAACGGGGGCACTCTTCCCATGATAACTTCCTGCAGCCCCGGATGGATCAAGTTTATCGAGCATTATTACCCTGACCTGATTGAGCATTTATCCACCTGTAAGTCGCCGCAACAGATGTTGGGTGCTTTAGCCAAGACCTACTATGCGGAGAAAATAGGAGTAAGTCCGGAAGACATCTTCTTGGTGTCGGTGATGCCCTGTACTGCCAAGAAATTCGAACGGGCTCGTCCTGAAATGGTAGGGGAAAGTGGCCTACCTGATGTGGACATTGTGCTCACCACGCGGGAGCTGGCTCGTATGATCAAAGTAGCTGGTATTGATCTACCCCAACTGCCCGATTCTGATTTTGACAGTCCTTTAGGGCTGTCGACAGGAGCAGGCGTCATCTTTGGTGCCACCGGTGGCGTAATGGAGGCGGCTCTCCGCACGGCCTATGAGTGGGTGAGTGGGGAGGCCTTGACCAATGTAGAGCTGGAAGCAGTGCGTGGTCTCAGCGGCGTGAAAGAAGCGGAGGTAAAGTTGCCCGGGACAGACATCACCTTGAGGGTGGCAGTGGCCCACGGCCTTGCCAACGCTCGTCAACTTCTTGACAAAATCCGAACGGGAAAGGCCGATTATCATTTCATTGAAATTATGGCTTGCCCTGGAGGTTGTATTAGCGGTGGTGGCCAACCGCGGCCAGCTGATGTAAACGAGTTCAACGCCTTACGAGAGCAACGTATAAAAGGGGTCTACCGAGCAGACCGAGACCTGCCACTGCGCAAGTCCCATGAAAACCCTGCCGTAAAGGAGCTTTATGACACCTATTTGGGCGAAATTGGTGGCGAGCGGGCCCATCACCTGCTGCATACCAATTACACAGTTCGCGGTAAGTATCTACGCACCATTAGACAACACTAAACGACAGCGAGTGGAATGAGGCTGCCATCGCAGTTGCAGGCCTTACCAATGGCATCCTCGGCTGTTGCCGCTAGGATCCCAGAACAGCCCTTGCTACAGGGCGCGGTCCACGCACGGCGCGTTGGGCCTGATTGGCTGGGGAGCTGGTAGCACAAAGGGCGCAAAAGGCCCCAATTTGGATTCACTTTGAGACTACAATAACTTAATCTGAGGGGCCCGTCGCTGCCTAGAGGTGAGCTCATTCCAACAAAAGAATGCAGGAGCTGTCTTGCGACAGCTCCTTCTGTTTTTTGCAAAATGTCACAATTAGGCGCAAGAATTCAGTCCTTAAGTGACCGTTAGTACTTGTGACCTTTGAGAAAAAAAGTTACAATAGCATGGTAGACAAATAGGTATCTGCTCAGTTAACTACAATCCC
This sequence comes from Bacillota bacterium, assembly GCA_029781045.1. GTDB lineage: Bacteria > Bacillota > UBA994 > UBA5500 > UBA5500 > UBA5500. Next base: position 57,510 of record JAKOXL010000053.1, on the reverse strand, counting down.
ATCATCTCAAAGCAGTTCTTGACAGACAGAAGGCGGGCAAATGCTCGCCTTTTGGTATGCGCTTAAGTTTGTTACGTTGGTCACAAAGCGACATGAGAGGTGAAGTAAGTGACTAAAGCAAAAACCTTTGGTGGGGGAATCCATCCACGCTATAACAAGGAGCGAACTCTCAATCTCCCGATAGTGGATGCGGTAGTCCCCAAAGAACTGGTTTTTCCCTTGAGCCAGCATATTGGAGCGCCGTGCCAGCCGCTGGTGAAAGTGGGGGAAAGGGTTTTAAAGGGCCAAAAGATAGCGGATTCCGATGCTCCCATTTCCGCACCGATTCATTCATCGGTTTCGGGGCAGGTAGTCGCTATTGAAAAGCGCCCTCATTGCTCGGGCCAGGACACGATGGCAATTGTTGTTAGTAACGATGGCCTGGATGAGGAAGCAGTACCCGCAAGCACGGGCACGAGTATTGAGAATGTCCCCGCCGATGAAATCGTAAGAATAGTGAGGGAGGCGGGTATTGTTGGCATGGGCGGAGCGGGATTCCCCACCCATTACAAAATGGTCCCGCCCGCAGGCACTAAGGTAGAGATGGTAGTTCTTAACGGAGCAGAATGTGAGCCCTATCTAACCGCCGATTACCGTCTAATGATGGAAGAGTCAGAGCAGGTAGTCTTAGGACTAAGACTCTTGATGAAGGCACTTGGTGCAGATAAGGGCTGCATCGGTGTAGAGGAAGACAAGTCAGAAGCCATAGCAGCTCTCAAGCAAGCAAGGGAGGCCTTCCCTGATATTGAGGTTATCCCGTTACAAGTCAAATATCCTCAAGGCTCGGAATTTATGCTGATACGAGCCATTACGGGGAAAGAGTTGCCTGTGGGGAGACTACCGGCCGAACTGGGGGTTATTGTGAATAATGTGGCGACGGCAGTGGCGGTAGCTAACGCCGTAACTACTGGGAAGCCATTGGTAGAGAGAGTTGTGACCGTATCGGGCTCCATGGTTGAGCGGCCTCAGAACCTAAGAGTGCGTCTGGGGACGCCGGTTGGCGCTTTGCTGGAACAGTGTGGTTTGAAGGGCCAGCCAGGAAAAGTAATTAAGGGTGGGCCCATGATGGGTGTTACTCTGGCTAACCTAGACGTTCCTGTAATCAAGACAACCTGTGGCCTCTTGGCTCTTTCGCCCGAGGAAGCAGAACCGTTAGAGATAAGCCCTTGCATTCGCTGTGGTCGTTGTGTCGATGTCTGCCCCATGCGTTTGCAGCCAGTTTTCATAGCCCAGTTTGTTGAACGCGGAATGCTGGAGCAGGCGGAGGCCTATAATGCCACCGATTGTAGAGAATGTGGCTGTTGCTCGTATATATGTCCTGCAAGGAGGCCATTGGTGCAAAATATCCGTTTGGCCAAGAGCGCCATATTAGCCAAGCGGAGAAAATAGGGGGGAGAGAAATGGAACAGAGCAAATTAAGGATGTCTTCATCTCCTCACCAGCACGCCCGTGAGAATACTAGTAGAATCATGCTCGAAGTTCTAATGGCGTTGGTGCCGGCAGCCACGCTGGCCGTCTTCTTTTTTGGCCTGCGAGCATTAGGGCTCATGCTGGTGGCGGTAGTAGCAGCCGTCGCCACTGAGGCACTGCTGCAAAAACTAAGTGGTAGGCCCGTGACGATACGGGATTATAGTGCGGCAGTGACAGGCTTGCTCGTAGCTTTTGGTGTGCCGGCCGGCTTACCTTTGTGGATAGTGGCTATTGGAGCTGCTATTGCGATTGCCATTGGTAAACAAGTATTTGGTGGCCTAGGCAATAACCCTTTCAACCCAGCACTGGTGGGACGAGCTGTGTTACTGGCATCTTGGCCGGCTCAGATGACCACTTGGGTGGCACCCTTCACCTTTCTAACTTCTGCCACACCTTTAGGGGGAGGTGCTAGGCCGGCCTACAGCACCTTGTTCTTAGGCGCTGTGCCTGGTAGTTTGGGCGAAACGTCGGCCTTGGCTCTCCTTGTTGGTGGGTTATATCTCATTTGGCGCGGAATAATTGACTGGCGTATTCCTGTCGGCTTTGTCGGCACCGTAGCAGTCTTCTCTGCTGTTTTCGGTGGTGACCCTCTATTTCATGTTCTAGCCGGTAGTCTGTTATTAGGAGCTTTCTTTATGGCCACCGATCCGGTTACTTCTCCCATGACAAGCTGGGGGCGGTTGATTATGGGTGTAGGCTGTGGCCTGATAACCGCCATTATCCGCCTCTGGGGTGGCTATCCGGAAGGTGTTACCTATGCCATTTTGATCATGAATGCATTTACACCACTTATTGATCGTTATGTACGACCGGTTAGGTTTGGGGCAGCCAGAAAATGAAGCAACTGCTAAGTCAAGGAGGTGCCAGTGGTGAACTTCATTAAGGAATTCAGCAAGGGATTGATTAAGGAAAACCCGACCTTCGGCCTTTTGCTGGGCATGTGCCCCACTCTGGCCGTAACTACAGCCGCCGTCAATGGTCTAGGTATGGGTTTAGCTACGGCAGCCGTTCTAACCGCATCTAACCTGCTGATCTCCATCATCCGTAACGTTGTTCCCAATAAGATTCGTATTCCCATATATGTGGTCGTAATCGCCACTTTTGTTACCATTGTGGACATGGTAATGGAGGCCTTCGTTCCAGATCTACATCAAGTACTAGGGCTATTTATTCCCTTAATCGTTGTTAACTGTATTATTCTGCAGAGAGCAGAGGCCTTTGCCTCCCAGAACGGCATTTTGGATTCCATTGCCGATGGTTTAGGCATGGGTTTGGGCTTCACCGGCGCCCTAACTCTTTTGGGCGGCATCAGAGAGATCCTTGGTGCGGGCAGCCTTTTCGGCATTAAGCTGTTCGGGGAAGGATTTCAACCGATGTTGATCATGATCTTAACACCTGGTGGGCTCATGACACTTGGATTGCTGATTGCTCTGCTCAACTATCTGCGCATGCGGCGCACAGCGTAAGGGGGCAGTGGGTATGAATCTACTAATTATCTTTATAGGAGCAATTCTGATAAACAACTTCGTTCTTAGTAGAACTATTGGTATTTGCCCCTTTTTGGGAGTCTCCAAGCAGGTGGAAACGGCTACGGGCATGGGTCTGGCAGTTACATTTGTTATGACCGTGGCTTCTGCTGTTACCTGGGTGGTTCAGACCTATGTGCTGGAGCGTTTTGGCCTAGTGTATCTACAGACGGTAGCCTTTATTTTAGTTATCGCCGCCCTAGTGCAGTTCGTGGAAATGGTCATTTTGAAGTCGAGTCCAACCCTCTATCAGGCGCTAGGCGTCTATCTGCCCTTGATCACTACCAACTGCGCCGTATTAGGCGTTACTATTCTCAACATCGATAGCAAGTATAACTTACTGGAATCAATGGTACATGGCTTTGCGGCAGCTTTGGGATTCACCTTGGCTATAGTTATCTTTGCAGGTATCCGGGAGCGTTTAGCTTTAGCTGACATTCCCAAACCATTTGAAGGTTTTCCTATAGCATTGATTACGGCAAGCCTGCTTTCGATTGCTTTCCTTGGGTTCCAAGGCTTGCTCTAGGCGGGAGGTGACAGAGTGATACGAGTTATTACTGCTATTAGCATATTGGGTGGCATTGGCGCTCTCTTCGGTGCCCTCCTAGCCTACGCCGCCAAGAGGTTTGCGGTAGAGACTGACCCGCGGGTGGATCAATTACTGGGTGTACTGCCTGGCGCCAATTGTGGTGCTTGTGGCTATCCCGGTTGTAGCGGTTATGCGGCTGCTATTGCGCAAGGTGCTCCTACTAACCTTTGTCCTGTAGGCGGCGCGAGTGTGGCAGCAAAGGTAGCTGAGATCATGGGAGTAGCGGCTGACACCATGGAGCGACAGGTAGCGACAGTCTATTGCCGCGGTGGTAAAGCCGAATGTGGCACTCGTTTTCAGTATGATGGGATTCCTACTTGTAAAGCTGCGCAAGCAGTGGGTGGTGGTGATAAGCTCTGCACCTATGGATGTTTGGGCTATGGCGACTGTTTCCGCGCTTGCACCTTCGATGCGATCCACATGGATGAGAATGGACTGCCGGTGATTGATGAGGATAAATGCACTGGCTGTAAGCGGTGTGTATTGGCTTGTCCGAGGAATATCATAGGTATGCGACCTGCCAGTGCTCTAGTACAGGTGCGGTGCCTGTCGGAGGCAAAGGGTAGAGATGTACGGGCCATCTGTAGTGCCGGTTGTATCGGCTGTGGTCTTTGCGAGAAGGCTTGCCCCTTCGATGCGATTCATGTCCATAACAACCTGGCCAGCATCGATTACAGCAAGTGCCGCAACTGTGGGCTTTGTGTGTCCAAGTGTCCCACCAAGGTGATAGTAGAGCAGCTGGGAACCAGGCCTAAGGCCGTTATTGGCGATGACTGCGTCGGCTGCACCGTATGTAAGAAGGCTTGCCCGGTGGGCGCGATTAGCGGAGAGCTGAAGGCAAAACACGTGGTAGACCCGGATAAGTGTGTAAGCTGTAAACTCTGTGTGGAAAAGTGTCCTAAGAAAACTATTACGATGCAGTAAACGGCTAATTGAAGGGCCGTCGCTACATATGGGGCGACGGCCCTTGCATATTGGTCCTTTCTGAAGCGATCCATAACACCTTTCTATTCTGTTGCGTCTTATTCCATGGGCTGTGTTAAAATAGAAGGTGAACATTTTGTGGAAAAGGGGAGGTCCTTATGCGCCGGGGAAAAAACGGCTGGTTACTGGTATTCTTTCTCATATTGGGGTCCTTCTTAGGCAGCTTACTAGGACAAGCTCTAGGAGGGATTGCTCCTTGGCTCAATATAGCAAGCCAACCGTACGGTATTAATCCCCCCCTTGTTCTGAGCCTGGACATGTTCTCGTTAACATTTGGGTTTTCTGTGCGCCTAACCGTAGCTGGGGTGTTGGGCCTCATCCTAGCTTTCCTTCTTTATAAACGGATATGAAAGAGATCATATTGGCCTCGGCCTCACCGAGAAGAAGCGAATTATTGCGGCAAATCGGTTGGCAACATCACATTAGGCCTAGCAATTTTAGGGAAGCAGTTGCTGCCACTGACCCGCAAGCCTTTGTATTATATAATGCCTTAGGGAAGGCTAGGGAGGTAGCCAAGCATTATTCTGCGGGTATTGTACTGGGTGCTGACACCATTGTGGTGCACGCTGGCAAATTACTGGGTAAGCCCAAAGATAGGGAGGATGCTGCCTCCATGTTGAGTTCTCTCTCCGGTGACTGGCACGAGGTGTATACAGCGGTGGCACTGATTGACTGTGTTAGTGGCCGCGAAGTAAGTGATGTAGTGCGCACACGGGTGCATATGCGGGTGATCACCTCTTGTGAATTGGAATGGTATTTGGACACTGACGAACCCTATGATAAAGCCGGTGCCTATGGTATTCAGGGCCGGGCTGCCATGTTTATTGACCGGATAGATGGTTGTTACTTCAATGTAGTTGGCCTACCGCTTAGCAAGCTGGCAGAGCTTAAGCAGAAGTTGGAGACTGCTGGATGTTAAGATAGATTCATTTGCCCCCATTGCAACAGAAGATGGAGGTAACTGGATATGCCGAAACCGCTACTGATCAAAGAGATGGCAGAACAAGAAAGGCCAAGAGAGCGCATGCTGCGACTGGGCCCTAAGGCCTTGAGCAACGCGGAGTTGTTGGCCATCATCTTGGGTACTGGTGTGCGAGGAGAGTCGGCTCTGCATTTGGCCGATCGTTTACTAACTCGTTTTGGTGATGTACGCGGTCTACTAGAACTATCCACTGAGGAGTTGCAGAGAGAGCCGGGGATTGGCGTTGCTAAAGCCTGCCAATTGGCAGCGATTTCTGAGTTTGCGGTGCGGATCGCGGAAAGTCGTCTACCTGGGGCTAGCATTCGCCAGCCCGATGACTTGGCGGCGCTACTCATGCCCTATTTCCGGCAGTTGACGCAAGAAGAGTTCGTCGTGGTCTTATTAGATACCAAGAATAAGGTCATCTCGCGCAGAACTGTTTTTCGTGGTAGCCTCAACGCCTCCATTGTTCATCCCCGCGAGGTTTTCAAGTATGCCATTCGGCATAGTGCCGCTGCTGTGGTGGTTGCCCATAATCACCCAAGCGGTGATCCCACACCCAGCAGGGAAGATATCGATGTCACTCGCCGTTTGGTGGAGGCAGGAAAGATTGTTGGCATAGAGGTTTTAGATCATGTGGTTTTTGGTGATGGTAAAACTGTAAGTATGAAAGAAAAGGGTATAGTCTAGTGGCAGGAGGGCAATCAGAAATGGCAAATATTTTCCAGAAGGCATTTTCCAAGGATCTAGGTATCGACCTGGGAACTGCTAACTCTTTGGTTTACGTCAAAGGTAAGGGTATTGTTCTTAATGAGCCATCGGTGGTGGCGATTAAGCGAGATTCGGGCGAGGTTCTGGAAGTAGGAGAAGCGGCTAAGCGTATGGTTGGCCGAACTCCCGGCAACATCGTTGCCATTCGGCCTCTGAAGGACGGCGTGATTGCCGACTTTGATACCACGCAGAAGATGCTGCATAAGTTTATTTCTACTGCTATAAAAGGGCGAGCCATTATCTCTCCCCTAGTTGTGGTTTGCGTTCCTTCTGGAGTAACCGAGGTAGAGAAACGGGCAGTTTATGATGCCACCAAATCGGCTGGAGCCCGTGATGCCATAATCGTTGAAGAGCCGATGGCAGCTGCTATTGGTGCGGGATTACCGGTAGAAGAGCCTACCGGCAATATGATTGTTGACATTGGTGGCGGAACTACTGAAGTAGCTATCATCTCGCTGGGCGGAATTGTTACTCACCGCTCCATCCGAGTTGGTGGCGACGAAATGGATGAGGCCATCATGGCTTATATTAAGCGTCATTATAACCTGATGATCGGTGAACGAACGGCAGAAGAGACCAAGATGAGCATAGGTTCTGCCTACATCCTGGGAGAAGAGAAAACTATGGATGTGCGTGGACGCGACTTAGTTACCGGTTTGCCGAAAACATTGACAATCACTTCCACTGAGGTACGTGAAGCATTAGCCGAGCCGGTAAGAGCCATAATAGATGCGGTCAAGTCTACCCTAGAGCGCACTCCGCCCGAATTGGCTGCCGATGTGATGGATCGGGGTATTATGATGACAGGCGGCGGTTCTTTGCTCAGAGGACTAGATAAACTCATCAGTGAAGAGACTGGTATGCCTGTGCACATTGCAGAGGAACCACTGGCCTGCGTGGCCATAGGAACTGGCAAGATATTGGAGAATCCTAATCTGCAAAGACTCGTTGCTGCCTCTCGACGTAGATAGAAAGTAACGGAAAGAAGGGCGATAGTGTGCTGTCCTTCTGGAGAAGAAACCGGGGATTCATTGTCTTCAGTTTAATATTGGTCGTTCTTATAGGACTCGCCAGTCATAAAGCTAGTCAGCAGCAGGCTCCCCCTTCCCCTTTAGAAGAGCTTATCCTGCGAGGCTTAGCCCCCTTTTCGCGGGCGAGTTCTCTTGTGGTGCAACGAATTAACACCTTTCTTAATGATGTGAAAGGCTTACTCTCTCTGCGGGCACGGAACTATGAGTTGGAAGCCGAACTGGCTGCTTTGCGCCTGCGCATGAACCTGCTAGTGGAGGCAGAGAGAGAGAATCAGCGTCTTCGTCAACTACTGAAGTACCAAGAAGCCAATCCGGCTTTAGATCTCAAGCTGGCTAAGATTATTAGCATTGGTCAGAACCCTTGGCAGCAGGATGTGATTATTGACCAGGGTAGCCAACATGGTGTGAAGGTCAATACGGCAGTCATAACCCATCAGGGCTTTGTCGGCCGGGTTTATGAGGTGCATCCTACCACCGCCAAAGTTGTGCTGGTGATTGATGCCCGTGGCCCCATAGCTGCTCAGGTGCAAGAAACGAGGGTGAGAGGAACTCTGGAGGCCGATCCCAATAACCCGGGTATGTTGAGAATGATCCGGCTTGCTAGGGAAGCAGCCATACGGCCAGGAGACGCTATTGTTACCGCTGGCACAGGTGCCCTCAATTTACCAAAAGGTATTTTGGTGGGTTATGTGGAGGCGGTGACGCCTACCCCCGACGGTTTGCAGTTGGAGGCTAGTGTTCGTCCTGCTGTCAACTTTGATTCTCTGGAGGACGTGCTCCTGGTTCTCAGTTCGGAGGAGCATTAGATGCTTAGACGTCACTTATTCTTCTGCCTTTTGCTCTTGTTGCTCCTAGTTTTGCAGACTACCCTTGTTCCTCGGATGGGTAATTTCTGGGGTCAGATCGACCTGATTCTCGTCCTAACGGTGGCCTATGCGCTGTTAGCAGGGCCCAGTAGGGGAGCTGTTTTCGGGATGACAGCCGGGTTCTTGCGGGCCATTGCTAGTGGTCCCACGCTAGGCCTTTATGCTGTGGTGCTCTATGTAATTGGCTATTCCGTGGGGCAGTTTAGTCAGCTGATGTATCGCAAGTCCATGCTAGTCCCATGGGTGGTTGGTCTGGTTTCAACCGCCTGCTATTGGTTGCTGATGACGGTCATGGTTGGTGGTTTGTATGGTTTTTGGATTGGAACAGGCTATTGGCTGGGCCTGCCTGTCTCAGTCTTGCTCAATAGTGTGTTAGTCGCCTTGATGTACGCCTTGCTATATAAGCACCAGCAGCAAGAAGTCGCCAGAGGGAGGGGGTAGGGGGAATGGATGAGCTTTTTGAAAAGCGTATTAACTATTTGCATCAGGTGGTGTTCTTCCTCGCTCTCCTACTGATTGGTCGCCTGTTCTATGTGCAGTTGGTGCGGGGAGATTACTACCTGGCCAGAGCTGAACTAAACAGTAGTAGACAGATAGTTGTTGATGCTCCTCGCGGCGACATTGTTACCTCTGATGGCGTGACTATAGTCTCTAGTCGACCTGCCTATGTGGTTTCTTACTTAGTGCCTTCCACCAAGGAACAGCGGGAGCAGGTTATACCACTCTTAGCTGAGATTTTGGCCGACTACGGGGTCACAGAGGAGACCATAAACCAAGCTATCGAACGCAACAGGGGTTTCAGTTATCGGCCCATCCGTTTAGCGGTGGATGTGGCAGAAGAGACGGTATTGCAAATTGATGAAAGGCGGATGGAACTGCCGGGAGTAATCGTGGAGCGACAGGCGGTGCGCGATTACCGCTATGGCAATTTGGCCAGTTATCTGATTGGTGGCTTGGGTGCCATCACCGAGAATAAGGAGAAGGAATATCTAGCAGCTGGCTATCGCCGAGATGCTACTGTTGGTATTTTCGGGTTAGAAAATGCCTTTGAGAACGTGGCTCCGGAACTGAGTTTGCGGGGGCAGGATGGTTATCGCTTGGTGGAGGTGGACAGCTGGGGGCGGCTAATATCCGCTGTCGGCGAAACCCCTCCAGTCGCTGGGAACTCCATGGTGTTAACAATAGACTTTGAACTGCAAGCCGTAGCTGAGCAGGCCTTGGCCGACATTGTGGCGCGCCTAAACGACACAGATCAGCGCTATAAGCAGAAACCAAGCAAGGGGGCCGTCATAGTTCTCAATGTGAAAACGGGGGCGATTCTGGCCTGGGCTTCCTATCCTAACTTTGACCCAGGTAGATGGGCCAAGACCCCCGAGCTATGGACAGGTAATATCCCACTAAACGCTTTCCCGGTTGGTTCTACTATCAAGCCCTTGATTTCTTTGCTGGCTCTAACCGATGGTGTTGCCAGCCCCACCGAGAAGTTCTATTGTCCGGGTTATCTGCAGGTGGGCGCAACTCGCAAACACTGCGCCAATCGCAGTGGTCATGGATACCTAACCTTAGAAGAAGGTATTAAGGTGTCCTGCAATGTGGTCTATTATAATATTGCTCAACGCCTGGTGGTGAAGTATGGGCGGGCCGGAGCCATGGACAAGATCGGCGATATGGTGAAGATGATGCAGTTTGGCACGGAAGTTCCGCTCAGCTTCGCTCCCGGCTACTTGCGGGCTCCAGGCATTATTCCCACCGCTGAAAACTTCCGCCGTATCTATAACTACACTCCCTATCCGGGAGAAGTATGGGATGTGGCCATTGGTCAAGGGATAATGGAATTCACCCCCTTGCAGATGGTTTCCTATGTTTCCATGCTTGCCAACGGTGGCTACCATTATCAGCCCTATATTGTGGAGCAGATACTGAGCCCTGCGGGAGAGATTAACTTTCAAGCTGAGCCGCAGTTGCTGGCAAAGGTGGATTTGGACGAGAGTGCTCTAGCGATTGTGCGCAAAGGCATGCATGAAGTAACCTTGCCTGGCCGACCGGGGGGGCCTGGGGCCGGTTCTGCCTATTATCTGTTCACCTATGATCCGGTGATGCGTAATGGACAAAAAGTGGAAGTTGCTGCTAAGACCGGGTCGGCCGAAGTAGGGCCGGGCATTTCCCCACATAGTTGGTTTATAGGTTACGCTCCCTTTGAAGATCCAGAGATTGCAATCGCGGTTTTCGTGGAGCATGGACGTTGGGGCGCTACTGCTGCAGTCCCCGTGGCCCATGCCGTGATTAAAACCTATTTTGAAGAAACCACCTATACACCAGGAGAAAAGGTGTTGCCATAAGTGAAAGCCCTCTGGCAGGTAAATGCTGGAGGGCCAATTTTTGCCCTTTTTGTCGAGAAAAGAAGGAACTGCTCGTTTTAGAGCGAAACAATTACACGATAAGCATTCTATTGGAGGGGCTAGAGTTGCCAGAAGAAGCCGTATTGTTCAGAGGAACGCGGGAAGGAATTCACATATACCTGAACGATGAAGTTGAGTTTCCCAGGGTCATTAGTTCCCTGGAGCAGCGGTTGGCTACCAGTCGCAACTTCTTTCAAGGGGCACGAGTAGTCATCAACACTGGCCGACGTACTCTTACAGCCGATCAGATGGCGGCTGTTTCCAGTATTCTTAACAAATATGAGGGAGTGCAGTTGGTGCGTCTGGAGCAGAGCAGAGCTGCCACAGCCCAAGAAAACCGCGAAATGACTGCTCTTATTGTTGAGAAGCCGGTCCGCTCGGGACAGCAGATATATCACCCAGGCCATGTCATTATCATCGGGGATGTGAATCCCGGTGCGGAAGTAGTGGCCGAAGGCAATATTGTGGTGATGGGGGCTCTACGAGGTACCGCTCATGCTGGCTATGCCGGAAATCGATCGGCTTTTGTAGTTGCTAATGTGATGATGCCTTCCCAGGTAAGTATAGCTGGTATCTTGGCCCGCCGGCCCGATGGGGATACTATGCAGGCCAAATTGGAGCCAGAGATAGCCCGTTTGAAGGACGACCAGATCATCATTGAGCCCTGCCATCAGGGTAGTTATGAGTAGATGTGGAAAGTGAGGGAGAAGTATGGGCAAAGCAATAGTTATAACATCGGGAAAAGGCGGCGTTGGTAAGACCACTACTACCGCCAATATTGGAGCGGGGTTGGCTGCCCTGGGACAACAGGTTGCCTTAATCGACGCCGATATTGGTTTGCGCAACTTAGATCTGTTCATGGGGCTTGAGAACCGGGTGGTATATCATCTGGTTGATGTCGTTGAGGGCAGGGCCAGCTGGAAGAAGGCGATTATTAGAGATAAGCGCTTTGAGAATCTGGTATTGTTGCCTTCGGCGCAGGTACGAGATAAAGACTCGGTCACACCGGAGCAGATGAAAGAACTGGTTACTGAGATGAAACAGGAGTTTGACTTTGTGCTTGTCGATTGCCCGGCGGGCATCGAGCGGGGTTTCAAGAATGCCATAGCTGGAGCCGATCAGGCCCTTATGGTAGTTAACCCCGAGGTTTCTTCGGTACGAGATGCCGATCGGGTAATCGGTTTGCTGGAGGCAGACGGGATTAGCGATATCAAGTTAATAGTCAATCGCCTAAGACCAAGTATGGTGAAGCGGGGCGAAATGCTGGCTATTAAGGATATAGTTGATCTCTTAGCCGTGAAGCTGATAGGTGTAGTGCCAGAGGATGAGGGAATAGTGATTTCTTCTAACCGAGGCGAACCCATCGCCCTTACCCAATCGGCTAAGGCAGGTTTAGCCTTTCAGAACATTAGCCGCCGCCTATTAGGAGAAGAGGTGCCTTTTGTGGAGTGGCATGATAACGATACCTTCTTCGGTCGGTTAAAGAAGCTCTTTGGGATGGAGTAAGGAGGCTGCCTATGTTTGATCTTAGACGCCTATGGGGAGGGAAAAGGGGAAGTAGAGAGCAAGCAAAAGAGAGATTGCAACTCATACTGATCCACGATCGCTCCAGCTTGTCCCCCGAACTCTTAGATCTGATTAAACAACGCATTCTCAGCGTTCTAAACGAGTTTGTAGAAATCGATGAGCAGGGCCTTGCTATTGACCTAGAGCAGACGGAAGAGACTTCTGCCCTGATTACAAACATCCCAATCAAAGCTGTTCGCCGCAACGTGCGAGCTTAGCGGCCGTCTTTGCCTTTGTCTGGGGGTTACGTAAGACTTTCGCTTGCGTAAGCCCTTTTTGCTTCTTCCACTGTAAAGTGCCTTTATCATTATGGTAAACTATTTAACGTAAAGGGGGTGAGAGGGTGCGCTTTGATCGTAAGCTGTTAAAGAATCTGGACTGGCAGTTGTGGTTGACAATGCTACTGATCTCCGCTATTGGCCTCGTTGTGTTATATAGTGCTAGTGCCTACCATATGAAAAGACAGATCAAGTGGATAGTTTTGGGCAATGTTCTTATTGCTGTTTCTCTCTATTTTGACTATCGCTCTTTGACTAAACTAATCAAACCTATCTACGCGGTTAATGTGGCTTTGCTCCTGGCAGTGTTAATCTTTGGTGAAGAAGGCGGCGGTGCTCAGCGCTGGGTCTCCCTAGCCGGTTTCCAATTACAGCCTTCGGAGTTTGGGAAGATATTTGTTATCATTGCCTTTGCCTACTACCTGGAAAACTATAGTAAGTTTACCAATTGGAAAGATATTTTTAAGGCTGGGGTTGTAGTTGGTTTTCCAGCACTTCTGGTTCTGGTTCAGCCCGATCTGGGCACCGCTTTAGTCTTTGTGGCCATTTTCTTTGGGATGCTCTATGCGGTAGGTACAGAACTAAAGTTTCTGGCCGGTCTAGTAGGCTTAGGGATACTGTCAATCCCCTTTATGTGGAAATTCGTTATGAAGGATTACCAGCGTATGCGGTTACTGGTTTTCTTGAATCCGGAAGCCCCTCAATACCGCAGTGTGGGTGGTTACCAGCTGACTCAGTCCTTAATCGCCGTCGGCTCAGGGCGCCTCTTGGGCCGGGGCTATTTGCAAGGTACCCAAGCAGGGCGCAACTTCTTGCCAGCCCAACATACCGACTTTATCTTCTCGGTCCTGGCGGAGGAGTTTGGCTTTATAGGTGCCCTAGTGTTGATAGGCCTCTTCGTATTTATGATGTACCGTATGCTGCATATTGCTCTGAATGCTAAGGACCTCTTTGGCAGCATGATGGTTATTGGGGTTTTTGTGCTGACTTTATTTCAATTATTCATCAACATCGGCATGACCATTTCCATCATGCCAATTACTGGTATTCCTCTGCCACTGCTTACATCGGGTGGTAGTGCCTACCTATCTTACTGTATGGCGATGGCTCTGGTCCTCAACGTGGGGATGCGCAGGCAGAAGATATTGTTCTAGGTATATCCATCTAGACTCGTCCATATATATGGAGTAGAAACGAGTAGAGAGGTGGCAGCTATGCCTTTCTGGTCAAAGAAGCGAATACCATCCCGCCGCACGGGCTACTACCGACGTTATCCCCTGCGACAACCACTGCCGGACAATGCAGCCATTCGCCGTTGGTTTTTTTGCGCATTGGTAATGCTGGCGGTTACTGCCCTCAACTTCTTACCTTTCCAATGGGCGTCTACCTGCAAAACGTACTTGGCCTATTGTTTTCAGCCGGGGGCTGCAGCTGGAACAGCCTGGGCGGCATGGGCCGATTGGCAAGCGGATGATAGTATGCTGGTGGCCGTGTGGCAACGCATAATAGGTGGGGAAACTGATGAAGGATTTGTCTATCCTTGCACCGGCCAGATCATCTCGTCCTATGCATGGCGACACCATCCCGTTACCGGTCAGGTGGAGATGCACTACGGCATAGATATTCAAGGTTTTGAGGGCACACCTGTGCTAGCTGCCGCTTCCGGGCAAGTTAGAGAAGTGGCGGAGGAGCAGGTGTTAGGCCTCTATGTGACCATTGACCATGGGGAGGGCGTCGTTACTCGCTATGCTCATCTGTCGGAAGCCGTAGTTGAACCGGGTGCTCAAGTGACCAAGGGACAGCAGATTGGAAAAATGGGCAGCTCTGGACTAACCAATGATATCCACCTGCATTTTGAAGTTATCGTTGATGGGCAACCCGTGGACCCGCTGACAGTCTTGTCTCGTTAGGAAGAGGAAACCAATGTATCTGGGACGGGTTTGGGGAGTGAACCTACGGGTTCACTATCTTTTTTTGTTACCGCTCTTGCTTTGGGCAGCCACCGGACACCTTCTGCCAGGCCTCGTATCCTTTCTGTCTGTTTTAGTGCATGAGTTTGGTCATCTGGTGGTGGCAAAGCAACTGGGCTTCACCCCTAAAGAAGTACAGTTGTTGCCCTTTGGTGGGGTGGCGAGCCTGCAGGAGAGTCTGGGACTTGATCCCCGGTCTGAAATGCGGGTGGCCTTAGCGGGACCTTGGACCAGCCTTTTGTTAATTGGAGCTGGCGTTATTCTGCGCCCCCTATTCCCAACGGAGGAGTTGTTCGAGCAGTTCTTGCAGGTCAATATTACCCTGGTGCTCTTTAATCTCTTGCCAGCCTTGCCGTTAGATGGTGGCCGGGTCTTTCGGGCTTATCTGGTGGCGGAACAGGGTTTTCGAGCGGGAACCATAAGGGCAGTACGGGCCAGCCACTTTTGCAGTGTATTTGCCCTTATTATGGGACTAGTTCTTATGTTGTTCAGCCCCATTGCTCTAAACTTGCTTATTATAGCTGGCTTTCTCTACTTTAGTGCTCGCCGCATCTTGACTGAGAGCAGTTTGCAGCTCCTTGCCTATCTGAGTGGCAAGCAACGGGAGCTGGCGAAAGCAGGGACTATGCCGACAACAGTCTTGGCGGTGGCCAACGACTGCGAAGTGGGAGATCTACTAGATTACTTTGTTCCGAAGAAGTATCATTTGATCTATGTTCTGGATTCTGCCGGTCATGTGTTAGGAGTGGTAAGTGAAGAGCAGGTACTTAAGGCTGTTTTTGATCAGGGCCTCAACACGCGCCTGATGCGGCTACTCAAATAGCTTTGGCCGCTCAGGCTTTTTGGTTATAATGTAATAAATAAGTATGCTAATCTGGCTTGTAGCCCCACGAGGAGGACATATTTTGCAGGAGATTCTAAGACTGGTGGAAAAACCAGCTCGCTATCTTGGTAATGAATGGAATGCAGTGCATAAGGATCATGAGGGTAGGGTCACTATTGCGCTGGCTTTTCCAGATGTATATGAGATTGGCATGTCGCACTTAGGCTTACAAATCCTATATCACGTGGCAAACCAACGGGATGATACAGTCGCGGAACGGGTTTATGCTCCTTGGACTGATATGGAGGAGCAAATGCGGCAGAGAAACATCCCGCTATTTGCTTTGGAAAGCCAGCGGCCAGTCCGCGAGTTTGATTTGTTAGGCTTTACACTGCAATACGAGATGAGTTTTAGTAACATAATCAACATGCTGGACCTGGCCCAGATCCCCTTGCTAGCCAAAGACAGGGGAGAGGATGATCCACTCGTCATGGCCGGCGGTCCATGCGCTTATAATCCGGAACCTTTGGCCGACTTTCTGGATTTCGTGGTTCTAGGTGAGGCGGAACAAGCACTTTCTGATGTGATTGAGGTCTACGCGGAAGCAAAGGCACAAGGGTTAGACCGTTACAATACCCTTCTGGCTCTTAGCCGTGTGCCGGGTGTTTATGTGCCTTCTTTCTACCAGGTGCATTATAACGGCGATGGTACCATAGCTGGGGTAGAGCCCATAGGTGATGTGCCTCCCGTTGTCTATAAGCGGGTGTTAGCGGATCTTGACCCCCAGTTTTATCCCACAGAGCCGGTAGTACCCTTCTTAGGAACGGTGCATGACCGCTTAATGCTGGAGATATTTCGTGGGTGTACTCGCGGCTGCCGCTTTTGCCAAGCCGGAATGATTTATAGGCCCGTACGGGAGCGTAATCGGCAAGACTTGCTGGCGTTGGCCCAAGCGGCCCTTAAGGCCAGCGGACATAATGAAGTCTCGTTAATGTCGCTTAGTACCATGGATTATAGCGATTTGAGCAATCTGCTGGATGAATTCTTGGACCGTTTTTCCTGTGACCATATTAGACTCTCGCTACCTTCCTTGCGCGCTGACTCCTTCTCCGTTGAGCAGGCCATGAAGGTGCAACAGAGTCGCCGCGGTGGTCTTACCTTAGCTCCTGAGGCGGGTAGCCAGCGGCTGAGGAATGTAATCAACAAGCAGGTGACAGAAGACGACCTGCTGCGGGCAGTGGCCAGCGCTCAAGCTGAAGGTTGGCAGAGTGTGAAACTATACTTTATGATTGGCTTACCTACTGAAACCAATGAGGATCTGGAAGGCATCTACGAGTTGGCTCGCAAGGCTGCGTGGGCCCACCGTTATCTGGGAGTTCAAGGTAAGCCCCTCAATGTAACAGTTAGTGCCGCTGCCTTTGTTCCCAAAGCCTGGACCCCCTTCCAATGGGAACCTCAAGACTCCATGTATCTTCTGGAAGAAAAGCAGCGCCTTTTACGCAACCTGTTTTCCCGCGAACGTCGGTTGAAGCTGAACTATCACGGGGCAGAACTGAGTTTCTTGGAAGCCATATTCGCCCGTGGTGATCGGCGCTTGGGAGCTGTCTTGCTGGCTGCCCATCGGCGTGGTTGCCGTTTTGATGGCTGGAGTGAGCATTTTTCCTTTGCCAAGTGGATGCAAGCTTTTGCCGACGCCGAAGTTGACCCTACCTTCTACGCCAATCGGCACAGGCGGCGGGAGGAGGTTTTCCCTTGGGATCATCTCTCTCCAGGGGTAGACAAAGAATGGCTTTGGCAGGAAAGGGAAGCGGCATGGCGGCAGGACACCACCGTCGATTGTCGGCCAACCTATTGCAGTGTATGTGGGGTTTGTCAGCAGCTGCCGACCCAAATTCAATTGGCAAAGGAGTAACAAGAGTGAAGTATTGGTTGCGATATAGCAAGAGCGGGTTAATGCGCTTTGTGGGGCATCTAGACATGCTACAGACATGGGAGCGTATTCTGCGGAGGGCTGGAATCCCCTTAACCTTCTCCCAAGGTTTTTCGCCTCGCCCTTTGTTATCTCTGGCGGCTCCTTTACCGGTTGGTATGTCTAGCTATGCCGAGTATTTGGAGTTAGAAACGAGAGAGGAAGTGCCAGCCCTGACAAAGATGGTGACACCTGCTCTCCCACAAGGAATGGAAGTGCTGGGGGCGGTACGAGTTCCAACGGATGTGAAAGCGTTAATGGGGCTGATTCGCTATGCTGATTACAAGGTGGAAGATCTTGGTCCGGAGCAGTGGACATGCCTAGAACAGCAGCTGTCCAGCTTTTTGGACAAAGAAGTTGTCCTACAGGAAGTGAAACGCAAAGGGGGAGCAAGTACGATAAACATCCGGCCCCTAGTTGCCAGCGCTAGGCTAGAGGATGGGGCATTGCAGCTGCGGCTGGCCACAGGCAGTACGGCCAATCTGCGGGTGGAGGATTTCTTGAACCAGTTCTCGCTGGCGCACGCCAATCTCACTATTAGTCGGCGAGAATTATATCTGGAGAAAGAGGGGCAGTTGTTTACTCCTTTTGAGTACATCACCTGTTCGTATAGTCGGTAAGGAAAAGAGGATTCCTGATGGGTAAGAAAGAGATAGTTGTAAACTGTTTGGGTCGAGAAACCCGGGTTGCCGTAATCGAAAATGGTCAGCTGGTGGAGATGTATCTAGAGCGGCCGTTGGAGCGACGAGTGGTGGGGAACATCTATAAAGGCGTGGTAGAGAATGTATTGCCCGGAATGCAGGCCGCCTTTGTAAATGTGGGATTGGAACGCAATACATTTCTCTATGTGGCTGATGCCATTCCTGGACTAGATGAAGAACCGGAAAGTGCAATTAAGGTCCGTAAGCGGCGAGCCACCATTCGCGATCTGGTGCAAAGTGGTAAGGAGATTCTGGTACAGGTTACGAAGGAGCCCTTTGGCAATAAGGGGGCAAGAGTGACCAGACAGATCACTTTGCCCGGACGCTACGTGGTTCTCATGCCTACCGTAAACCATGTGGGAGTTTCTCGTCGCATCGTGGATGAAGATGAACGGGAGCGGTTGCGTCAGATCGCCTTGCAGGTTAAGCCCAAGCAAATGGGAGTGATTGTACGTACCGTCGCTACTGGCTGTACGGCAGAGGAGATTAAGCAGGACATCGATTTCTTGGCTAGGCTCTGGGAGAGTATTCGCCGTCGCAGCCGCAAAGCCAAGGCCCCAACCCTTATCCATCGGGATTTGGATCTGGTAGGTCGGGTTATTCGCGATCTGCTAGACGATAATGTGGAGCGCTTGATTGTGGACAGTATGGACCAGTATCAGGCGGTCCTGGAGTTGCTGGATGCCACTGCTCCCGAGTTCCGTGAAAGAGTGTTTCTCTTTCAGCAACAAAGGCCCATTTTTGAGACTTTCGGTCTGGAAGTCGAGCTAGAAAAGGCCCTGAAGCGGCGAGTCTGGTTAAAGAGTGGGGGCTACCTAGTAATTGATCAGACGGAGGCTCTAACCGCCATCGATGTCAATACGGGCAAGTACGTAGGTAGCACCAACCTGGCCGATACGGTGTTGAAAATCAACTTGGAGGCGGCTGTTGAGATCGCCCACCAGTTGCGCCTACGCAACATTGGCGGCATCATTATTATTGATTTTATTGATATGGCTAAACCTGAACATCAGCGCCAAGTGCTTAAACAGTTGGAAGAGGCGGTTAAAGCCGACAAGGCCAAATCAACGGTATTGGGCCTCACCCAACTGGGTCTAGTAGAGATGACAAGGCAGAAGGTACGCCAAGCTTTAGGTGAAGTTTTGCAAAAGCCCTGTCCTAGTTGTGACGGTACAGGCTACGTACTACATGAAGAGGTTATTGGTAACCGCATAGAGATGGAGCTCAAACACTATTTCCGTCACCACCAGGAAGAAGCTGTTTTGCTGGATGTTAACCCCACGGTAGCGGCTGTCTTGATCGGCACCGGTGGTAGCAATCTGGAGCGTCTGGAAGCAGAGACGGGACGCCATATATATGTAAGAGGAAACTCGGACAGAAGCCTAGAGGATTGGGCTATTGTGCTGGCTGGCAACACCGAGATGGTAGAAAAGGTGGCTTTACCAGTAGAGGTTGGCGACATATTGTCTCTACGTTTAGAAAGTGTGCATCATAGCAAGCCAAATGATGCCATCGGTCGCAAAGATGGTTTCGTAATTCAGGTGGATCAGGCGGCCCGCTTCGTGGGGCAAAAGGTGTTGGTTGAGATCACGCGCACCTTTAGAACCTATGCTAAGGGTCGCCTATCGGGAGATTTTATTGACGTCAACAACTAGCTGTGGTAGTATTGACACTTGGAAGTAGTGTTAGGCTCATACTAACACTGCGGAAACCGCTCGAAACGGGTTATAAGACAAGCTAACTTGCACCTTGTATTCGGCGAGTAAATTAAGGAGGTGGCGCAATGTACGCCATTATTGCAACAGGTGGTAAACAGCTCAAGGTTGAACCAGGCCAAGTAATCCAAGTTGAGAAATTATCTGCACAAGTAGGTGACACCGTCAGCTTTGACCAAGTGCTTATGGTAAGTGCAGCTGATGGGGTTAAGGTTGGCCAACCAACGGTAGCGGGAGCGGTTGTCACCGGGACCGTGTTAGGTCAGGGCAAAGGGCCGAAAGTAGTTTCTTTCCGCTATAAGCGTAGAAAAAGAGTGCGGGTAACGCGGGGCCATCGGCAGCCTTTTACCAGCGTAAAGATTGAAAGCATTAACCTATAGTTTATGATTATTGTTTCTGTTCAGCGGGATCGGGACGGCTGTATTAAAGGCTTCTCGGTGTCTGGTCATGCCAACTACGAGGAGCGAGGTCGCGATATAGTATGCGCTGGGGTTTCAGCTATAGTGCAAACAGCAATTCTCGGTCTACAGGAATTCCTTGGCATTGATTTGGCCGGCAGCCAAAGGGAAGGGTTAGTTGTTTGTAGTTTACCACCTCTGGCACCAGTGTTGCGAGGCCAAGCAGATGCCATATTAGAGACGATGCTCTTGGGATTAACGGCGATCGCCTCTTCATATGCTGGTTATGTCCAGGTAGAAGATCCAAAGGAGGTGTAAGGTATGCTATTGAAGTTGGATCTCCAACTGTTTGCATCTAAGAAGGGTGTAGGTAGCTCCCGTAACGGACGCGACAGTGAAGCTAAACGCCTTGGTGTTAAGCGCCAGGCTGGCCAGTTCGTCACTGCCGGCTCCATCTTGGTTCGTCAACGTGGCACCAAGATTCACCCTGGTAAGAATGTTGGCTTAGGTAAGGATGATACCTTGTTTGCCCTCATTAACGGTGTTGTAGCTTTCGAGCGTAAGGGCAAGAACAAGAAGCAGGTTAGTGTATATCAGGTTACGGAAGAGGTTGCTAACTAAAGACGCCTTTGTCTAGGCTGTCCTGATTTGCGGACAGCCTTTTTGTTTCGACCAATAACTTTGTGGACAAATGTGTTATGATAATGACAAATCAAAAGGGGGGTGCCAAGGTATGGAAGAGTTTGCTCGGCCCAACATCTATCAGTTGCTGCGGCATTTTCGCCATGATCTACTAAATGATTTACAATTGCTACTAGGGCACATACAACTGGGGCGAAGTAGTGAAGTTATCTATAGAGATGTACAGAAAGTAGTTGACCAGATCCAAACAGTTGGCTCCCTTTTTGCCTGTCAAGATGACGAACTGGCCACCCTGTTATGGCAATGGCAACGCTATGCCAGTTTGCACGATATAGAATGGCGGGTGGAGGTAAATCCTCTACCAGAGCCGATTGATGAGAAGACACGGGCCTCGCTGCAACAGGTGGGGCAGAACATACTAAGTGAGCTTAGCCATTTAGAATCCAACCAGCGGTTTTTCTATGTGAAAGTTTCTGCTGCCAGCCCTCGCTTTTTGCTGAAAGCCTCTCCCCTGCTTGATGATTCAAGCACAGTAAGGCTGGCAAGAGATCTGGGATGGCTAGTAGAAAGAGCCGATACGGATTGGAGGTACTGGAGTGTTCATTGACCGAGTAAAGATCTATGTCAAGGCGGGGGATGGTGGTAATGGGATGGCCACCTTTCGGCGGGAGAAATACGTTCCCCATGGAGGTCCCTCCGGCGGCGATGGCGGCCGAGGCGGTGATGTACTGCTTGTTGTAAGCCCCCACGTCAACACTTTGTTGGATCTGCGCTATCGCAAGCATTATAGGGCTGAGAGAGGAGAAAATGGAGGCCCCAACAATATGCATGGGCGAGCCGGTCGAGATCTGGTGATCCTGGTTCCTCCAGGAACCGTTGTCTATGATGATGATACGGGTCAACCCTTGGCTGACTTGACGGAACTGGAACAGACATTTGTGGTGGCGAGGGGTGGTCGTGGTGGCAGAGGAAACGCTCGCTTTGCCACGTCTACAAATCAGGCCCCCACTTTTGCGGAGCAAGGCGAACCAGGTGAAGAACGCAACTTACGCCTCGAGTTGAAGCTACTGGCCGATGTGGGGCTGGTAGGCTTCCCTAATGCCGGTAAGTCTACCCTTTTGGCGCAGGTTTCGGCGGCGCGGCCGAAAATCGCCGATTATCCTTTTACTACTCTTACTCCCAACTTGGGTGTGGTCAAGGTCGATGATCAAACCTTTGTCATGGCCGACATTCCGGGCCTAATAGAAGGGGCTCATCAAGGTCAGGGGTTGGGGCATGAGTTTTTGCGACACATCGAACGTACCCGGGTTATTATCCACATGATTGATGCGTCCGGCTGGGATGGCCGTGATCCCTTGGAGGACTTCCACACTATTAATTTCGAACTGGCCCAGTACGCTCCGGAGCTGGCGGAACGCCCTCAGATAGTGGCCCTTAACAAGATGGATCTACCACAAGCCCGCGAGCGAGCCGCCACTCTTACGCGTGAGTTGGAATCTATGGGGCACAAAGTATTCCCAATCTCTGCCGCCACGGGAGAGAACGTCCTACCGCTCTTGCGGGCTACCGTAGACCTGTTGGCAACGGCCCCGCCACCGCCAGCCGTTGAAATCCCGGACGTAGTAGAGACCAGTGATCCCGGCTTGCAGGTCCAGGTGGAAGATGGCGTTTTTGTTGTCAGAGGCCGGCAAGTGGAAAAGCGGGTGGCAATGACTAATTTGGAAAACGAAGAAGCCCTTCTGCGATTGCAGCATGCCTTCCGCCGCTTTGGGGTTTTTGCGGCCTTGCAAGAGGCTGGTGTGCAAGAGGGTGATACGGTGCGCATTGGCGAGCTGGAATTTGAATATATTCCCGAGCCATGGGAGAAAGAAGAATAGAGTTGGAAAAAGCTGTCCTGATTATAGGGACAGTTTTTTCATGTTTATAATTATTAGTCAGTACGCCTATTATCTGATAGAATACCAGTAGATTGCTTACAAGAGTAAAGGAGAGTCTCATATGCAGAGGTACGGTATCATAGGCGGGACGTTTGATCCCATTCATCTGGGGCATTTGGTCATTGCCCAGACTGCACTTTATGAGTTCCGTTTAGATAAGATATATTTCATTCCTTCCGGGCAACCGCCGCACAAAACCGGTGTTACGGCGGCAGAACATCGTTATCGTATGACCTTGTTAGCTACGATAGATAATCCCCAGTTTCTAGTTTCCCGTGTGGAACTGGATCGTTCCGGACCTTCCTATACCTACGATACGGTGCAGTCCTTTTTGGAGGAGTTTAGACAGGGGGAGCTCTATTTCATCACTGGTGCCGATGTTCTGCCTGAACTACATAAATGGTATCGCTATCAGGAGCTCCTACGCTCTTGTCAGTTTGTGGTGGTTACTCGACCGGGTTTTTGCCTTCACAACACCTACAATCTGACCTCTGAGGAAGTTCAATGTCTTAAGTATCTCGAGGTCCCTCTTCTGGAAGTATCCTCAACCGACATTAGGAGGAGAGTACAGATGGGGAGGCCAATTAGATATTTGGTGCCTAGCGCGGTAGAGGATTACATCTGTAAGCATGGCTTATATTTGGGCACCCACTCCAGCTAGCTAGGAGGGAAGCCATTGAGTCGGAGAAAGACCGCTGTTCTGCTGGCAGTAGTTTTTGTAGTCGTCAGTGCCATGAGTGCTTGGTTCTTTCGGAGCAACAATAGCCCGGAACCGCCCCTTGTTGATGGTGACGGTGAGCCCTATCGGGCCGACGGGCGACTGCTAGTGTTGATTATCGGAGAAGATAATGGTGCCAACAGCAACGGTAAACGGGTAACTGGCAGAAGTGATACGCTAATGGTTGCCAGTTACGACCCGGAATCAGGGGAAATCAGCTTGCTTTCCATACCTCGTGACACACTGGTTGAGATTCCAGGAAGAAAAGGCATGGATAAGATTAACCATGCTTTGGCCTTCGGGGGCGTAGAGCTCACTATGCGCACTGTCAGTCAGTTTTTGGGTATTCCCCTGCGCTACTATATCCATGTTCAGACCGATGGTTTTAAGCGGCTGGTGGATGCCATCGATGGGGTTCCCATCTACGTAGAGCGGGATATGCGCTATACAGATCGGGCCGGTGGTCTCTATATCAACTTGACACAGGGAGAACATGTGTTAAATGGGGAACAGGCAGAGGGTTATATCCGCTACCGTGGCGACAGTGACTTGAAACGAGTTGAAAGACAGCAGAAGTTTCTTGCGGCCGCGTTAAAACAGGTTTTGAAGCCTACCAACCTCCTTAAGCTCAACCAACTACTTAGGATTGCGTTTGAGTCGGTCAAGACCAACATACCCATCAGTGTGGCCCTACGATACTTGTCCTTGTTTGAGTCGTTGAAAAACAGCAATGTAACTAGCTATACTATCGAAGGCAATAGCGATGTCTGGATAAACGGAATCAACTACTTCGAACCGGATCGCCAAAAGCTAGAGCAATTGATAGAGACCTATTTCTATTCCGATATTGATAAACAGGCTAATCAGCAAATAGCTGTGTCCATAGTAGTAGCTAATGGAGACTCAGCCAGCGGGGAACAGGTGGCCCAATTGCTACGCAAGCATGGGTTTAGGGTACTGGGCTTGGAAATAGACGAGCGCGATGACTACCTGGTTTCTCAGGTGGTGAGCGATAGTAAAGAGAAGGCCTTAGCTGTCGCACAGGTCCTAGTTTTGCACGAGGTCTTGGTGGAACCCCAGATGGATAGCTCCAGTGATGTGGTGGTAACCCTAGGGAAGGACATATTACCTTAATTAGGGTTTAGGGAATAAATCCTTGTATGCACTTTCTGGCTTTGTTATAGTAAAAGGAGATTCTTGTCGAAAAAGAGAAGCTTATGCTATAGCCAAGAGTGCATAGGGGGATTATACTAAATGGCTCGCAAAAGAAAGGTTTTGCTTTTGGCCGTTTTCTTCATTGTGATGACTGTGGCGAGCACTTGTTTCTTTGGTTATACAGCCGGCCGAACTACAGAAGATGATCAGGTCTTACCGACCGATGGTAAGCTTTATGTACTAATAGTAGGTGAAGATGAGGGGCTGGTTGCTCCCGGTCAGAAGGTTAGGGGACGTAGCGATACCCTTATGGTGGCCAGCTTTGATCCTAAGACAGGGGAAATAGGCCTCTTATCTATTCCGCGAGATACGCGGGTGTCAATTCCCGGTAGGAAGCAGAGGGATAAAATAAACCATGCTTTTGCCTATGGTGGGGTGGAATTGACATTGCAAACTGTACGCCAGTTCCTGGGTATACCTCTCCGCTACTATGTGCAGATTGATACCAGTGGCTTCCGCAAGTTGGTGGATGCCATTGGTGGGGTGCCTATTGAGGTAGAGAAAGATATGAAGTATACCGATAAGGCGGGCGGTCTCTACATCAACTTAAAGAAGGGCTATCAAGTGCTTAACGGTGAGCAAGCGGAGGGTTATGTGCGCTACCGTTATTCAGATAGCGATTTTGCCCGCACCCAGCGACAACAGAAGTTTATCAAGGCCGCAATTAAACAGCTCTTGAAGCCGTCTAACCTGTTGAAGATTGACCAGCTGTTTAAGATCGCCACAGAAACGGTTAAGACTAATATCCCGCTCAGTGTGGGAATCCGTTATCTGCCCATGATCAAATCTCTGCAGGATGACAAGATTACCAGCTATACCATTGAGGGAACAGACGCCTGGGATAACGGTATCTACTATTATGAGGCCGATATGGCTAAACTAAAAGAGCTGATAGAAAACCACTTCTATTCCCACGTTAATCTTAGTGCCAATCAGGCCACTGGAGTGGAAATCCTTGTGGCCAAAGGTAAACGCAACAATGGTGAACAGATAGCCGAACTGTTACAGAAACACGGTTTTCGTATTGTTGGTATCACCGAGCAGGACAAGGGTGACGAACAGCTGATTTCTCAGGTGGTTAGTACAAGACGGGAGTCGCAAAGTGCCCTAGCGGTGGCAGAAGTGTTGTCGGTGCAAGAGGTTTTGCTCGATGTAAGATCTGACGCTGTAGCTGATGTGATTGTCGTAGTAGGCAAAGACATGCTGCCCTAAGCGCATGTCTTTTTTATCCTAATCCATAAATGAGGTGAATCAATGCAGAGTTTGGAATTAGCGCGACGGATCGTGGCCCTAGCCAATGAGCGTAAGGCACAAGATCCGCTGGTGCTTGATTTGCGCCATTTGACTATAGTAACCGACTACTTTGTGTTGTTAACAGGAACATCGCGCCCCCATGTGCTGGCAATAGCCGACTACATCAAGGAGGAACTGGGCAAACTCGGCGTTCGCCCGGAGCAGACCGAAGTTGATCAAGGGGCACAATGGCTGCTTTTAGACTATGGTTCAGTGGTAGTGCATATTTTCCAGCAGCAGACCAGGTTATTCTACAGCCTCGATCGCTTGTGGAACGATGCAAAGCGGGTGCCTGTGGATGACCTCATACAGTAAGTTAGCTCAGCTCTATGATGATCTGATGGCCGGGGTTGATTACCAGGCTTGGGCCGATTATTTACATGCACTTGTTGAACAATTTGGGGCGCCAGGGCGGCGCCTCCTAGATTTGGGCTGCGGTACTGGTACGCTTACTATAGCCTTACAGCAAAAGGGGTACTCCCCGATAGGCATTGATTTTTCCTCGGAGATGTTGGCCATTGCGGCAAACAAGGGTCTAGCAGTCGGTCTTGGCATTGATATCTGGCTCTGTATGGACATGCGCTCGCTACTGTTCCCAACAGCCAGTTTTGACATCGCAATCTGTGCCTGTGATGGCTTCAACTATTTACGTAATGAACAGGAGTTGGAGACTGTTTTCTCCCAACTGCAACGGGTTCTTTGTCCCGAAGGCTTGCTTCTCTTCGATGTGCACACCGAGTATAAAATGAGCCAAGTGTTTACCAATGGACCCTTTGTGCAAGAATCCGAGTCGGGTTATTGCATTTGGTCTTCCGAATATGATGAGGCCAGTGGTAATGCACTGCACGAGCTAACCCTTTTTGTGCAAGAGAAGGGCGACCTATGGCGTCGTTTTCAGGAAGTTCACCAACAACACTATTTCAGCCCCGATGTTATTGAAAGAGCTTTAGCTACTCAGGAATTTGCTCTAGAAGGGATCTATCCCTGGGGAGGCATGGCAGGAGAACCTATTGCTAACACGGAAAGATTGCAGTACGTCGCCAGACGCAAATCCTAGGAGCATATTTGGTATTAATTGTACTTGACAGGGACAGGCTGGCGGAGTAAAATGTGACTTGTGGTTCGGGAGATGGCTTACATGCAATTGCCAACCATTTCCCAAAACCATTTGCAAGAACGTCAGCAATCAGGTATAATGATTGCTGGCAGTCAAATCGGGGGCGTAGCTCAGCTGGGAGAGCGCTTGAATGGCATTCAAGAGGTCAGGGGTTCGATTCCCCTCGTCTCCACCAGAGATTTCACCGCAGGAGATCCTGCGGTTTTTGATTTCCCAGGAAATTCGACATGCGAAACGACAGTCAAAACCCTCGGCCAACTATGGCCGAGGGTTTGCTTACTTTTTCTTATCTATTGCTTGCCGTCTCCTGTGTCATCACATTAAGAATCACATTGTCAGTCTCTATCATGCCCGGATTGCTGACAGAGCCCAAGTTGCGGATAGTATCTTCTACCGTAGCAGCGACAATGCCATCGCCCACAGGAGCCGTCAGGCCCTCTTTAGCTAAGAGCGCCGTCTGTACGGCCGTCTGCGCTGCTGTAGCCAGCTTTAAGCTGCAGGAGACCTTGGCCCCGTCGCAGATCATCCCTGTAAGATTGGCCACCATTAGCTTGATTGTTTCTTCCATTGTCGTATAAGGAGCATCAAGCAAGTAGACGATGCCGCAACTGGCGCCGATGGCAGCAGCTACAGCGCAAGCACAGAGAGCCGAGAGTTTACCGATATGTTGTTTAACATAAATAGTTATAATCTGGCTGATGGCTAAAGCGATAGCGATCTGCTTGTCGCCTTTTCCCAGTTTCTCACCTACTGTTAGTACGGGTAGGGATGCAGTTATCCCTTGATTGCCACTACCGTTGGTGCTGAAAACTGGCATGTTGTATCCACTCATGCGTGCGTCAGCAGCTCCCGCAGTAGCAGCTAATACTAAGTTGGCCAAGTCCCCACATGTTTTCTGTACTTCCATCAGCTGTTGATATCGGTAGCCCAGTCCTAACCCTAATTGCTGTGCAATCCCCGCGCGGGAAACCTCTTGATTGCTGCGAGCGCAAGACAGCAAGAAGTCATAGGCTTTGTCTGGTAAGGACTCACAGGCGGTGACCAGTTCTCTAACGGAGTAGTGAAGTAGGCAACTACTATTGCTATCTTCAGTTGCTCCTGCTCGATAGGGGTCTTCATAGATCACTTCTTTGTTCTTGGTAACTAAAGCCAAATGGGTATGGGAGCCTTCGATCAGTGCTGTGACCTCCTCGTCACCACTGCTAACCCGTGCCAGAATAGAGATGGTGCCCCAAGGTCGCGAGGGCGTAACGCTTACTTGCTGGTTCTGCACCATCATCTCTGCCGCGCTCACATAGCGCTCACATCCACTTAACACCTCCAATTCCAGCTGAGGCTTGCCAGCGAGAGCTCCCAGTGCCGAGGCCAGATGCAGTCCTGTCCGCTTAGTGCCGGGAATGAAAACCCCCATTCCATTTTTGAACACATTAGGGTCTGTTTCTACTACTACTCTTTGCGGTGCAGAGTTCAAATAACTGGCCGCAGTGGCGCAAGCTAATGCAACTGCCGCCGGTTCGGTGCATCCTAAAGCGGGGCGGATTTCCTGCCGCAGAAGGGCATACAAGTCTAATTTCATCGCGCTATATCTCCTTATGCTTCTTTGATACGTGCTTTACCAGTAAGCATGTTAACCCTAATGCCAACTACGGTAACTTGCGCTCCTTCCCTTTCCGTCACTGATTCAAAGCTATGCCCCACCGGGGCGTATTTTGCCGTTAAGGCGTTTAGTATTTCTACCTTCCGGGCCGCATCAGTCACCTCGTGGGCCTGGCCAAAGGCAAGGACGCTCTTGTAATAAGCGCCAAATTCGCAAGCCTTGGAACTAGCTTTGATGCCAAGGAGGGAATCTACTTCAAAGCATACCTGCGGGTTTTGCCGCAGAATATCGAGTTTGCGCCCCTCGCGGGCGCAATGAAAATAGATCTCCTTATTCAAAACCACGTAGTTAAGGGGTACTATATAAGGGTGGCCTTGTGGTGTGGCCATGGCCAGACGGCCCACCTCCGCCTCTGAAAGGAGTTGCCAGCTCTCTTCTAGGGATATGGCGCGGTCTTGGCGCCGTAGTTCGTACTGTTGCAGCATAAGAACACCTCTTTTTACTTAGCTAACACTGTATGTTATTATACCACACTAGTACCGTTCTGCCGGAAACATAGGAGGTTAAGCTCTGTGGAAGTACTCTTTTGTCGTGAAAACCTGACTTTGAAGGGCCGCCAGGCACTGGAACAATTAAAGGCGCAGGCCAGCGATAGCCTGCGCATTCAGGAAGTCAAATGTATTGTGGCTTGTAGTGAATGTGCCACCCATTATATTGCTCGGCTTAACGGACAGTTGGTTGTTGCCGAGTCGGCGGAGCAGTTGGTGGCAGAAATACTTACATTAGCAGGTCTACGGTAGAATCAAGTAAGCTCGAGAGTGTAAATCTGTTCGCCTAGTGTAGTAACCCCGGTCAAGCAAATGGCATTTAGCTTTTGGACATATTCCTCCACTGGGCTGAGGTCATAGGGGTGGAGCCGGGGCCATTCCCCACTCACCGTCTGCAGGTTGGGAGCCATTGTAATAATCAGGCGCAGACCTTCGCTGGCCACATAGCCACTAAAGCGTAGCTGGAGTTGAGATTCGGTGAGCTTGCCCAGACCCTGGCGACAAATGTAGAGCAACAAGATGCCTAAGGGTAATTGCTGAGTCTTGGTCAGCCAGGCATCTTCTTCCAAGTCAATGAAGGTTTCCAGCTGTTGCCCACCTTTCTCCGCCAGATCTCTCACCAGTAGTGATACCCAAGTGAAAAGAGCTTTCAGTGACATGGTATCGTAGCCAACCCAGTCAGCCAACAGTTGTCCCTGTTGATGGTACCAATCTTGCAGTTGCAGCCTGAGTTGGTGTGTGCGCTGGGCCGCCGAGAGCAGGTTTTGAATCAGTGGCTGTGGTATTCTTGGGGTCGCGCGAGCCAATAATTCCAAGTCCTGATAAACCTCATAGGTTTGCTCCATATTCTCATTGAGGGCCTGAGTCAGTCCAGGCAGTTTTTCCAGCTGATGCGCTTGGCTTATTGCCGCCGAGAGGCGGTCGGCTCCTTGACGATGGCGATGCTGTTCTTTTAGTTGCTTGATTCTGTGTTTAGCTACAGCCATCAGACCCCGGTAGAGCAGGGTTTGGCAGATTGCACTACCAAGAGCCGACAGATAGACGAGATAGGTCTTCTCTGTTTGCAGAGCCGCCAATAGTCCAATGGGTAATAAGGTAGTTAGTAGCCACCAATGGATGTTCCGTTTGCCATGAGCGAAGTACCAGAGAAGAAACTGCAGTAGGATGATAAGGCCCAGCCAAGAGTTCGTAAGCAGAGTGCTCAAGCTGGCGCTGATAATCGCAGCTAGAAGGTACTGACTAAGGGAAAGTGTAATTAGAGGTTCCGCACCAAGCAGGAGGGTGGGGCCCAGTAAAACAGGTAACCCGGTTAGGGGCCAAGTCAACTGCCCTAAGATAACGCTGAGAGCAATAAGCAGGGTATTGGGGCTCTTAAGTAATGCTTTCATGTCCATATCACCACTTTCTTGGGAAGGGCTTAGGGTATAGCTTCGCGTCCAAAGAGGAAAAATCCTGCCGGTGATGCCTCCCTCAAGAAACGTGCACGGCTGCTGCCCTTGTCGGCTAGCTTTCTTCCCAAAGACTATCGAGTAGAGTCCTCATTCGCCTGCGCCGTTTTTCAGTCTCTTCCCGATCGATTTCTACTAATAGGCGGATTACATCGCCCGGCTTCAGGTCAGCAGGGAGCAGGGTGCGAGGTAACTGTAAAGTCTCACCCGCGTATTCAATTACAGCCATATCCCCTTCAAAACGATCTACAATCAGCATAGCAGATAGCCTCCTTTTGGCCTGAGCTAGCGTACAACTCTTTTTACCATGATACCGTGTACTGTATAGAGGGAGGCTGGGTCGTGGTCATTGTTCCAGATGTAGTTGTTGCTCCAGACTAGCCTGTTGGGAGCTGGCTCCGCGCTAGGTCCAGCCACCACTTGAATTTCCGTCCCCGGCTGTAGAATAGTAGGGGAGGGGAAGATAAAACGCTGATCGCCCACTTCACTGATCAGAACCCAGCCACTGAGATCAACAGCTTCTTTCCCTCTATTACTGATAGTGACTACTTCTGCTCTGCGATCAACCGTCATTTCTATGTCCCCTGTGTTATCAAGGTTGTAATCACAAGAAAAGCTTTGCCCATCACTACGGAAGACGATTGATCCCATTAGATCTGTGCGATAAATGCTGGCTCCCAGGTCCACCAGTCGCCCTATGGTTTCCGGATGAGGATGGCCGTAGGTATTACCGGAACCCACCGAGATGACGGCATAGCGAGGATGGGTCAGCGCTAGAAACTCAATGCTACTGGAAGTGCGGCTACCATGATGGGCCACCTTTAACAGATCCGCCTGTAGGTCGAAGTCTGCTTCTACCATTTCCTGTTCCGAGACCCTATCGACATCCCCAGTGAAGACAGCAGATGTTTTTCCATAGGTGACTTTCAGCACCACACTCCAATCGTTCAGGTCTTGGTATCCGCTGCTGTTGGGTGCCACTATTAGAGCTGACACTAGGGGCCCCACATCAATGGTGACTCCAGCCTTAGCCTCCCTTATTCTTAATCCCTTCTCGCTAATAGCCGTTATCAGATTTTCGAAGGTGCGGGTTGTATGCTCAACCTTGGGGAGATAGACATGAGTCACTGGAAAGGCCAGAATGACATCATCAAGAGCCCCTATGTGGTCCTCATGGGGGTGGGTGCCGATGCAATAGTCTAGTTTCTTTACCCCTTGGGCTTGTAGATAATCTATTACCACTGCAGCGTACTCATCGCTGCCCGCATCGATTAGCATGTTTACCCCCGTAGGAAACTGGATGAGGATAGAGTCGCCTTGTCCCACATCAATGAAATGCACAATCAGTTGGTCGTGGGCTGGGCCTGCCGGCATGGTCGGCTGGCAACCCGAGTTGGCGACCAAGAGAGCAACCAGTATTAGAGAGCAGTATAGAATCCTAACTTTCAATTTCATAGTCGTACTACCTCAAGAGATCGCCAAAGAGGGTTTCTATAAATGGATCCTTTAGAGACCAGGCGTCTCGGAAGTTGCGATATTCTTCCTTTAGTTGCTGGCTAGACCCTCTATTTTGGCTGCGCACTGCTCGGATCAGCAAGTTCTTGGGCGTGTGTTCAGTAGCGATGAACTCCAGTACTTGGACATTGTAGCCCGCGATTTCCAGAGCGCTTGCCCTCAAGGCATCGGTTACCAAAGAGGCTAAACGTTCTTTCAAAATCCCATGTTTGGTCAGAGGGCGCATTAGGGGGTTTTCTATCTTGTCGAAGAGTTCGTGCTGACAACAGGGAACCGATAGTATGACTTGACTCTGCCAAGCCACGGCTTTAGCGAGGGCAACATCGGTAGCCGTGTCGCAGGCATGCAGGCTGACCACCATATCCACCTGTTCGGTACGCTGGTAGTCTCTAACGTCACCCACCCAAAAGCCCAGCCGTGGTGTCCATTGCAAATCTTGAGCCACTTGATTGCAATGACGAACCATGTCCTCTTTTAAATCGAGGCCGATTATCTCCACGTCTAGCCCCTTGCGTTCGTAAAGATAATGGTAGAGGGCAAAGGTAAGATAGGATTTGCCACAGCCAAAATCAAGTACCCTGATTTTGCGTTCTTGGGGTAGAAACTCTATTACGTCCTCCACCATTTCCAAGAAACGATTGATCTGCTTGAACTTGTTCATGCGCGAAGGCAGTACCTGCCCCTGCTGGTTCATCACACCTAACCGGGCAAGGAATGGACACGGCTGGTTGTTGGGGATTATGTAGTTCTTGCTGCGATTGTGGCTTAAGTTAACGTCCTTCTTGCTTGGAGGTCGTTTAAGGATTTTAGCTTTGCCACCAGGGTTAATCAAGAGCTGGTAATCGGCTTCAGGTGAGCACAGCAGTGCTTGGCGATAATCCTTGCTCAGTAGATACACCAGTTCTTCCCGGCTTTCAGCCTTTGTCAGGTTACGGTGTTTGACCTTTTCTGCCTCATAGTAGGCGAACTGGTAGTGGAGTTGCCCCTGTAACTCGATGGGCCGAATATGCACCCGAGTTACAGGGTTCCTTTTGTCTTGGGGGCGGCTTAGAGTAGCCGCCAACAGGGATTCAACCCCTAGTAATTCGGTTATGAGTTCAATGACTTTGTGCATTATAAATCACCCATATTGCTTGTTCATAGTAGGGACACGGATATGTCCACAATTTCAACGCCAGGGCAGTTGTTGACTAGGCTTTCGGCCTCGCGGAAAATGCCCCGTATTACCGCTTCACTATTGTTTATAGTGCTCAAGCCAATCACAGCTTTGCCCCAGATATCATGGGCGTCCAGTTCTGCTACTCCTGCATTAATCTGATTGCGTAGTCGTGCCAACAGTCCCTTGATGAGGGAGCGTTTCTCCTTGAGGGAATGGGTTGTATGTAAACGTAGCGTGAATTGACAGACTCCAACTATCATCTAGTTCCTCCTGCCCAGCTGGTTATCATTGTATAGTCTAACCTGCCAAATCCATTCTAGCAAATCGGGTGTGGCGTTTGCGGCCTCACGGGCATAGCATGTAAAGTAATTTGCTTTTGGATTGGAGGAAGGTCAAATGAGCAAAAGGGTGCGAAAAATGTTCTTAGGCGGTAACACAGGGTGTGGCTTCTACTCATTCTACGAGCAGCTCAACAGTGGCGAAAACGTCAGGACATATGTCCTTAAGGGCGGACCGGGCACAGGAAAATCCAGCTTCATGCGCTACATAGGCCAACAGATGTGGGAGCGGGGCTATGAGGTAGAGGAGTTTCACTGCTCATCGGATTGTAACTCCTTAGATGGTGTACACATCCCCAGCCTCGGCGTTGCCCTGGTGGACGGTACTGCTCCTCATGTAATTGACCCCCAGCATCCCGGGATAATTCAGTCGGTCATCGAGCTTTCTGCCTATTGGAACGATGCGGTACTGCGAACAAAACGGGAGGAGATGCGTCAGGCGGTGCACCACAAAAGCATCCTTTTCCGCCGTGCCTACGGTTATCTAGCTCTGGCTAAGCAGATTCGTGCCGAAATAGAAGCCTACGTGGAGGAAACTGGGGCTCTGGATAAGGCAGGCCTCAATCGATTGGCTCTGCAGCTTACTCAAGATCTGTTCCCCAATGGTATCTCCACCGGGCGCCCCCCTCGAGAGCGGCATCTGTTTGCCAGCGCAATTACGCCTGAAGGGGTAGTTAATCATCTGCCCACCTTGGTGGATGGAATGCACCGACGGGTATGGGTGCGTGGTGCAAACGGCGTAAACTGTAGTCTCATTATCAACGCTGTGCTGCAGGCTGCCCAGCTCAGAGGGTACTATACAGAAGTGTATCATTGTCCTTTAGATCCTAAGCGTATTGACCATGTTATTATCCCTCAGTTGGGGATGGCGGTGTGTAACGCCAGTGAGCCGTATGACCTAGTCTTGGGCAATGGCGATCGGATAGTGAATACGGAAGACTATTTGGATGAAAGCCGCCTAGCTCCCTTTAGCAGTGACCTAGAGCGCCTGCATAGCAGTTATCAGGAGATGTTTGCGAGGGCTATAGACCTGATCCGACGGGCCAAAGAAATACATGTCTACATAGAAACACTCTACACACCTCAGATGGACTTTAACGGTATCGAGCGGCGTCGGCAACAGATATTGGAGGAGATCCTCGAGTTGGCTAGATCCAATTAGAGGATTACAGCACTCAGAGGCGAATAGCAGAGCAGGACCAGTTTTCTACGGTAAAAAGGAGAATCTCAATGGCTAACAGACCACAGGTTTTGTTACAGTTGCAAGGTGCGGAACTAGAACAAGCCCAAGCTCTACTCATGCAAGGTCATTTTGGTTTAGAAATACTGGACTTCGCTCGGCCAGCGTTGCTGGCGGGCAACTGGGAACAGTTGCTGGCTCAGATGGTGGTTTGGCGTCAACAATGGGCTGGCCCCATTACTCTGCATGGCCCTTTCCTTGATCTCAGCCCTGCCAGTCCCGATCCTGGACTAAGGGAGCTCACTCTACATCGCTACCGTCGGGCCCTTTACATAGCCAGCCAATTGCAAGCTAGTCATATAGTCTTCCATACCCAGTTTAATCCCAATGTCCGCGAGCCGGCCTACCTTTCCCGCTGGCTGACTGCTAATACTCGCTTCTGGAGTGATTTGCTAGAGGAAACTGAAGCTAGCAGTGTTACAGTTCTGTTAGAGAATATGTGGGACCCTCGACCTGACCATATTGCATCCCTACTGGCTGCCGTTGATAATCCCCGTTTGTGCAGCTGCCTTGATGTGGCTCACGCCCATCTGTATAGTGAGGTGCCCCTAAGTCGGTGGCCCGAGGTGCTGGCTGATAAACTGATTTATGTACACCTTTCCGATAACCGAGGCCAATGGGATGAGCATTTGGCTTTAGGAGAAGGGGAAATAGACTTTGCTGCTTTGCTCCAGTCCATCTCCAAGTGTGGCCTAGTCCCATGGTACGTGCTGGAGGTCAGCAGTTATTCCGCC
Organism: Bacillota bacterium; assembly: GCA_029781045.1. Classification (GTDB taxonomy): domain Bacteria; phylum Bacillota; class UBA994; order UBA5500; family UBA5500; genus UBA5500. The sequence goes on along the minus strand of JAKOXL010000053.1, from coordinate 21,953 downwards.
GCCATGCAAAGCCTTCGTTTTCTGGGTTGGGATGAAAACTAAGAAGGAGGGCTATCCCTTAGCATTAGGGGATAGCCCTCTCGTTATGTTGGTTACACTCCGGATGGAGTCTCGCACTCCTCTTCCTCACTGTCGCATTCACTTACGCAGCATTCGCATTCCTTCTCTTCGGTGCACTCTTCTTTCTCCTCGCAGCAGGCCTCTTCGCCGTCTACTTGTTGCTCTTGGCAGCAGCAGGTTCCGTTGTCTTCCATTACGATCACTTCATCAACCTGTTGCTCCGGCTCGCCCCGTTTTTGCTTGCTCTTCTCCACCAACTGCACAATGACTGGCGCAGCAGAGAGGGCTAGACCGCCAATAATAAAATACTTAGCGTAGGGTCGCATCTTTTTCGAAGCCAAGAGCCCGAGGCCAAAAAAGGTTGCCTTGGTTCCCAGATCCACACATACCTGTACCTGTTTCACCTGAAAATCTCCTCCTTTACCCATAGAGTATGGTGAAAGGCTAGCAGAGTTGCCTCCTGCTTTGCCCAATACAACTACTCTCTTTCTTCTCTACGCCTTTCCTGCTTTCCTGCTTCCGCGGGGCTGATAAGCACTTGGTTATTCCTCCCTGCATACCTTGCAATTAGACAGGGAGGTGACCGACGTGGATGATCGTTACCTGGAACTGGATTTTTATCCCTTTGGCAGCCGTTGCCTGAGCCTCTCTTTACCTATGAGTAGAGGTACCGATATTTGGTTGCTTCAGCGCTGGCTGAATCGTGTATCTAGTTTGCAGGGAAGTTGGTATCTGGAGCCAGTTCCTGAGGACGGGGTGTTGAATAACAGGGTACTACAGGGAATTAGGCGGCTGGCCAAGTACCTAATGCTCTGGCAACCATGGCAGATCTGTGATATCTCCTATTCAATCTTCGGCCAGCTTAGTGGACGTTTTTTGTCCGCAGGAAATGCCTTTGGAGCTAGGCCCTTAGTACCCGGTGACGAAGGGCACGATGTCTGGGTATTACAAAACCGTCTTGTGGGCGCTAACCGAAGGCTGGCCTTGATCTTGGGGCGGGTTCCCGACGGTATCTATGATTTGCGCACGGCCCGTATGGTTCGGGTTTTCCAGCGAGAGAGCCAGCCCCTTTTTCCCCGCTTGCGGGTAACCGGCCATGTATTTGCCGATACCTTTTTGGCTGTCTGGGATCGCACTATCTTTGGTGGACGCGAGTTACAGGTAGGTGACCGTGGTTTAGATGTTTTGTCTCTACAGGAACTGCTGTTGGCCATGGGTTACCCGGTGGAACTCAGTGGCATCTTCGATACCCAGCTTAAGCAGGCTCTCTCCGTCTGGCAGCGGGAGAGGGGGCTGCCGGTTACCGGACGTTTTACAGCCTTGGAGTATTGGCGCCTAGGTTTGGAAAGAGGCTACTAGATATTACAGTCCGGCCTACTTCCACAAGTGGCCGGACTGTGAGTTTCCTATGGTGCACTGTCAAGTGGGCAGGGTTGGCTACGCCAGTTGGGGTGCACGTTAATGCCATGAGCAGTTATCTGCACAGGGCTCCTATGTAATCCGACCAAAGTAATCTGCGGCAAGCGGCTTAGACAGTTGGGGTAGCTGATATACTGCCCATCAGGGGTCCACGCAATACGCTCTCCTAGACAAGCCGTGTCAGTCAAATCCGCTAGCAGGTTTCCTTGGCGGTCCACTAAACGGATCTGCCCGGTTAGGCCTGTATCTTGCACCAAAGTGGAGTTATAGGCTAAGGTCTGCCCATCGGGCGACCAGCGGGGGAAGAAATCTCGATTGATGGCGGTGAGGGGCGTTGGCAGTATCCGTCCGCTGGCTAGTTCCACGATCAGTATGGTGGACCTTTCGGGTCCGCTTTGCATCAGAGCGATTAACTGTCCGCTGGGATCCACCTGGATTTCAGACACCGGGTCTGCTCCGCTGAGCGTCGTCACCGAACGTTGCTCGGTACCATCCACGTTTATGGTGAGAATCTGTTGACCATTGCTTGCACTGCGGGCGAAGACGAGGCTTGCCCCGTCAGGAAGGAAGGCCGGAGCTTCGCCATTGGTAAGGAATCGTGTAGCATCAGTAGTCACATCAACTAGTATGATCTGGTTCTGCACTTCTACAGCGATGCTTTGGCTGTCGGGCGACCAAGAGAAATTGGCGAACTCACTCAATCCCCCTAAGAGCATGCGGCTCTGTCCACTAGCCACATCAACCACATACAACGTACCACCGGGGCTGACTAGCCCAACAAGGTTGCCATCCGGTGACCATTGGGGTACCGTAGCTGGTCCGCCCAAGTTGAAGGTTAGACGGGACCCGTTAGCCCGGTTGGGGCTGCGCAACCAAGTATCCCAACCCCCGTTGGCGCGGGTAGACTGAAAGGCCATACAGCCACTAGTATTGACGAAAACCACAGGTATCTGCAGTATTTGCCCTGGCCTTATTTCATAGGGTGGTGACAGGTTATTGGCAGCAGCAATAACTTCTACCGGCAGGTCGAACCGCCGTGCGATCTGAAAGAGGGAATCTCCCGGTTGCACGCGGGCAACCGTACCAGTGAGTAAGGGGACCAGCAGCTTCTGTCCGGGGACTATTTGATCCGGATTCACCAAGCGATTTGCTGCCATGATGAGAGCTACAGTACTACCTAGCCGCATAGCGATACGAAAAACCGTATCACCGGGTTGTACTGTATAAATGAGCAACAAAAACACCCCCTTTACACAAAAAGGCATAGCCACCAGGTTAACGGCAGCAAGGAGGCTATGCTGCTTCTAAGCCAGGGGGAGCCCTACGCCCTAGCTTGCTACATTATATGCAAAGGAGGCAAAGGTGCAACTTGTCTTTTACTGGCCGATTATTCTCTTGAAGGGGCTATAGCCTTGGAAGCGACCTATCACTTCGTTGGTATCCGAGATGGTCATAAAGGCCTGAGGATCTTCCCTTAATACGATTTCCTTCAGCTGGGCTATTTCAAAACGGGTTAAGACGCACATAATCACTTTACGCTGGCCGTGCTGGTACGCCCCTTCACCTTGTAGGAAAGTAACCCCTCTGTGCAGCTCTTCATGGATGGCTGCGGCTATCTTATCCGACTCTTCCGTTATGATAAGCGCCGTCTTTCTATCTCTGGTATGCTGGAGGGCATCGACAGCCCGGGAAGTGACAAACATGGTGATCAGAGTATATAGAGCGCTGGTCAGGTCGAAAATCAAGGCCGAGGCGGCGACAATGAGGCCGTTAAATGCCAGCATTACCTCGCCCATGGATAGCGAATAGCGGCGGTTGAGAATCACGCCGATCACGTCGGTGCCGCCAGTGGAACCGCCAGCCTTGAGGACAAGTGCTAAACCTAACCCGTTGAGGGCGCCACCGAAGACAGCGGCTAAGAGCTGGTCGTTCACCGTGATGGCAGTAGGGAAAAGGTCCAGTAAAAGGGAGAAGCTAAGAACGGCCATTATGGTTAAGCCGATAAACTTGCCCCCTATTTTGCGATATCCCAGTATCAAAATAGGAATGTTAATTAATAGAACCAAGATGCCTGTGGGCCAACCGGTAAGGCGATTGATCAATAAGCTCAAGCCGCCAACCCCGCCGGAGAGCATGCGATTGGGAATAATCAACTGGGTGTAAGCCAAAGCCGAGAGACTGGTTCCCAGTAAGATAAGCACAAAAGAGCGCAAATAGGTACCGACTACTTTCTTCACTCTCTCAAACCTTTCTCTAGATTTATCGCCTGTGTCCATATCATTATAGATTATGCCGCCCAAATGTAGGAACTAGTTACGCCTTCTAAACATTTCCTAAACAAGGGTGATAGGTATGGTAAAATGGCTCAGTTGCCTATTAGTTCTCGCTCTGCTCATTGCCGGTGAACCCGTGTACCGGTTGATGCTCGCTGATGGACAGATCATTGCCTATACCGAGTTTCAACCCCACGTGGGCGACTACTATTGGCAGGCTGAAACGGATACCTGGTACGTGGTGGTACGAGTGGAAGCCGATATTGGTTGGGCAGAGCCCGGCGAACCTCCCAGCGGAGAATCAGCAGCTTCTTGGCAACCCTCCTTACTACGAGGCGTGCTGGTGTTGCTGATCTTGACGGCCGTCCTGTGGCTGCTGACCAATAAGCGCCCTCATACCAACTAATTTCTTTGGGGAACAGGGATTATGTGCCTGCGTCACGAATAATAGTCCTAGCGGGACTAGTAGGCTCTGGAACTAGAGTAAGGAGGCCTTTAGAACTAATGAACTATTGGAGACAGCAGGCCGCAGCAATAAGGGATCGGCTTATCCAGATGCGACGACATATTCACAAGTATCCTGAGTTGGGCTATAAGGAGATCAATACTGCCAAGTACTTGGCTGACATACTGCGCAGCGAGGGCATTGATGTGCGAGAAAACGTGGGTAGAACTGGTATAGTAGCCACCATTGTGGGAGCAGCGCCTGGCCGTACCATTGCCCTACGGGCCGATATGGATGCCCTTCCTATACATGAGAAGACCGGCAAACCTTATGCCTCCAGCATTGCCGGTGTGAGCCATGCCTGTGGCCATGATGCCCATAGTGCCATTCTAGCAGGTACGGCCATACTGTTGCAGCAGCATAGCAGGCAAATTGCTGGCACGGTGAAGTGCATTTTCCAGTCAGCAGAAGAGTGCCCCCCTTTAGGTGGGGTATTGCCTATGATCGAGGATGGGGTTTTGGAAGACCCAAGAGTGGATGCCATTTATGCTCTCCATGTTACACCCGATTTGCCAGTGGGTAAGCTGGGAGTGGCCAAGGGACTGGCCATGGCTGCCAGCGATCGAGTGGAGATAAAAATTCTGGGCTCGGGGGGGCACGGTTCGGCTCCCCAGCAAGCGGTAGATGCTGTTCTAGTAGCCGCCCACGTGGTGGTAGCACTACAGAGCATTGTCTCCCGTAACACGTCACCCCATGTACCGGCGGTCCTGAGTATCGGGGTGCTACGGGCCGGTTACCGCTACAATGTCATAGCCGACTCGGCTCTACTTGATTGTACGGTGCGCACTGTTGACAATTTAACACGGCAGCTGATGCAGGAGCGGATTGAACAGATTGTGGATGGCGTTACTAGGGCCATGGGGGCCAGGTATGAACTGCGATATACACCCGGTTATCCTCCCGCCTCCAACCATCCGGAGCAAGTGGAGAAGGTAATAGAAGCGGCTGAAGTTACCTTTGGTCCTGGTTCGGTTCGCCTGCTGCAACAGCCTTCTCTCACGGGCGAGGATTTTGCCCATTTCCTAGAGCGTGTGCCAGGGGCTTTTTTCTGGTTAGGAGCCCGTTTGTCTAATGGCGAAAAGCAATACCCTGCCCATCATCCCAGTTTTGATATCGACGAGGGCGCCTTACCCTTAGGCGTTGCTCTCTTTTGCCAACTCATAGAACATGAGCTATTTAGGGAATGACAGAGGAGGACTTGCCTGTGGACATGGCTGTCCGTTTAGCTCAGGAGCTGAACATGGATGCCCGCAGAGTGCCGGCTACAATTGAACTCCTAGATCAGGGTAACACCATACCCTTTATTGCCCGCTATCGCAAAGAAGTCACCGGCGAGATGGACGAAACGGCACTAAGAAGGTTACAGGAGCGACTGACCTATCTGCGAGCTCTGGCTCAAAGACAACAAGAAGTAAAAAGGCTTATCGCCGAGCAGAACCGGTTGACCGACGAGCTAGCTCAGTTGATTGACAGTACAACCACGTTGCAGCAGGTAGAAGATATTTATTTGCCTTATCGTCCCAAACGACGAACCCGGGCAACGGTGGCTAAAGAGAAGGGACTGGAACCACTAGCGGAGCAATTGCTAGACCCTAGCGTGACCGATGAGTCGGCTGCAGAGATCTGTAGCCCCTTTGTTGACCCAGATAAGGGAGTTAATTCTGTTGAAGAGGCACTAGCGGGGGCACAAGACATTATTGCCGAGCTGGTTAGCGAAGATTACAATGTGCGCGAGCTAACGCGCAACTTTTTCCGTACATATGGTGAGTTGGTGGTCAAGGCCAGCGATAGTCAGGCCTCTTCCGTATTTGAAATGTATTATGATTACAAAGAAACCATCCGGCGCATCCCTCCCCACCGCGTCTTAGCTATTAACAGAGGTGAGAAGGAGGGCTTTCTTAAGGTCGAGTTTAGCCTACCTCAAGAGCAACTGTTTGCCCGCATTTTCCTTTTCTTTGCAAAGCCCAAGGAACCTCCTAAGTTCTTGCAGGCAGCGATTATCGACGGTTGTAAACGCCTTCTGTTCCCGGCGGTTGAACGAGAGCTACGTAGTTACCTGACGGAGGGGGCGGAAGAGCAGGCCATTAAGGTCTTTGCCGAAAACTTGCGTAACCTGCTTTTGCAGGCTCCGGTAAAAGGGCCGTCGTTCTGGCCGTCGATCCCGCCTATCGCACTGGGTGTAAGCTGGCCGTGTTGAATCCGCAAGGCAAGGTGCTGGCTACGGGTGTAGCCTATATTACGCCCCCACAAAACGACTTGGCGCAAGGACGTTCTCTCTTGCTACGCCTGATCCGGCAATATGGCGTCAACATAGTGGCTATTGGTAATGGTACCGGGTCACGGGAAACGGAGGAAGTGGTGGCGGCTCTTATCAATGATGAGAGTCTACCAGTGACTTACACTATTGTTAATGAGGCGGGAGCATCGGTCTATTCCGCCTCTCCTCTGGCGGCAGAGGAATTACCGGGAATGGATGTAACCTTACGAGGTGCCGTCTCCATTGGGCGGAGGCTGCAGGACCCGCTGGCTGAGCTAGTCAAGATTGATCCTAAGTCTATCGGCGTGGGGCAATATCAGCATGATGTCAATCAGAAACGGCTTGCGGAAACACTGCAGGGTGTTGTAGAAGATGTGGTAAACCGGGTAGGTGTTGATCTTAATACAGCTTCTCCAGCGCTGTTGACCCATGTGGCTGGCGTGAGTAAAACGGTGGCCAGGAATATAGTTGCCTTCCGAGAGGAGAATGGTCCCTTCAGCTCCCGGCAGCAACTACTCCAGGTGCCTCGGCTAGGGCCGAGTACCTTCTTGCAGTGTGCCGGGTTCTGCCGTATACCAGGAGCCAGCAATCCTCTGGATAATACACCAGTACATCCCGAGTCTTATGGGTTGGCCGAACACCTGTGGCAGCGCATGCAGGTGCAGCCGACTCTGTCGGAAGATGACTTGGCAGCACTTGCCCGCCAGCTGGGGGCGGGTCTGCCAACTTTGCGGGACATATATGCGGCTTTGCTGCGGCCGGGCCGAGATCCAAGGGAAGACCTTCCCGGCCCCATTTTCCGTCGGGATGTGTTGAAACTGGAAGACCTACGCGAGGAGATGGTTCTGCCTGGAGTAGTGCGCAATGTGGTGGATTTCGGCGCCTTCGTTGATATAGGTGTTAAACAGGACGGATTAGTCCATATTTCAGAAGTCAGTGACCACTTCATTAAGCACCCATCGGAGGTCTTACAAGTGGGGCAGCAGGTGATGGTGCGCGTACTTGATGTGGACTTGCGGCGCCAGCGTATTTCCTTATCTCTAAAGGGCTTATAACTTGACTTTGGCTGAACTTGGGGTTAAATTTATGATAATCAGCACTATGATGGGAGATAGTAACCGCAGCCCCTTAGTCTTTAGCGAGCCGACGTTGGGTGGAAGGATCGGTGACAAGGAGCGGTGAATGGGCCCCGGAGTGTTCCTGATTATATGGCGTTTTGCCCCCGTTAGAGGGCAGAGGCAGCCTCTGGCTGCAAGAATGAGGGCACCACTAGTGGTGGTGAACTCGGGTGGTACCGCGGATTAACTCCGTCCCGAGCTTGGGGCGGAGTTGTTATCTTTTATAAGGGGGAATGATGATGAAACGAGTTTTCTCTGGTGTCAAACCGAGTGGGAATCTTACCTTGGGCAACTACTTGGGAGCAATGCGGCATTTTGTGGCCATGCAGGACGATTATGAATGCTTTTACTCGGTAGTTGACCTCCATGCCTTAACGGTGCCGCAAGAGCCGGAGGAATTGCGCCAGCAAGCCATTAGTCTGGCGGCCCTCTATTTGGCAGTGGGTATTGATCCTAAGAAGTCAACTTTGTTTATTCAGTCGCAAGTTCCAGCCCATGCTGAACTGGGTTGGCTGTTACAGTGCATGAGCTATATGGGCGAACTTGGCCGAATGACCCAGTATAAAGATAAGGCGCGTGAGCAGGAAAGCGTCACCGTTGGTTTGTTTACCTATCCAGCTTTAATGGCGGCCGACATCCTTCTCTATCAGACCGACGTGGTTCCGGTAGGGGAGGACCAGAAGCAACACGTGGAGCTAACTCGAGACATTGCGATCCGCTTTAACAATCGTTTCGGAGAGGTTTTCAAAGTACCTGAGCCGCTAATACCCAGCATTGGGGCCCGTATTATGTCCCTTTCCGAGCCCCATAAGAAAATGAGCAAGAGCTCCAATTCCATGGGCGACATTCATCTGCTGGATGAACCCAATGTGATCAAAAAGAAAATCAACCGGGCTGTTACCGATAGTGAGGCGGTGGTCCGCTACGATCCGGAAAACAAGCCGGGGGTCAGCAACCTATTGGTTATTCATGCTCTCTGTTCCGGTGAGTCTGTAGCTGCCTTAGAGGAGCGTTACCAAGGTCAAGGCTATGGCGCTCTCAAGAAAGGTACTCTTGAAGCGGTGTTAGCCGTACTGGAGCCGATACAAGCCCGCTACCGCCAGCTGATGGCCAGCGATGAAATCTATGACATACTGGCAGCTGGTGCTGCTAAGGCTAGGGAAGCTGCGGCGCCCACGTTGAAGAGGGTAAAAGAGGTCATGGGCTTGAACCTTTAGTTGCGGGCAACTCTTCCTTGGTATGCTACAATAGTAGGGAAATGCTGGTTGTGGAGTTAGGAGTGAATGGCTTGGAAGAGGCTGTTCGACGGGAAATGCAAGAATGGGTTAGAGCTTTGATTGTTGCTCTGGTTCTGGCCCTTGTGTTGCGTACCTTTGTGATTGAGCCCTACCGGGTGGAGGGGGCGTCGATGGAGACCAGTTTGTACGATTCGGAACGCTTGTTTATTAACCGCTTGGTCTACCGTTTACGTCAGCCGCAACGGGGTGAGGTGGCCATTGTGGAACTCCCCAATGAAGACATCACTATTATCAAGCGTGTGATCGGCTTACCGGGGGAAACCATTGAGATTAGGGACGGCTCTGTCTATATTGAGGGCCAGCGCTTAGCCGAACCCTATCTTACTCAGGCTACCCTTGATATTTATGGGCCAGTTGAAATACCAGAGGATTACTATTTTGTTATGGGGGATAATCGTGGCAATAGCCGAGATAGCCGTAGCCTATCCATCGGCTTTGTTCACCGCAGTCAGATTAAGGGGCAGGCCATCTTCGTGTTTTGGCCTTTGCCGGCAATGCGCCTAGTTAGATAACTCCTATAGTGGGACTAAGGTTACTTCGCAAGAGGTAACCTTTTTTTGTGCCCGGGGTAAGCTACAAGAGACAGGGGGTGGGGGTGTGTTAAGACGGGTTGAGGCCTTTGTTGGTGAGCACGCAGCGGGCAAGAGTGAAATAGCCATCACCCGGGCGTTAGCCTTGAGGCAAGAGGGGCTGCCAGTTGCACTGGTGGATCTTGACTTGGTTGAGCCCACTTATACCTTGCGTCCATTGCAGGGTCGGTTACGGGAAGAAGGACTTGACGTCATCGCCTGGGAGACAAAACAGACCCTAGGCTTAGGTGAGGCCGGCATGCAGCTACATCCTCAGGTGAAAGGGGTCCTCCTGCGGCATAGCGGATATGTGGTGTGCGACGTGGGCTATGGTGTGTACGGCAGTGAAGTCTTGGCTCTAGTGGAGGGGCTGTTGGATTTTCCCCGTCTGTCTGTCTACCTAGTGGTCAACACCTGCCGTCCCCTAACCCGGGACGAGGAGCAGATTGTGGTGGAAGCTCAGCGCTTTCGACCATTGCACGGCCTGATCAACAATACCCATTTGGGCGCAGAGACCACGGTGGAGCTAGTACAACAGGGGGCTCGGGTGGTGCAGGCCGCGGCCCAACGCCTGCATTTGCCCGTGGTTGCCACCGCTGCTCTGGTAGAAGTAGCTGAGCAGATGGGCAAGTGGGATGTGTGTGGAAACCCAGTGTGGCCGTTAAAGCGATACATGCCTTTAGCCTTTTGGTAGTGAGTAACCATAGCGGGAGGAGGTAGTCTTGTGGACACCATTTTTATAAAAGAGCAACGAGCATTTATGACGGGTAACGAGGTGATTGCTTGGGCTGCGTTAGCAGCCGGTGCGGATATTATGTATGGCTATCCCATTACTCCTCAGAATGAGATTATGCACTACTGGACCCGTCTCGCTCCCAAGTATGGCAGGGGTTTTCTGCAAACGGAAGATGAGTTATCAGCAGGTTTTGCCACTCTAGGGGGGGTAATGGCTGGGAAAAAGGCCTTTTGTGCCACCGCCGGACCCGGAAATGTGCTGATGCAAGAACCCATTTCCATGGCGGAAATGATGCGCATACCGGCCGTCTGGTTCATACAGCAGCGGGGAGGCCCTTCCACGGCCACGGTCATCTACTCCCAACAGGAAACGAGGCTCACCTGCTTTGGCGGCAATGGTGAGGGCCTGCGTTTGGTCTACTCAACGGCTACTCATCAGGAGATTTTCGACTATACCCTTAAGGCCTTTAATCATGCCTGGCGTTATCGTTTTCCTACTTTTGTGCTAGGAGATGGTTATCAGGCCAAAATGCGGGAGGCCTTGACTCTGTATGACCCCCAAACACGGGGAACTCAGTTGCAGTCCACCAGCCCTATGTTGGGCGTGAAGGGAAAGGTTCAGCATCACCGTAACACCTTTAACATTGAAGAAGAACTGTACGAGACCCTATCGAAGCATTTAGCAGAATGGCAGCAGATGGCTCGTGAAGTGGTGGAGTGGTCGGTGAGCGGAGATGAGGAGCCTGACCTGTTGCTTGTAGCCCACGGTGTGGTTTCCCGAGCCACCATGGCTGCCAGTAAGCAGTTGCGGGAGAAGGGTTACCGAGTTGGGCATTTCCGTCCCATAACGCTACGCCCCTTCCCCATTACGGCTTTGCAGGAGATAGCGGGCAAGAGCCAGCAAATACTGGTGGTAGAATCGGCCCACGGGCAGCTCATGTCTCTGGTAAGAGACGCTCTCTATGGTTGCAGTTGTGCTCCGGTTCACGGCCTGCTGCGGCCCGGCCTCGGTATCACCGCGGAACAAGTCATACGGCAAGCGGAAGAGTTATTGCCCAAAAGGGGGTACTCAGGTGCAAATCATTCATGATCGTAATCCAGCCATGCCCAAATCATGGAACAGAGACAGTAAGCCCCATCGTTTCTGTCCTGGTTGCGGTCACGGCATCTTCTTAAAAGCCTTGGGAGAGGTGATTGACGAACTAGGTATTGCTGAGCGCACCGTTTTTGGCTGCGACATCGGTTGCTCCTTACTGGCTTGGGATTTCTTCAATGTGGATAGTGTACAGACCCACCATGGCCGAACAATTCCGGTAGTGGCGGGGGCAAAGCGAGCAAACCCGGAACTCATCGTGGTGGCTTATATGGGAGACGGGGGCGGCTACGCCATCGGAGCGCAACATCTGGTTAATGCGGCCCTGCGGAACGAGCAGATTACCGTGTTGTTGGCTAACAACTCGGTTTACGCCATGACAGGAGGACAGATGGCCCCCACCACCTTGCCGGGGCAAAAGACGGGCACAACCCCCTATGGAAGAGATCCGGAAGCCACCGGGCAACCTACTTTAGGTCCCGAGATGGTGGCAGCCATTACCAGTGACCGGGCTTATGTGGCTCGCGGTACAGTGGCCAACTTCCCCCGCTTAAAACGCTATGTAAAACAGGCCATAGAAAACCAGCTGGCGGGTAGAGGCTTTTCCTTTGTGGAAGCTTTGTCTGGCTGTCCCACCAACTGGCGCACCAATGCCAAGCAAACCTGGAGCTATCTGGATGATGAGATGACCAAATACTTCCCCTTGGGTGAGATCAAAGTGCCGAAGGTGAGCGAGGAGGAGCAGCAGTGAGGCGGCAGTATTGGCGGATAGTAGTGGCGGGCGAAGGCGGGCAAGGTGTGCAACTGATTGGTGAGATCTTGGCGGAGTCGGCCTACCGAGCTGGCAAAGAGGCCCTCTACATCCCCAATTTTGGGGTGGAGCAACGGGGTGGAGTCTCTATCGCTATGGTGCAAATAGCGAATGGGCCTATTGCAGCGCCCAAGTTTGAGAAAGCGGATGTCTTAGTTCCCCTCAGCCGGCGGGCTATGGAACGCACCAAAAGGTATATCCACAGCGACACCATATATATTTATGATAACTCCGATATAGAACCTCCTCATGTTTGGGACGAGGTTATCGGCATTTACGGTTGGGATACGGTGGCGCCGGAGGCCTTTAGCCTAGCGGTCGGTACTGAACCCCAGGAACCCGGCAGGCCCCCAGTCAATGAAGGAGTAAGGCCCCGCTGGATTGTAGGTATCCCAGCATCCTCCATTGCGCGGGAAGAGCTCAAGCCCCGAGTTTTCAACATGATTATCTTGGGTGCTATTGTAACCGCCAGCAGGGTGCTACCGTTGTCAGTGGTAGAAGAGACCCTGCTGGCTAAGCTGGGAGACAAGTTGCAGCAGTATCTGGAGTTACGGGAGCTGAACTTGCGGGCATTGGCACGCGGTGCCACTTTTGTGCAGGAACGCTGGCAAGGGGAGGGAAGGCCATGAGTGAAGAAGAGAAGTCCTATCAGGGCGAGCGTCATCGAGCTCCCAGGGGTACTTGGACCATTTACCCTGAACTATGCAAGGGTTGTGGCCTCTGCATTGAAAAGTGCCCTACCCATGTCATATCCTGGTCGGACAAGCCGGCTAACTATGGCACGTTACGTGTTACCGTTGATGCCTCCGGCTGCATAGTCTGTCGCCAGTGTATGCTTCACTGCCCTGACGCGGCCATATATGTCCAGGTCGACAAGGCAAAGAAGTAGAGGAAGTGCTCCGCCCCTAGTCATGTTAAGATAAGGGCGGGAGGTGAGAGAATGAGTCACATTGTGGCACTAACTGGTGCCGGTATAAGTGTGGCCAGTGGCTTGCCCACTTTTGGTGATGCCATGTGGAAGGGGCAGCCAGTGCGCCGGTTACTCACCAAGTCCTTCTTTCTGCGTCACCCGGAGGAGTTCTATGAGTATTACTGGGCGGGACTGCGGCCCTGGCGGCTAGCCAAACCGAATGCGGCCCACCGTGCTTTGGCTGAGGCGGGAGCTTACATAATAACTCAAAACATCGACGGGTTGCATCAGGCCGCTGGCAGCCGCCAGGTGCTGGAGCTGCATGGGAACCTACAGGAACTGGTTTGTGAGCATTGTGGTGCCTTTTACCCAGCCGATGACTGGCAGGCGGTGCCGGGCATACCCATTTGCCCATCGGATCAGCACATACTCAAACCCAACGTGGTCTTGTTTGAAGAAACTCCCCATGGTTTTGAGGAAGCCTTAGAGCTACTAGCCAAAGCCGATTGGTTGCTAGTAGTGGGGACCAGCCTGCAAGTGGCCCCCGCCTGCTATTTACCCCAGTTTGCCCGCCGCTGGCGCATACCCGTAGATATTATCAATGAGGCGGCGGAAATCAATGTGCCCCGTTGGCTGAAGGAACGGGGACTCTTATCTAACTAGCTGCTCCAGAAAGTCAGGTTCTACTAGCCACCTATTCCATTCTTCATGGTAGCGGCTGGTGACGGTAATAGTCTTGCGGTGTTCTTTCGGGTTGTCCACGTAATAGACGCTCAGCTTATACTCAATGGACAGGCGGTCAGCTGTTTCTTCCAGCAAACGGCTATCCCAGATTTTGATATTACTAATGCCTTTCGCCAGTTGACTGGGATTGGAGTCTGAGGGATTGCGAATACCTAGCCTTAGTATATCGGTTTCACCTTGCCCCGCCATTTCTAACATGGTCAACTGCAGGTCGGCAGGGTTTAACCCCAGCAAATAGGGAAGCAGGGAGCCGGCTGCCTTATGTACCATCACCTGATGGGCCGGATCGGGCTTGCTCCTGGTGTGCGTTGTGCTTTGCCAAAAGTGAAGACAATGATGCCCTGGGAACCCATTCTGCAAAGCGCCGGCACCATGAGGCATACCATTGATGGAACCGGCGATGCGCCTGTCACCAAGCAGCACGACTACTGCCCTCCGGTCCCAACTCCACTGACCGCCGTAAACGGCTTTCAGCTTTTGGGTATCCTGCCGTGTCAGAGGTTGGATGTCGGCGTGGGCCGAACCAGCTCGCCTTTGTACGCTCCAGGTTATTCCCGTGTCTAGATCCATTAGCTGGAACGTGCTGTAGCGGGGCAGCAGCCGATCGGCTTCTTTCCAACTTAAGAGCTGGCCAAAACGTTGTTGCCTTAATTGCTCTACTACAGCTTGCAGCATTTGCTGTGTATAGGACGGTGGCAAGTACTCAGTGTTCAGCTCTTCATTGAAAAGCCTCAAGTCGTGGGTAAGGAAGAAAGTTAGTGGCTCTTGGTCGAGAAACTTCACCTGCAAGCGATAACTTGGGGGCTCCTGATTGGCAGGGCTGCCGCTACGAGACCGCCACTGGTTCCATTCTTGCTGCAGTTGCCTTAGATCTTCACTAGCTTGCCAGCTTACTCTTTCTTGCCAATCGCTTCTAGTAAACCCTAGTTGTATTTCCTGAATCCTAACTTGGTTGCTGCTACAGGCAGCAAGGCAACAACTGGCCAGAAGGATAGAAGACAATAGCCAGAGTAGGTGCTGCTTCATCTGTTACACCTCCACAACGCAATAAACTATCGTTAGGTTGTGGTGTTTTGCCTGAACTTACGCAGCCAAAAGAAGGTGGAGCCTGTCAAACAAGCTCCACCTTCTTCTTGGGGTTTTGGGGTATAAGTTGTGCTCGCATCTCCTTCATCATTAGCAGAGGTGCTATCTTATATTTCCCCCGTGGCGCCTGCGAATATGCATTGCGTGTTACTTACGGGAGAAGAGGCATACTAACAGCAGAGGAAGGCTTGGAGCAAAAGGAGTGCCAGCAATTGAAACAAAGACATAACCCAATCTGGTTGTTAGTCATCGTCGTTTTGGTCATTTCTGCTTGTAGGCCCGTCCCTCAAGAAACACCCTTACCTCAGGCCGCTAATCTGGGCGTGGGGGAGCCAAAAGCAATTACCCCTGATGGCAAGACCCTACTTGTTGTTCGAACGGCGGAAGACCACAACGAAGTTTGGCTGGTGGCCGCTGATGGTTCTACCAGTAACAAGATCTTTGAGTTCTTATCCACGTCCTTTTATGCCGCCTTTTCTTCTACCGGTGAGCATTTAGCTCTGGTCGCCGATAAAATGTGGTTGGCCAAAGCCGATGGTAGTGAACAAAGAGTCTTGCTGGAACATGAAGGAGGTTTGGGCCCCATAGCCTGGTCACCTAAGGGGGATGCTATCGCGGTAGTGGCTGGGAATGATATAGGGGTAGTTAGTTTAGACGGTGAGTTGCGAACGGTGGCGCCTACTCCCGAATCGGTTTTGCAGCTGGAGTGGGTGGCATTGCCCTCCGGTGAAGAGCGGCTGTTCCTGAACAGTCTACCAGCCGAGGGGGCTCCCTTTGTAGGTAGCATTGCCTTGGCCGGAGGAGAACTGCAGCGTTTGGCTGACGCCGAGTTCTTTAAAGTGGTAGGGGATCAACTATATCTCATCGACCCTTTTGCGCAGGGAAAGTTGTGGGTTGTGAATGCTGCCGATGGCTCTAGTGCCCGCACTATTGTGGATTCACAAGTGCAGGCCTTCGCTCCCCGTCCACAGCACGGGGAAGAAGTGGCCATCCTACAGCAGACTGGAGAACTGCAATATGATCTTCTGCTAGTCTCTAGCCCAGGGGCCACTCCCGTGCCGCTTACCAGCGGCAGTATAGCTATCTCGCCATTGTGGGCGCCGGACGGTATGACACTGTATTTTAGCGTCTTTGATCTGGAGGCTCCGGAGGAGGTTGACGATCCCTTCACTGTTATGAAGTTGGAGCTATCGCCCTAGAAGAATTGGGGTTGCCGGCTGAAACAACGGCAACCCCATTCGGTTTCCAAACTACATGCTGTATTCCTCTGCTCGGGTGGGTATATACTTCTTAAACCAATTAATAATATGCTCTAAACGCTCCACTCGATGGCGGGGCTGGCCAGAGCGGGAGAGCTCATGATTCTCATTGGGGAAACGCACGAAGACAACTTCTCGTCGTAACCACTTGAGAGCGGTGAAGAGCTGCTCCCCTTGTTCAATGGGGCAGCGCAAATCCTCCTCGCTGTGTAAAATTAACAGCGGGGTTTTGATATTATTAACATAGGTAATGGGGGAGCGCTCCAAGTAGAATTCCGGATTGTCCCATGGATTCTCTTTGAACTCAAACTGCCCATTCATGAAGCCCACGTCACTGGTGCCAAACATGCTATAGCGGTTGCTGGTGCTGCGCTGCGTAACTGCGGCCTTAAACCGTTGATCGTGGCCGATAATCCAGTTGGTCATGTAGCCGCCATAGCTACCACCGGTGACACCGAGGCGTTCCGGATCAATGAAATCATACTGACTGACGTGATCTACCGCCGCCATAATGCCGCGATAATCGGCACCGCCCCAGTCGTGATGGGTCTTCATCACGAACTCTTGGCCATAGCCTTGGCTGCCTGGCGGATTGGTGAAGATAACAGCATAGCCGGCGGCACAGAGCAAATGGAACTCATGCATGAAGGTGTAGCCGTAGGCTACGTGGGGTCCACCATGAATCTCCAGAATGGCAGGGTATCTTACGCCCGGCTTATAGCCTACCGGTTTCATGACCCAGCCTTCAATGGTCAGACCGTCGCTCTTACAAGTGAAAGGTTCGGGGGAGGTTAACTCCAGTTCAGCCAGCAGTTTTTCGTTGTGGGCTGTCAACTGCCTGGGCTGTGAGCCCAGTTCGAGGGCGAATACATCGCCGATGTTCAAGGGATCGGTGATGGCGAGAGCGAACCTATTGCCCGCCATGCTCATACCGTAGACCACTTGCGCGCGGTCATCGGTGATCGGTTCCACTCGGGCCCCTTCAGCGTTCTCAACGCGGTAAACCTTGGTGCGGGCGCCGTCGGTAGCAAGGAAATAGATGTATTTACTATCGGCGGACCAGACTAGGCCGGGATCGACGCTGCTAACCATGTCGGAACCGCAGGCATTACCCGGGGTGCGGTCAAAATCGGCCGTTAAGTTTACTGGCTCACCGCCACTGGCCGGAACCACCATGACACGGGATAGAGTTGCGCTCTTGTACTCGTTATAATGTCCTAGGTAGGCGATGTAGCGGCCACAGGGAGACCAGCTGGGGCTGGCGCAAGGGCCAGTGCCGGGGCTTACCCTGGTTAGCTCGCCACCAGTAGCGTCCACTACCCAGATATCGCTCTGATTGTTATAGTCAGGTTCTTCTGTCCGGTTGGAGCTGAAAGCCAACTTGGTCCCACAGGGCGACCAAGTCGGTGCACTGCAATCGTAATCGCCACTGGTGATCTGCTTTTCCTCGCCGGTGGCTACGTCCACCACAAAGATTTGGGCGTAGCGGTCACCTAAGAAGCCTAGGCCATTCATCTTATAGTGGAGACGAGTAATGACCTTAACATCACTGGCTTCTTTATCATCCTCATTGGAGTTAGCGCTGACGCGGGCCACATAGGCGATTTTCTTGCCATCAGGAGACCAAATAGGGGCGCCCGCTCCTGCTTTTTGATTGGTCAGTTGACGGGCTTCGCCACCATCCAAGGGAAGAATCCAAATCTGGTTTTTCCCTTCCCGGTTGGAAGTAAAGGCTAAGTGTTTGCCGTCAGGCGACCAGCGAGGGTTGCTATCAACCTTAGGTCCAGCGGTTATCTGCCTGGGTTGGCTGCCATCCCATTTGGCCAGCCAAATGCGGGAGATGTACTTCTTATCGTCTTTAGGGTCAACCTGTTTGACCACGTAGGCAATGCGTTCACCATCAGGGGAAATCTGAGGGTCGCTGACCCAGTTCATTGCTTTCAGGTCGGCAATAGTTATTCGTCGCTTGTTGTCTGGCATCTACTTATCCCTCCATACTCTATTCTGCAGTAACCTTTCGGCAAGAATGGTAGATTTCCTTCCCTTAAAGACCTACTTACCAATGTTGGGAGGAGAGCATGAGAATCCGATCAGTTCTAATTTCAGCTGGCAAGCCATTGCTTGCTAGTCTGGCAATCGCCTTTATACTATTAACCGTTTTTCTGCTAATCGCCTGGCAGTATCCGCAACTGGCTGATTTTGATCAGGCAGCATCCGCGTATATCCAGAGCTACCGCAGTGATTGGCTAACACTCCTTATGACGTTTATAACCCATCTGGGTTCGGCTGCAGTTACAATAGCCATATCCCTTTCACTGCTACTGAGTACCCGTTTACATTACTCCAAGTTTCGAGTGGAGGCGCGGGTGCTGGCCCTTTGCCTTAGCGGTTCATGGCTCACCAATGAAGCCTTAAAAGCTTTCTTTCAACGGGCTAGACCTGAGAATCCCGCCTTGGTAGCGGCCAGTGGGTATAGCTTCCCCAGTGGTCATGCCATGATCTCCTTTGCCTTCTATGGCCTACTAGGTTACCTGTTATGGCGCAACGGTCGACACTCTGTTTATACCTGGAGACTGTTGGCAGTCTGCGCATGGCTGTTGGCTGTTACCATCGGTGTCAGCCGCATCTATTTGGGAGTTCATTTCGCCAGCGACGTGATAGCCGGCTACGCAGCCGGCGGTGTGTGGTTAACGGGCTGTATAATGGCCCTGTATGTTATCCACCATTACCAGAGCCCGCAGCCCTAGATGCGATGGTACTCTATATTGGTAGCCACTTGATTAGCCAACTCGTCCCCGAAAAGCAGTTTCAACAAGTAGAAACCTAGATCTAGCCCAGAGGCGACACCTGCAACGGAGATGATGTTGCCGTCATGAACAATCCTTTCTCTTTCCACCTGGATTCCCGGATAGCCGGCCAGTTCCTCCAGGGCGGAAAAATGGGTAGTAGCCCTCTTGCCTTGCAAGAAACCCGCCTCCGCCAAGAAGAAGGCTCCGGTGCAAACAGAAGTGAGCCAGCGCAGGTTGGGATACTGTTGTCGTACGAACTCTAGAATCGCTGGGTTGTGCATTTCGCGAAGACGGCCTTTTCCACCCGGAAGTACCAAGATATCCAGGGGAGGGCAGTTATCTAGTGTCCAGTCGGGCAGCACCTTCAGTTTGTTAAAGGCTTGGATGGGGGAATGGGTACCAACAAGATGCATAGTGACACTCCCCGGTCTCAGCTTATTAGCATAAGATAAGACTTCCCAGGGACCCACAAAATCCAACTCTTCCACACCGTCAAAAACCAGGACGCCTATTTGCATTCTTAACACCTCCAAATTCATTCTATCATCTCTTTGCGCTTACATAAGAGGGGTCTGAAGGGTTATGTTGAATGTATCTTACAAGCAATATAGTGAAGGAGACTGATATATGTTTGATGAACGGCTTTTACGGAAGTTGGAGAACTACTACCAAGAGCATTTAGAAGATATGGTGCAGGAGAACATCGCCGTATGTGAGGTGGCGGCACCTCCTTTCCAGGAACGGGAAAGAGCTGAATACGTGGCTAAGCGTTGGCGGGAGTTGGGTCTAACCGAGGTGTTTGTTGATGATACTCCCAACGTCTATGCTCATGTCCAAGGGCAGAAGGAAGGCCCCACCGTTCTAGTAGCCGCCCATTTGGACACCGTGTTCCCTCCGGGAACCGATGTGCGGGTTAGGCGAGAAGGTCATGAACTGCACGCCCCCGGCATACGAGATAACTCAACGGCGGTGGCTGCGTTGATTCAGCTGGTAGCCTGCTTGCGGGAACTGGAACTTACTCTTAACGGCCGGCTAATACTGGTGGGCACCGCTGGCGAAGAGGGTCTGGGCGATTTGCGGGGGATGAAAGCCGCCATGGCCCGTTATGGGCAAGAGGTGGACATGGTTGTGGCCGTAGACGGCAACTTGGGCTCGGTCATCCATGAGGGGATTGCTAGTCGTCGGCTCAGAGTAATTGTGACGACGGGCGGCGGCCATAGTTGGGCCGATTTTGGCGTGCCCAGCGCCATTCATGCCCTTGGCCGTATGATTGCCGACATTTCTCGGTTGGAGGTGCCTAAGCAACCACGCACCACCTATAACGTGGGGGTCATCTCCGGTGGTACCTCAGTCAATACCATCGCCCAGCAGGCGGAGATGTACATCGACATGCGTTCCACCTGTAGCAACAGCTTGGCCCAACTGGAGAAACAGGTGCGAGAAATACTGCACCGGCATACCCAGGGTGTACAGGTGGGAATTGAAGTAGTAGGGGATCGTCCGGGAGGAGCGTTGGCTGCTGATCATTACTTAGTGCAAGTAGCGAAGGATATCTTAACGGCTTTAGGTATTACCCCCAGCAGTGGGCCCAGCAGTACCGATGCCAATGTGCCATTGGGGCAAGGGTTGCCGGCCATTTGTATTGGCATTACCGACGGCCGCGGTGCTCATCGTCTAGATGAGTCGTTGGACATACGCCCCATACCCAAGGGTATGGCCCAACTCACCAGCCTTCTTGTGACCCTGCTCAGTTAGGGGAAATAGACGGGGCCGCAGCTCCAACGGGAGCTGCGGCCCTTTGCATTCTAATAAGAGAACAATCGTTCCGGTAGGGAAAGCAGTTCGGTTTTGGCTGGCGTTTCCGGCAGGTCAACAATCGCTCTGCGGGCCTTATCCACGTATCGTTGCAGCAATTGGCGGCTGCGGGCCAGCCCGTCACTGTTACAAACCAGATCAACGATGGCTGCCACCTGTTGCTGGTCTCCGGGAAGCGTCAGGAGTGATTGTAGTTGGGTAGCCACCTTCTCATCCTCCAGCGCGTAGAGTAGTGGCAATGTATAAATACCACTGCTAATATCTGATCCCACCGGTTTACCTAGCCGGGAACAGTCGGTGGTGTAATCCTGTATGTCATCGTAGATTTGAAAGGCCATACCAAAGAAGATGCCATACCTGGTTAAGGCTCGTAAGACTGTTCCGGCCACCCCGTTTTGCTCAGCTCCTGCAGCTATACTTAGGCTGAAAAGGGCAGCAGTCTTACCATGAATGCGGCGTAAATAGTTGTAGATGCTAATCCTTTTGTAGCGGCTGGCAAACTGCCCAACCTCCCCTTCGCAGATATGCAACATGGCTTTCGCCAGTTCCACCATGCGCTGAGAAGCGTTGGCCTCAGCCAGTAAGAGCAATGCCTTAGCGAGTAGCCAGTCGCCAGTGAAAACTGCTACTTCCTGACCGTGAAGGGCATAAACTGTCGGTTGTCCGCGGCGGAGAGGCGAGCGGTCAATTATGTCGTCATGCACTAGGGTGGCCATATGGATCAGCTCGATGGCGGCGGCCGTCCTAATTACCGCTGGGTCTTGCTTGCTGCCAAAAGCAGCTCCCAGTAGAGTTAAGGCAGGACGAATCCGTTTGCCACCGGATAGCACCAGCCCTTTGGCTGCCTCCTCCAGCAGGGTTAGACGAGAACTCAGGGCCTGTTGCATAAGCTTCTCGACCTCTCTAAGCCCCGCTATTAACTGACTCCATTGGAATAATGACATGCCGAATCCTCCTCACCGCGTGCTAGCCATCAAACTAATAGGGAGCGTAGACGCTCGGGGATTGCGATCAGTTTGGTTTTAGACAATGCTCGTAGCAGGACGAGGGTAGTGAATCCTACCGCTAGTCCTGTTAGACCGGCCGACAGCAATAGCAGGGGCAGGTAGAGAAAAATGCCTAGAGTTCTCACAATCAGGGCTGCCACCAGTAGCTGGCCCAAATTGTGAAAGAGAGCTCCCATCACGCTAATAGCCGGGAGGCTGAACCAGG
>JAKOXL010000040.1 GCA_029781045.1 Bacillota bacterium | reverse complement strand
ACCCCAGTTCCCGTCAATGCGGGCGAGGCATCGCCTCGCCCCTACGAAGGTCTCGAACACGGGTCACGACCTCAAAATGGGTTATGCACCGTAATACAGTTTGTTCGTAGGGGCCGGCCGCTGGCCGGCCCGTAGGCAGCAGACCAAGGTCTGACGCGAGACTTCTGCATTGGGGTACAAAACCCAAATGCCCGCCCAGGCGGGCCAGACACCGCCTCGCCCCTACGATGACCTGTAGGCTACCATAAACAAAGGCGCTCGGAGATACCTGAGCGCCTGATTCTTATTTATTTCTCCGCCATGGCGGCCAAGACTTCATAGAATTGGGCGTTATCCTTCGACTTACGCAGATTCTTAATTAGCTCCTCCATAAAGTCAGCACTCTGCTGGCAATCGGCCAACTTACGCAGTGTATAGGCGGCCTGCAGTTCTTCTGGGCTGAGGAGCAGCTCTTCCCGTCGAGTGCCGGAACGACGGATATCGATGGCGGGGAACAGGCGTCGTTCCGCCAACCGCCGATCTAGGTGGAGCTCCAGGTTACCAGTACCTTTAAACTCTTCATAGATAACGTCATCCATGCGGCTACCCGTGTCAATCAAAGCGGTGGCTAGAATGGTCAAGCTACCGCCTTCTTCGAAGTTGCGGGCCGCACCAAAAAAGCGCTTCGGTTTATGGAGAGCCGCCGGATCCATACCACCACTGAGCAAACGCCCGGACGCTGGCACCACCAAGTTATTAGCACGGGCCAAGCGGGTGATGCTGTCCATCAGTATGACCACATCCCGCTTGTGCTCGGCCAAACGTTTAGCCCGCTCGATTACCATGTCGGCCACCCGCACGTGATTCTCCGGCAGCTCATCGAAGGTGGAGTATACCACCTCACTATCGCCCTTCACTGAACGTTGCATATCGGTAACTTCTTCCGGCCGTTCATCCAGCAACAGCACAATCAAGTGCACTTCCGGATGGTTGGTCGTAATGGCGTTGGCGATCTGCTTGAGCAAAGTGGTCTTGCCTGCCTTAGGCGGTGACACAATGAGTCCCCGCTGTCCCTTTCCCACTGGCGCCACAATGTCCATCAGGCGCGTACTAATATCTGCTTGGTCGTGCTCCAGCACAAGCCTTTCTTTTGGATATATGGGAGTAAGGGCATCAAAACCGATGCGCTGTATGGCGGCGGTGGGCTGGAAACCGTTAACCGACTCCACATGCAGCAGCGCGTAGTAACGTTCATTGTCTTTGGGGTGACGCACCTTGCCATAAACCTGGTCGCCAGTCTTTAGATCGAAACGACGGATCTGGGAGGGTGAAACGTAGATGTCTTCCGAGCTGGGTAAATAGTTTATGGCCCGCAAGAATCCGAACCCTTCTGGCAAGACATCCAGAATGCCGTGGGTAAACATATAGCCGTCCTTTTCCGTTTCAGCCTTCAGGATTTCAAAAATCAGTTCCCGCTTCTTGAGGCGCGAATACCCCTCGATCTCCAGTTCTTTAGCCAAGACATAAAGCTCTTGAATAGTTTTCTCTTCTAATTGGGCTAAATCGTAATTCAAACAATCACTTCCTCGTCTAGATTGGCGATGCTCAGACTTATAATGGATGAAAACTTAGTGGGGATAAAGAGTGAAGGTAGAGAAGTGAGGAAAAGCGGACCATAGCCCGAGAGTGATTCACATAGCGAAGCATAGGTTGTCGCCTCCGTAGGGGCCGGCCGCTGGCCGGCCCGTAGGCAACCAGACCAAGGTCTGACGCGAGACTTCTGCATTGAGGTACGAAACCCAAATGCCCGCCCAGGCGGGCGAGGCACCGCCTCGCCCCTACGAACATGCGGGAGTGCGGGCCATAACCGAAAGTGACTCATATAGCGCAGCATAGGTTGTTCGCTTCGTAGGGGCCGGCCGCTGGCCGGCCCGTAGGCAACCAGACCAAGGTCTGACGCGAGACTTCTGCATTAGGGTACAAAACCCACATGCCCGCCCTGACGGGCGAGGCACCGCCTCGCCCCTACGAACATTTATCATTTCTATTCTTGACGAGCTAGCAAATCTTTAAGCATCGGTTTCAGATCTAGACGATGCACAGCCTCAATAAAACGAATGGTACCGGTCTTGGAGCGCATCACCAGAGAATGGGTGCGGGCCCTATTCCCCTCGTAACGCACACCCCGTAGTAGATCACCATCGGTAATACCGGTGGCAGCGAAGATAACGTCGTTCCCCCTTACCAGATCATCGTGGGTAAGAACGGCGTTAATATCGCGCACACCCATGGATAAGGCGCGGGCAGTTTGCTCCTCATTTTCCGGCCAGAAGCGGGCCTGCATTTCACCACCAAGGCACTTCAGTGCCGCTGCCGCTAGAACACCCTCCGGCCCACCGCCGATACCCAGCAACATATCCACCCCGCTACCGGGAATGGCGGTGGCTACGGCCGGGGCCACGTCACCGTCACTGATCAGCTTAATACGGGCCCCAGCTTCGCGGATCTCGCGAATTATCTGTGCATGGCGCGGCCGATCCAACACAACTACCGTCAAGTCATTTACCCTGCGGTTGGTGGCTTTGGCTACAGCCTCCAGATTCTGCTTGATAGGGGCATCGATATCTATACAACCAGCCGCCTCGGGCCCCACCGCAATCTTGTGCATGTAGATGTCGGGGGCGTGCAACAACTTACCCTGTTCGGCTACCGCCAATACAGCAATGCTGTTGGGCAACCCCTTAGCCACCAGATTGGTGCCTTCCAGCGGATCAACGGCGATATCTACACAAGGGGCATCGGCACAACCGACCCGTTCGCCGATGTAAAGCATGGGCGCCTCATCAAGCTCTCCTTCGCCGATAACTACCGTGCCACAGATATGAACCGAATCCAGCATGGCACGCATAGCATCAACGGCTGCCGCATCGGCCGCATCCTTTTGTCCTCGGCCCATCCAACGGCCGGCGGCTAAGGCAGCAGCTTCGGTCACCCGCACAAACTCCAGGGCAAGTTCTCTTTCCATAGCCATTGATTATTCCTCCCTTGGGAATTTACCAACCGTGATTCATCAGCGGCTGGCTCGGGCGTAGAGCCCCACAAAACATGGTTAGCGGGCGTGGCATCGCCACGCCCCTACAAACACCAATAGTGCCTCGCAAACTTGCGTGGGGGCCGGCCGCTGGCCGGCCCGCCAATCGGGTGCACAGTTATTTCTTTGACGTATGTTTATTCCAATCGGCTAAGAACTTATCAATGCCGATGTCGGTCAAAGGGTGGTTGATCAGTTGCAACAGCACCTTATAGGGCACGGTGGCAATATGGGCACCGGCACGGGCTGCCTGCAAAACGTGTTCCGGATGGCGCACGCTGGCGGCGATAATTTCCGTTTCAATACCATGGATGTCAAAGACCTCAACTATATCTTGCACCATCGGCATTCCCGGGTTGCCAATGTCATCAAGCCGTCCCACAAAGGGGCTTACATAGGTGGCGCCAGCCCGGGCAGCCAGCAGGGCCTGGTTGGCAGAGAAAATAAGGGTCATATTAGTCTTAATGCCTTCCCGCGCCAAAGTATGCACAACTTCCAGACCAGCGGCGCTCATGGGCACCTTTACCACCACATTAGGAGCCAGCTGGGCCAGTTCACGGGCCTCCGCCAACATCTGCTGGGGCTCCAGGCTGATCACCTCCGCACTCACCGGACCGGAGACAAGACGGCAGATCTCCTGAACGGTGGGCAAGAACTCA